>NZ_JBHSHD010000002.1:0-407351 GCF_042652785.1 Dokdonella ginsengisoli | reverse complement strand
GCGCTGTTCGCGCTGCCGGCGATCGCGGCCGCCGCCTACGTGCTCGACGGCGGCGCCGCGCCGCCGGCGCCGGCCGCCGCGGCGCAGGCGCTCGGCGCCGATGCGGTCGCGGTGCTGCCGGTCGCGGTCGACGCGGCGGCGGAATGGTCGTGGCTGCGGCTGGGCCTGATGGATCTGGTCGCCGGTCGCCTGCGCGGCGCCGGTCTGGCGGTGGTGCCGAACGAGACGATGGTCGCACTGATGCGCGGCGCCGCTTCCGACGCGGCCGCGCTCGCCGGCGACGTGCGTGCGGCGACCGGTGCGCGCCGCCTGCTCGCCTCCAGCGCGTCGCGCGGCGCGAACGGCTGGCGCGTGCGCCTGGAACTGCGCGAGGAAGGCGCCGACGACGTCGTGGTCGAGGCGCAGCAAGCCGATGCCGCCGCGGCGGCGCGTGCGGCGGTCGCGCAGCTGCTGATGCGCCTGGGCAAGCCGGTCGCCGCCGAGTCCGGCGCGGCCACTTCGGCGCTCGACGACGTGCGCCAGCGTGCCGAAGCGGCGCTGCTGTCCGACGAACTCGACCGTGCGCGCCAGATCATCGAGAGCGCACCACCGGACCTGCGCCAAGCGCCGGAACTGCGCCTGCGCCTGGCCCAGGTCGACTTCCGCAGCGGCCGCATGGCGGCGGCGCGCGACACGCTGGACCGCCTGCTCGCCGACGTGAGCGCCGAACGCGATCCGGTCCTGCGCGCGCTGGTGCTGACGGTGTCCAGCTCGGTGATGATCCATCTGGGCGACACCGCCGCGGCCGGGCGCGACTGCCGCGAGGCGGTCGCGCTGCTGGCCGAGCGCAACGAACCGGGCGTACTCGGCCGCGCGCACACCGCCTGCGGCATCGCCGAGGCGGTCGGCGGCCGCTTCGACGAGGCGATGGACGATTTCGCCAAGGCGCGCGTCGCGCTGGAGATTACCGGCGATGCGCTCTCGCTGGCGCGCATCGAGGCCAACGAAGGCCTGATGGAGAACACGCGCGGCCGCTACGCCGAAGGGCTCGCCGTCATGCGCCGCTCGGAGGAACGCTTCCGTCGCCTGGGCGGGCGCAACGAGATGATGATGGCGATCGACGACCAGATCGATTCGCAGCTGGCCCTGCTGCAGCCGGTCGACGCCCTGGCGACCAGCGAACGCAGCTGGGCGCTGCTGCCGCAGATCAGCAATGCGGACCTGCAGCGCTCGCTGAAGGTGCAGCACGCGCGCGCGCTGGCGGCCAACGGCCGCCTCGGCGAGGCGGCGGCGTTGCTGGTGCAGGTCGCCGACGCGATGACGCCGGGGCAGGACCTGCCGGTGCTGGGTCACGCGCGTGCGGAACAGGCGCGCATCGAGCTGGCCACCGGCCGCGCGCCGGCGGCGGCCGCGCATGCGCGCGCCGCGGTCGAGGCGCTGGCCGGCCCGGATCGCGCGCGGGCGCGTGCCGGCGCCTGGCTGACCCTGGTGCGCGCGCTGCGCGCCTCGTCGCAGGACGGGGACGCGGCGCTGGAGGCCAGGCGCCTGCTCGACTGGTCGGCCAGCGTGCAGGTGCCGGCTGCCGCCGTGCTGGCGACGCTGGCCGAGGCGGAGCGGCAATGGCCGACGCAGCGCGCAACGGCATCGGCGGCCTACGAACGCGCGCTGGCGCAGGCCGAGCGCAACGGCATCGCCGCCGACGTCGCCGAGGTCGCGGTGTCCTGGGGCAATGCGCTGATCGACGTCGGCGACACCGAGCGTGCCAGCACGGTGGTCGGGCGCGTGCAGCGCTGGGCCGACGCCGACTTCGCCTCCAGCCTGCTGCAGGCGCGGCTGTATCGCGCGCTCGGCCGCGACGAGGCCTGGCGCGGCGCGCTGCAGCGCTCGCAGCGGCTGGCCGGCGAGCGCGTGATTCCGCCGCCGGTCGCCGCGCCGGTGCTGGCCCCGCCCGCGTCCAAGTGACTGAATCCGAAGCGATTCACGAAACGGCAATGCAGCGATAACGGAGCGCGAGTGAGGCGCCGGAACGGCGGGGGCACGCTGCCGCGGTCGAGTGCCGGACCGGTTCGCGCCGGTCGGTCGACCCCCTGACCCTCTTCCGGAGACGATTCCCCATGGCCTTGCTCCCTGTCCATCGGACAGTCAGCCGCTTCCTGCAGCGCAGCCTGATCCTGATCGCGTTGTTCCTGATCGCCGCAATGACCGTGCGCGCGGCGTCCGTCGCGCCGAACGCCGAAGACTGGGCCACGCAGCGCGTGCTCGATCCGCAGGGGCTGGGCTACGACAAGTTCGGCCGCGCGGTGGCGATCTCGGGCACGGTGGCGCTGGTCTCCGCCTCCGAGGCCACCCTCGGCGACAACGCCGCGCAGGGCAAGGTGCTGGTCTACGAGCGCGCCGCCGACGGCGCGTGGAACCTGACGCAGACCCTGCTCGCCAGCGACGGCGCGGCCTACAACGAGTTCGGCTGGTCGGTGGCGGTGTCCGGCCGCGTCGCGGTGATCGGTGCGATCAACGCGAAGATCGGCGAGCACAACTCGCAGGGCGCGGCCTACGTGTTCGAGCGCGGCGACGACGGCGTCTGGGCCGAGACGCAGAAACTCGTCGCCGCCGACGGCACCTCGGTCGACTGGTTCGGCAGCGCGGTGGCGATGGACGGGGAGACGATCGTCGTCGCCGCCTACGGCGCGCACTACAACGACCAGCTGATGCACGGTTCGGTCTACGTCTACACCCGCATCGACGGCGCGTGGACGCAGACCCAGCAGCTGGTCGCCGCCGACGGCGACGTCGGCGACGGCTTCGGTTCGGCGATCGCGCTGTCCGGCGCGACCCTGCTGGCCAGTTCGCCGGGTGCGCAGATCGACGGCCGCCACGCGCAGGGCGCGGTCTACCGCTTCGCCCGCGTCGACGGCGTGTGGAACCAGGCGCAGAAGATCGTCGTCGCCGAGGGCGTGGAGAACGACCAGCTCGGCAGCGCGCTGGCGGTCGACGGCGACACCGCGCTGATCGGTGCGATGTGGCGCGAGGGCGGTGCGGGCGTGGTCTACGTGTACGGCGGCGCGGGCGGCGACTGGACCCAGCGGCAGCGGCTCGCCGCGAGCGACGGCGCCGCGCGCGGCCCCGACGGCATCGGCCTGCCGCCGACCGACAATTTCGGCATGACGCTGGCGCTGCAGGGCGACACCGCGCTGGTCGGTGCCAGCAACGTCACCGTCGACGGCACCGAGGGACAGGGCGCGGCCTACCTGTTCCGCCGCACCGGCGACGCATTCGGCGGTGCGCACACCTTCACCGAATACGACGGCATCGTTTCGCCGTACTTCGGCGCCGCGGTCGCGCTCGACGGCGACGAAGCGCTGATCGGCATGTACGGCTACACGCCGGACTGGGACCACTACCAGCAGGGCGCGGCGTATTTCTACCGCCGTACGCCGGGCGGCATCCCGGCGTCGGAGCGCGCAGCGCTGGTCGACCTGTACGACAGCACCAACGGCGCCGGCTGGTGGGACATGAACGGCTGGCTCGGCGAACCGGGCACCGAATGCAGCTGGACCGGCGTGACCTGCGACGAGACCGGCGCGCACGTGGTGGGGCTCAGCTTCGGCTTCACCAACATGGTCGGTACCTTGCCGCCGACGTTGAACCAGCTGAGCGCACTGGTCAGCCTGCAGATCGCCGACCAGAGCCAGCTCGGCGGCACGTTCCCCTCGCTCGCCGGCCTCGCGCAGCTGCAGACGATCGACGTGCGCAACACCGGCCTGACCGGCGCGCTGCCGTCGCTGGCCGGCCTGACCGCGCTGCAGTCGGCGACGTTCCTCGGCAACCGGTTCGACGGCGCGATTCCGCCGTTCGGCGCGCTGCCGGCGCTGACGTGGTTCTCGGCATCCGGCAACCAGCTCACCGGCACGATTCCCTCGCTCGACGGCCTGCCGGCGCTGAGCGGCTTCTTCGTCGGCGGCAACCAGCTCAGCGGGCCGCCGCCGGCGCCGCCGGCCGGCCTCGGTGAGTACGGCGGTGAGCTGTGCCCGAACGCGCTCGATCCCGTCGACTCGCCGGCCTGGGACACGATCACCGGCATCACGCCGTGGTACCGCGACTGCACCGCGACGCCGCCGGACGCGATCTTCGGCGACGGCTTCGACGGGTCGTGAGGGAGCGATTCCGGCGCCGATGAGGAAATGCTGCGAAGGAGATTGTCTCGCACAGACGCAGAGAACCAGAGAGAAAGTTTTTCCTCCGCGTCCTCTGCGCCTCTGCGAGAGATCGCTTTGAACGGAGCTGTCATTCGCGCAAGCGCGAGTCCAAAGCCGATGGATGCCCGCGTTCGCGGGCATGACGTCGGGAGTGTTGGGGGCGTGCGTCCGCGCAGAGGAATGCGAAGGGAGTTCTCGCGCAGACGCGCAGACGCTGCGGAGGTGCGGAAACGAGGGCAACGAGTTTCTCCTCCGCGCCCTCTGCGCCTGTGCGAGAAATCGCTTTGAAGGGAGCCGTCGTTCACGCAAGTGCGAGTCCGAGCCGAACCGCGACGCCGATGAGCGACTGGCGCGAAGGAGATTGTCTCGCAGAGGCGCAGAGATCGCAGGGAACCAGAGAGGAAGTTTCTCCTCCGCGTCCTCTGCGCCTGTGCGGGAAATCGCTCTCAAGGAAACCGTCATTCCCGCGCAAGAGCGCCGCTCGTCAGGTGAGGAGAGGCGAAAGCATTTTTCTCGCCGAGCGCCCGGCCGGGGGGCGACCCTCGTCGCGGCGCCGCGGATCGCCGCACGCCGGCGGCCGGCGTTCGTGCAGAATCGGGCGCAACGTTTCGCCCGACGATCCCGATGCCGCGCCGGCCGCCCCTGCAATGAGTCGATCCGTTTACCGCTTCGCCACGTTCCGCCTGGACGTGGCGGCGCGCGAGCTGCATTCCGGCGGAAAGCTGCTGACGGTTTCGCCGAAGGTGTTCGACGGCCTGGTGTGGCTGATCGAGCATCGCGAACGCGCGGTCGGGCGCGACGAGCTGATCGCGGCGATCTGGGGCCGCGTCGACGTCACCGACGCCCAGCTCGGCCAGCTGATCCGCAAGCTGCGCCGCGTCGTCGGCGACGCCGGCGAGGGGCAGTCGATGGTGCGCACCGTGCCGCGCTTCGGCTACCGCTGGGTGGCCGAAACGAGGCTCGCCGACGCCGGCGATGCCGTCGTCGAATCCCCCCCGCCCGGCCGCACGCCACGCCGGATCGCCGCGGCCGTGGCCGCCGCGGTGCTCGCGCTTGCCGTGGTGCTGGGCGCCTGGCTCTGGCACGCACGCCCGGCGCTCGACGCGAAGGACGCGGTCGCGGTGCTGCCGGTCGCGGTCGAGCCGGAGGCGGATCCCGAGTCGGCCTGGCTGCGGCTGGGCCTGATGGACCAGATCGCCGAACGCCTGCGCGAAGCGGGCCTGCGCGTGGTGCCGAGCGGAAACATCGCGGCCACCGCGCGCAACGACGGCACGCCCCTGCTCGGCGAACAGCGCGTCGGCGCCGCCACCGGCGCAGGGCGCTTCGTCGTCGCCACCACGCGCCGCGTCGCCGCCGGTTGGGTCAGCCGGATCGAATGGCGCGACGCCGATCGCGTGCTGCGCGAGGTCGAGGCGAACGGGGATTCGGCCGTCGCGGCGACGCGCCAGGCCGGCAACCGCCTGCTGCTGGCGCTGGGCCGCCCGGCGGGCACGGACGTCGAACAGGGCGATGCGCCGAATGAGCAGTGGCTGCAGCGCATCGACGCGGCCGTGCTCGATACCGACTTCACCACCGCGCGCAGCCTGCTCGACGAAGCACCGGCGGACCTGCGCGGCACGCCGGCGTGGCTGCTGCGCCGCGCCGACGTCGATCTGGCCACCGAACGCATGGAAGCTGCGCGCGCGGGCTATCTCGAGCTGCTCGGCCGGCTGCCGGCGATCGACGCGACCACCCATGCGCGCGCGCTGATCGGCCTGTCCGGACCGGTCGCGCAGGCCGGCGACCTGGCGGCCGCGCAGCGCAGCCTCGGCGAGGCGATCGGTCTGCTGCGCGGCATGAACGCGCCGCAGCTGCTCGGCGAGGCGTTTTACGGCCGCGGCCTGTTCCGCATGGTGCAGGGCGATCTGGACGACGCCGAAGCGGATTTCTCGCAGGCGCGCATCGCGCTCGAACTGGCCGGCGACAGCCTGCAGCTGGCGCGGCTGCAGGGCCAGCAGGCGACCTTGCTGGCCCTGCGCAACCGCCATGCCGAATCGCTGGCGATGTGGAACGCCGCCGCCGACCGCTTCGAGCGCTTCGGCGACGCGGAGAAATTCGTCGACGCGCTGGGCAACTGCGCCACCGAGCAGCTGTACCTGCTGCAGCCGCAGGGCGCGCTGGCCACGGTGCGGCGCGCCGAACCGTGGCTGGCGCGGCTGGACCATCCGCTGAGCGAGGCGCTGTTCGGCTTCACCTTCGCGCGCGTGCTGGCCCTGAACGGCCGCACGCGCGAGGCGCGCGAGAAATTCCAGTCGCTGCTCGGCAGCGCGGCTTCCGCCGAGATCGTCGGCATGCCCGCCGCGGTGCAGGTCGAGCTGGCGCAGCTCGACTTCGAGCAGGGCGACGCGGCGTCGGCGGCGCGGCGCGCCGAAGCGGCGATGCGCGCCCTGGCGGACCCGGCGCTGGCCTCGACCCTGTACGCGCGCATCCGCAACAGCGGCTGGCTGGTGCTCAGCCGCAGCCTGCGCGCGACGGCGGCGGCGAAGACCGAAACGGCGCCCGGGCGCCTGGACGCGCCGTCGAACGATGCCGGCATCGGCGCGATCTACCGGAACCTGGTCGAGGCCGAAACGCGCTGGCCGGTCGACCCGGCCGCCGCGACGCGCGCCTACGAGGCGAGCCTGGCCGCGGCGAAAGGCGCGGGGGCACCGGCGGACGTCGCCGAAGTCGTCGTCTCCTGGGGCATGGCGCTGATCCGCGCCGGCCAGGCGTCGAAGGCGACGACCGTGGTCGGCCAGGTCGCCGACTGGGCCGGCGAGGACTTCGCCTGCGCCGTGCTGCAGGCGCGCCTGTACCTCGCCCTGCGCCAGCCGGAGGCCTTCGCCCGCGCCTACGCCGCGGCGCAGCGCCTCGCCGGGGAGCGCCCGCTGCCCGGCGACCTGCTCGCCGCGTCCACCCAGCTGCGCTGAGTGGCGTGCGCGTGGTGTCGTAAAAATCCTGCGTTTTCAGGCGATTGTCGGATTCGGCAACGGACCGGTCACGCATCGGCGGCGTATCGGGAGGGACTCTTGGCCTCTGATCGGCATCGACCCGTTCGCGGCGACGCGAGCGCCATCCACCCAGCTCGGGGCAAAACCACGTGGCCAGACGCATCCATCCCATCCTGCCGGCCTTCGCCGCACTGACCCTCGCCTGCGCCGCGCAGGCGGACGAGGGAGCTTCCCTCCGCACGCGCTCGACGCTGCCGCCCGCGGCGCAGCCGGCGCGCCCCGCCGCGGTCGCCGCGCAGGCGACGCCGGCCTCGATCGGGCAGGTGCTCGGTTCGGTGCCGGCCTACGCGCTGGAGATGAGGCTCACGTTCGCGCGCCAGTATTCGACGTTCGACGTCTCCTCGCCGGCCAGCTCCGCCTCGATCGGCCCGCAGCCCACCGACTCCACCCTGTGGACGGCCACCTTCGTCGGCAACGACTTCAGCAAGCAGTACCTGATCGGCGACGAGAACGTGCTGCGCACGATCAGCACCGCCGACGCGACGGTCACCGACGTCGGCCCGGCCGCCTCGCCGGTCGACGGCGAATACTGGGTCGGCATGAAGTGGGATCCGACCACCGACACGGTGTTCGCGGTCGCCTGCAACCACGTCGTCGGCATCGGCTGCCACCTCTACACGATCGACCCGGCCACGGCGGCCGTCGCCACGGTCGCACCGCTCGCCGGCGGCGCGGCCGACTACCTGCCGGTCGACATCGCCATCAACTCGGCCGGCGAGATGTACGCGGTGAGCATCATCGAGCCGTACGACAACTACCTGATCAAGATCGACAAGACCGACGGCGGCGTGCAGGTGATCGGGCCGACCGGCGTGAGCGCGGCCTACGCCCAGGGCATGGACTTCGACAAGAGCACCGACACGCTGTACTGGACCGCGTTCGGCGCACTCGGCGCGGGCGGCGCGTTCCAGGGACAGGTCTACACGCTCGACGTGAACACCGGCGCGGTCACCCTGCTCGGCCCGACGCCCAACGGCGGCAGCGAGATCTGGGCGCTGGCGATCGCCACCGCCGCGCCGTCCGCCGAAGGGCATTCGTGGACCTTCGACGACGTCGCCGCGCCGGCGCTGCCGGCCGGCTGGAGCACGGCCGCCGACGGCGTCGACACCGCCTGGGCCACGCAGTCGGACGTGTTCGACAGCGCGCCCAACGCCGCGCACATTGCCGAGGCGGAGGCCGCCGGCGAGGCGAGCCTGTACAGCCCGGTGGTGACGCCGGCGGCGGGCAGCGAACTGGCGTTCCGCCACCGCTGGGCGCTGGAAACCAGTCCCTACGACGGCGGCGTGCTGGAGATCTCGATCGACGGCGCGCCGTTCGACGACATCCTCGCGGCCGGCGGCAGCTTCGTCTCCGGCGGCTACACCAACACGATGTTCGGCTGCTGCGGGGGCAACCCGATCGGCGCGCGCGAGGCCTGGGCCGGCGGCACGCAGGCCACGTTCCTCAACACGCGCGTGACGCTGCCGGCGGCCGCGGCCGGGCACGCCGTGCAGTTCCGCTGGCGCTTCGGCACCGATTCGTCGACGGCGGCGCCCGGCGCGAACGGCTGGTGGATCGACAGCGTCACGCTCGGCCCGGCCGGCGCGAGCGGTCCCGCCGCCGCGCTGTCCGCACCGAGCCTTGCCCTCGAGGTGCCGGCCGGCGCGACCGTCGCCGCGCCGATCGTGCTGACCGACGTCGGCGCCGCCGCGCTGGACTATTCCACCGCGCTCGCCGCCGCCGACTGCGCCGCGCCGGGCGGCGTGGACTGGCTCAGCTCGACGCCGGCGTCCGGCCAGCTCGCCGCCGGCGCGTCGGCGCCGCTGTGGATCGCGGTCAACGCCGCTTCGCTGCTGCCGGGCGATCACTCGGCCGTGCTGTGCGTGGCGACCAGCGATCCCGACCACGCCCTGCTCGCCGTGCCCGTGACGGCGACCGTCACCGCGTCGGCGAGCGGCGACGGACTGTTCTGCAGCGGTTTCGAATCCGGAGAGGACGGGCAGTGCGGCGGCGCTACCGTGATCGGCGACGTGGTCCGCAGCGGACCGCTGAACTGGCCGGTGCCGGCCGACCTCGACGGCATCGCCATCGACCTCGTCACCGGCACGCACGGACCGTGGAGCGCGGACCGCATCGACGACGTCAACCTGTACGCCAACGACGGCGGCAGCGGCCAGGCGCTGTACGTGTACTGGTACGCCGACCTCGTCACCGAGGCGGCGGTCGGCGGGGTGGTCGACGTCGGCGGTTCGGGCGGCATCCGCTATTCGGTGCTGCAGAGCGGCGCGCTGGTCGGCCCGTACTCCACGGTCTTCTTCGCGCCGAACTCGACCTCGCTCGACAACTGGCTGGCCGGCGCGACCGGCTATCTCGGCGTGGAGTTCTACAACGAGCAGACCGGCCAGCTGAACTTCGGCTACGTGCACCTGCAGGCCGGCGGCGGGGCCGGCTTCCCGGCCACCGTGCTGGACTACGCCTACGACCGCAGCGGCAACGCGATCACCATTCCGTGAAACCGCTCCGGCGGCGGTCGCGTGACCGCCGCCGGAATGGCATCGGCACCGTCAGAACTTGCCGGACTGGTAGTCGCGGATCGCCTCGACGATCTGCTCCGGCGTGTTCATGACGAACGGGCCGTAGCGCGCGACCGGCTCGTTCAGCGGCTTGCCGGCGACCACGATCAGGCGCGTCGGCGTTTCGCCGGCGCCGATCAGCAGCGACTCGCCGTCGCGATCGAGCACGGCCAGTTCGCTGTGCGCGACGCGCCGGGCCGCCCCGACCGGGCCGAGTTCCGCCGCGCCTTCGTAGACGTAGGCGAACGCGCTGTGGCCGGCGGGGATCGAAGCCACCGCGCGCGCGCCGGGCGCGAGTTCGAAATCCAGGTACAGCGGATCGATCGCGATGCCCGACACCGGCCCGGTGGCGTCGCCGTAGCGTCCGGCGATCACGCGCACGCGCACGCCGTCGCCGGCGTCGACGAGCGGGATGCGTTCGGGCGCGATGTCCTGATAGCGCGGCGCGGTCATCTTGTCCTTCGCCGGCAGGTTGACCCACAGCTGGAAGCCGGCCATCAGGCCGTTCTCCTGCTCGGGCATCTCCGAATGCACGATGCCGCGCCCGGCCGTCATCCACTGCACGCTGCCGGGCGTCAGCAGGCCCGAGTTGCCCTGGTTGTCGCCGTGGCGCATGCGCCCGGCGAGCATGTAGGTGACGGTCTCGAAGCCGCGGTGCGGATGGTTCGGAAAGCCCGCGAGATAGTCGTCGGCCTGGTCCGAGCGGAACTCGTCGAGCAGCAGGAACGGGTCGAGCATGTCGAGGTCGCGCTGGCCGATCACGCGCGTCAGCTTCACGCCGGCGCCGTCCGAGGCCGGCTGGCCGCGGAACGTGCGCGCGACGTGGCGGGAGGCAGTGGCGGTTGCGTTCATGGATGTCTCCATCGGGAAGACGGCCAAGATGCGCCCGCCTGCGGGGCGCGACAAGCATCGTGGCGTGAACGCTCCGGCGCGGCCGGGAGACAGTGCCGCGGCGGCCGCCGCGTGCCACGAGCGCGCCGCGCCGAGCCTTGATTCGCCGTAAAGCATCGCAAGCTCAGCCAGTCCCCTCCCATGGACCCGGCCATGTCGCCCACCGCTACCGTCAACCGCCGCATCGTCCTCGCCGCGCATCCGCAGGGCGCGCCAAAGCCCGAGGATTTCCGTCTCGAGCACGTCGAGGTGCCGGTGCCGGCCGAAGGCCAGGTGCTGCTGCGCACGCTGCATCTGTCGCTCGATCCGTACATGCGCAACCTGATGGACGAGGTCGGGCCGAGCTACATGCCGGCGGTGCCGCTGGGCCGGACGATGGTCGGCGCCACGGTCAATCGCGTCGTCGCCTCGCGCCATCCGCAGTTCCGCGCCGGCGATCTCGTGCTCGGCAACGCCGGCTGGCAGGACTACGCGCTGTCCGACGGCAGCGACCTGCGTCCGCTCGGCGAGATGGCGCAGCCGTCGCTGGCGCTCGGCGGCCTGGGCATGCCCGGCTTCACCGCCTACGTCGGCCTGCTCGACATCGGCCAGCCCAAGCCCGGCGAAACCGTGGTCGTCGCCGCGGCGACCGGTGCGGTGGGCGCGGCGGTCGGGCAGATCGCAAAACTCAAGGGCGCGCGCGTGGTCGGCATCGCCGGCGGCGCGGACAAGTGCCGCTACGCGGTCGAGGAACTGGGCCTGGACGCCTGCCTCGACCATCGCGAGCCCGCGCTGGCCGAACGCCTCGCCGCGGCCTGCCCGGACGGCATCGACGTCTACTTCGAGAACGTCGGCGGCGCCGTGTTCGACGCGGTGCTGCCGCGGCTCAACGACCACGCGCGCGTGCCGGTCTGCGGCGTGATCGCGCACTACAACGACAAGACGCTGCCGCCCGGCCCGAACCGGTTGCCGCTGGCGATGTCGATCGTGCTGCAGCGGCGCGTGCGCGTGCAGGGCTTCATCATCCTCGACCACTACGCCGAGCGTTTCGACGCGTTCCGCCGCGACATGGGCGAATGGATCGCCTCGGGCCGCGTGAAGCTGCGCGAGGACGTCGTCGCGGGACTGGAGAACGCGCCGGCGGCGTTCACCGGCCTGCTCGAAGGGCGCAACTTCGGCAAGCTCGTGGTGCAGGTGGCGCAGGACTGAAACCCGCCGCGCCGCCGTCGGGCGGCGCGGCGGCCGCTCAGTGCACCCAGCGGCCGCCGCGGCGGCGCGGCGGCGTCAGCGATCCTTCGTCGCGCGGCGCGGCCTGCTCCTCGGCGCTGAGCGGATGGTCGCGCCAGTAGTCGGCGACCGCGCCGACCGCCTGCGGGATCTGCGCCAGGCATTCGTCGTAGTCGTCCTCGCCGAGCGGCGCGAATTCGGCGTCGCTCTCGAACACGCCGTCGTCGATCGCCAGCGCGATGATCGGGCCGAGCAGCTCCATCAGCTCCGAATCGTTGCCCAGGCGGCCTTCCCACGACGGCGCGCGCAGGTCGATGCCGCGCGAGAAGCCTTCGCACCAGCCGCGCGCGGTGAACGCGGGATGTCCTTCGTCCATCTCCAGTTCGCCGAGGATCGGCTCGTAGGTGCCGGTTTCCAGTTCCGGCGCGATCGCGTCGTTGAGGCGCGCGAGCAGGGTCAGCACGCGCTCGCCCTCGTCGGCGTCCGCGAACGGCTCGTGCAGGATCTCCGGCAGCCATTCCTCCGGCTTCGCCGGCGTCGGGCCGATCGCCAGCGCGGTCAGGAAGCCGTGCACGCCGTCGAGCAGGAGGTCTTCCTCCTTCGCGTGCGTGCGCAGGAAGCGATCGAGTTCTTCCAGATCGCTGTCGCTCGGCGAGCTGGGCCAGTCAGCGACCATCGTCGAGCTCCACCGTGACGGGTGTGTGGTCGGAGGCGCGCTCCCAGGTGCGCGGCGTGCGGTCGATCGCGGCCGCGCGGCAACGGCCGCGCAGCGCCTCGGAGACCAGCATGAGGTCGATGCGCAGGCCGAGATCGCGCCGGAACGCCGCCTGGCGGTAGTCCCACCAGCTGAAATGACCGGCGTCGTCGTGGAACAGCCGGAAGCTGTCGACGAAACCGAGATCGAGCATGCGCCGCAGCGCCTCGCGCTCCGGCGTCGAGCACAGGATCTGCTCGTGCCAGGCGGCCGGATCGTGCACGTCGCGGTCGTCCGGAGCGATGTTGAAGTCGCCGAGCACGACCATGCGCGGATGGCGGCGCAGCTCCTCGCCGAGGAAGGCGGTGACCCTGGCCAGCCAGTCGAGCTTGTAGGCGTACTTCTCGCTGCCGACGGCCTGGCCGTTGACGACGTAGAGATTGACGATGCGCACGTCGCCCACGGTCGCGGTCAGGATGCGCCGCTGCGGATCCTCGAAGCCGTCGATGCCATGCTGCACGTCGGCGATCGGCTCGCGCGCGAGGATCGCCACGCCGTTGTAGGTCTTCTGTCCCGAGAACGCGCTGTGATAGCCGGCCGCCTCCAGCGCGGCGACCGGGAACTTCGCGTCCTCGAGCTTGGTTTCCTGCAGCGCGAGCACGTCCGGTCGCGCCTCGCCGCACCACTGCTCGACGTGCGGCAGGCGCACGTTCAAGGAATTGACGTTCCAGCTCGCGATCTTCATCGGCCAAGTGTAGCGGAGCGGGCGCCGCCCTCGTTACGCTGGCGGTCCGCGACGAGGAACGACAGGCATGACGATCGATTTGCGCAGCGACACCGTGACCCGGCCGAGCGCGGCGATGCGCGCCGCGATCGCCGCCGCCGAGGTCGGCGATGACGTCTACGGCGAGGATCCGACGGTGGCGCGGCTCGAGCGCCGGCTCGCCGACGACCTCGGTTTCGAAACGGGCCTGTTCCTGCCCAGCGGCACGCAGAGCAATCTGATCGCCCTGTTGTGTCACTGCCGCCGCGGCGACGAGTACCTGGTCGGCATGGAGGCGCACACCTACAAGTACGAAGGCGGCGGCGCCGCCGTGCTCGGCTCGATCCAGCCGCAGCCGATCGTCCATGCGCCGGACGGCACGCTGCCGCTCGACGCGCTCGAGCGCGCGGTCAAGCCGGACGATCCGCACTTCGCGCGCACGCGCCTGCTCGCGCTGGAGAACACCTGGCACGGTCGCGTGCTGCCGCAGGACTACGTGGTCGCCGCGGCGGCGTGGGCGCGCGGGCGCGGGCTCGCCGTGCATCTGGACGGCGCGCGCCTGTTCAATGCGGCGGTCGCCAGCGGCCGGCCGCCGCGCGAACTCGCCGCGCCGTTCGACAGCGTGTCGGTGTGCCTCTCCAAGGGGCTCGGCGCGCCGGTCGGTTCGGTGCTGCTCGGCGATGCGGCGCTGATCGGCGAGGCCAGGCGCTGGCGCAAGATGCTCGGCGGCGGCCTGCGCCAGTCCGGACTGCTCGCCGCCGCCGCCCTGTACGCGCTCGACCACCACGTCGAGCGCCTCGCGCAGGACCACGCGCGCGCCGCGCGGCTGGCCGCGCTGCTGCACGGCCTCGACGGCATCGCCGTCGCCGCGCAGCACACCAACATGGTCTTCATCGAGGTCGACGCCTCGCGCCTGCGCGCGCTCGACGCGCACCTGCAGGCGCACGGCGTGCGCGCGAGCATCGGCTACCTGCCGACGGTCCGCCTCGTCACGCACCTGGACATCGACGACGCCGCGATCGAGGCGGCCGGCGCGGCGTTCCGCTCGTTCGCCGCCTGAGGCGCTCCGCTTCGTCGCCCGGCAGGTTCCTCGCCGGGCCGGTCGCGGCGGCGCCCGGTGCCGCCATCGCCTCTTCGCGACCTGCGCGCGTCCAGCCGTAAAGACGTCCGTACCGGGCAATTTGCCGTCGCTCGATCGGAACGACTATGATAGTGAGAATCATTCTCATGTGCATGAGAGTCGCCTCCGTCGGCGCGCCCGGACGGACGCGGGCGCTGCAGCGCCGCCGGCCATCCATCGAACAGGGAAATTCCATGTCGTCCACCCGTCTTCGAACCGGTTCCGCGATGGCTTGTGCCGTCCGCGCCGTGCGTCCTTCGCGCCCGCTCGCACTGGCCGCCTGCCTGGCCGTTGCCCTGTCCGGCGCGCCGGCGGTGGCGGACGAGGCGGCGGCCAGGCAGGCGGCGGCCGCGCAGGCGCGCAGCTACGCGATCCCCGGCGGTTCGCTGGCGGCGACGCTGAAGCGCTTCGCGATGCAGGCCGGCGTGACGCTCGCTGCGCCGTCCGCGCTGACCCAGGAGCGGACCAGCGCCGGCCTTTCCGGCCGCTACACGGTGACCGAGGGCTTGGCCGAACTGCTGCGCGGCCACGGCCTGCGCGCGGTGGCCGACGCGAACGGCGGCTATGCCGTGGAAGCCGCCGCCGCCGGCGCGGATTCCTCGCCGGCGACGGCCGATGCCGAGGCCATCCTGCCGACGGTGCAGGTCGTGTCCAACCTGCTCGGCGAGATCACCGAGGGCAGCGGCTCGTACACGCCCGGCGCCATCGCCACCGCCACGCGCATGGTGCTGACGCCGCGGCAGACGCCGCAGTCGATCAGCGTCATCACGCGGCAGGTGATGGACGACTTCAACCTGACCACGATCGACCAGGTCATGCAGCACACGCCGGGCATCAGCATCGTGACCTACGACAGCGAGCGCACCGAGTACTACGCGCGCGGCTTCGCCATCCAGAACTTCCAGTACGACGGCATCCCGATGATGCGCGACTCGGCGTACTCGGCCGGCAACACGCTCAGCGACATGGCGATCTACGACCGCATCGAGGTGCTCAAGGGCGCCACCGGCCTGCTCACCGGCAGCGGCACGCCCGGCGCGACCATCAACCTGATCCGCAAGAAGCCCACGCGCGACCTCTCCGGCCACCTGCAGCTGGGCGCCGGCCGCTGGGATACCTATCGCGGCGAAGTCGACGTCGGCGGCCCGCTCAACGAGAGCGGCAGCATCCGCGCGCGCGGCGTCGCCGCGTACGAGGACCGCAGCTCCAACCTCGACCGCTATTCGCGCCAGGCGTCGGTGTTCTACGGCATCCTCGAAGCGGACCTGACGCCGAACACCCTGCTCACGATCGGCGGCGACAAGCAGGACAACAAGCCCGAGGCTTCGACCTGGGGCGGCATCCCGCTGCTGAACTCCGAGGGCGGCTTCAACGCGATGCCGCGCTCGTTCAACAACGGCGCCGACTGGAGCCACTGGGACCAGTACACGCGCACCGGCTTCGCCACGCTGGATCACGTGTTCGCCAACGGCTGGGTCGCCAAGCTGCAGTACAACCACCAGGTCAACGGCTACGACGCCAACCTCGGCGCGGCCGCCGCGGGCTTCCCCGATCCCGTCGATGGCTCGGGCGTTTCGATGTGGGTCGGCCAGTACATCGGCCGCACCACCAGCGACGCGTTCGACGGCTTCGTCAACGGTCCGTTCCAGCTCGCCGGCCGCGAGCACGAGCTGGTCGTCGGCGTGTCCTCGGCGCGGCGCCGCTGGCGCAACAACGGCTGGTACAACCTGCCCGACTACCGCTTCGACGTCGAGGACTACTACCACTGGATCGGCAACGTGCCGCGGCCGCAGTGGGGCGCGGTGCCCGACTTCACCAACGACGAGGTCACGCGCGAGCGCGGCGCGTACGCGGCGGCGCGCTGGAACCTGCGTGACGATCTCAAGCTCATCACCGGCGGGCGCTGGTCGTGGTACCGCAACCAGGTCGCCGACCTCGACGAATCGGGCGTGTTCGTGCCCTACGTCGGCGCCGTCTACGACCTCGACGAGCACTGGTCGCTGTACGCCAGCTACACCAGCATCTTCTCGCCGCAATCGCTGCAGGACGAGCGCGGCCGCGTGCTCAATCCGCTGGAAGGCAACAACTACGAGATCGGCGCCAAGGCGGAGTTCTTCGACGGCCGCCTGAACGCGTCCGCGGCGATATTCCGCCTGGAGCAGGACAACTTCGGCATCGAGAGCGGCGGCCTGACGCCGACCGGCGGCGTGGCCTACAAGGCCATCCAGGGCGTGAAGACCGAAGGCTACGAGGTGGAGATGTCCGGCCGCATCGCCGAAGGCTGGCAGCTGCAGGGCGGCTACTCGCACCACGTCTCGCGCCAGCAGGGCGCGCGCGTGCAGACACTGACGCCGGCCAACGAATTCACGCTGTACGCCAGCTACCAGCCCGGCGGCCGCCTGAAGGGCCTGACCGTGGGCGGCGGCGCGCGCTGGCAGGACGAGACCTGGGGCGACATCGCCACGCCTTCGGGCGGAATGCAGCGGCACACGGCCAAGGACTACTGGGTGCTCGACGCGATGGCACGCTACGAATTCAACGAGCGCCTGTCGGCCGCGCTGTCGGTCAACAACCTGCTCGACAAGAAGTACTACACGATCTTCAGCTGGTACAGCACCTACACCTGGGGCACCCCGCGCAACGTCAGCCTCAACGTGACGTACCGGTTCTGACGATCCAAGCGCTGCCGCGGCCTGCGGGCCCGGCGGCAAAGGCAGCCGACAGCGCATCTCGCGCGCCACCTACCCGGGATCCACCGACATGGCCACCCTCACCCCCTCCACTTCGCGTTCCGCGGTCCTGCTGCGCATCGCCACCGCCGTGCTCGGCGGCTACGTCTTCTGCTGGGGCTTCATCGCGCTCGCCGTGGCAGGGCTGTACGCGCTCGGCATGGCCTTCCACGACGCCGAGCACCTGGGCGCGATCCTCGCCTTCCTGCTCTACCTCACGGTGTTCTGCTGGGCCTTCGTCACGCCGAACCTGCCGCGCGCGTGGATCGCGCTCGCCGGCGGCGGCGCCGCGATGGCCGCCGCGGCGTCGTGGCTGCAGCATTTCCTCGTCGCGTAGCGGAGAAGCCCATGTTCCAGACCTTCCGCCAGGCGATGACCTGGCTGCACACCTGGTTCGGCCTGCTGCTCGGCTTCGTGCTGGTGGTGGTGTTCTTCTTCGGCTCGCTGTCGGTGTTCGACCGCGAGATCGACCGCTGGGCGATTCCCGAGTCGCGCTTCGCGCCGCAGCCGATGCCTTCGTTCGATCGCGTGCTGCGGCCGGTGTTCGAGAGCATGCAGCCTTCGCGCGAGAGCGTGGACCTGATGCGCGACCGCGTGAACGGCCCGATGCCCGAGCATTTCGACGTCGTGCGCCAGTGGAGCGCCTACACCACGCACCGCGATCCGGTGCTCGGGCTGTTCGCCGGCTACGAGGTGCCCAACGCGAAGGATCCGGAGGAAGCGGTCTGGGGCGAGCGCACCATCGATCCGCGCGACGGCAGGTCGCTGTCGGACGACCATCTCAAGATCGGCAGCCAGTTCTTCTATCCGTTGCACTACAGCCTCACGCTGGAGTGGCACGAGGTCGGCTACTGGATCGTCGGCTTCTCCGCGCTGATGATGCTGGTCGCGCTGGTCAGCGGCGTGGTCATCCACCGCAAGCTCTTCCGCGAGCTGTTCACGTTCCGGCCGAACAAGAACCAGCGCAGCGTGCTCGACCTGCACAACATGGCCGGCGTCGTCGCGCTGCCGTTCCACTTCTTCTTCGCCTTCACCGGACTGGTGATCTTCGCCGGCATCTACTTCCCGCTTACACAAACGCAGCTCAAGCCGCTGCACGACCTGCACGAGAGGATCGAGGCGGCCGAAACCGGGCTGCCGCACGATCGCGCCGGCATCGCCGCGCCGCTGGCCTCGGTCGACGCGATGGTGGCGCAGGCGCAGCGCCGCTGGCACGAGCGCGGCATGGCCGGCGAGGTCGGTTTCCTCTCGGTGCAGCACGTGGGCGACGCCAACGCCTACGTCAGCGTCTACCGCGCCGGCACCGACCGCATCGCGCTGACCGGCGAAGGCATCCACTTCAAGGCCTCGACCGGCGAGCTGCTGCGCGAGGACCCGCCGGCGAGCACGGTCGACAGCGTCAACGAATTCCTCACCGGCCTGCACCTGCAGCACTTCCGCCACTGGCTGCTGCGCTGGCTGTACGTGCTCGGCGGCCTGTCCGGCTGCGTGTGCATCGCGACCGGATTCCTGTTCTTCGTCGAGAAGCGCAAGCGCCAGCACGCCAGGCAGGACAGCCACGGCGCGCGGCTCGTCGACGCGATGGCGGTGACCACCGTGACCGGCATGCTGCTCGCCACGCTCGGCATCCTGATCGCCAACCGCCTGCTGCCGGAAACCTCGCCAGCCGGCTGGCCGGGCCGCGGCGATCTCGAGCGCTACGCCTTCTGGGGCGCCTGGGCGCTGGCGATGGCGCACGCGTTCTGGCGCAGCGCGCCAGTCGCGCGCGGCGAGCGCAATCCGGCCTGGCACGAGCAGGCTTTCGCGGTCGGCGTGCTCGCGGTGCTCGCCGTGCTGCTGAACTGGGCGACCACCGGCGACCACCTGATCCGTACCCTCGGCAACGGCTACTGGCCGGTGGCCGGCGTCGACCTGTTCCTGCTCGCCGGCGCCGCGGTCGCGTTGCTCGCCGCGCGGCGGCTGGTCCGGCGTGCGCCGCCTGCGCGCACGCGCGCGGAGGTCTCGCATGCCTGACTCGGTGCTTCTGCTCGCCGCCCTGCTCGCCAGCCTGGCCGGCACGGGCTGGTTCGCGCTGGCGATGGAGCCGCACTGGCGGCAGGTGTTCGGCGACGCCGCGCGCTCGCCGGCGACGGCGAGCGGCCTGCGCGTGCTCGGCTCGCTCGCGCTCGTCTCGTCGCTGGCGCTGTGCCTGCGCGTGGACCATCCGTCGATGGCGGCGCTGGTGTGGGTGATGTCGCTCGCCGCCGCCGCACTCGCCGTCGCGTTCACGCTGTCGTGGCGCGCGCGCTGGCTGCGCGTGCTGCTGCTGCGCCGATAGCGCCGCGCGCGATTCGTCACGTTTTGCAACCGTATCGTCTCATTCGATACATCGTGTGACGCATTGCGCGCGGCATGCTCGATCTGCCGCATAGTAGGCGGCCATCCGTCGACCGCGCCGCGGCGACGCCAGGGTTCGACCACGACCATCAAGGGAGCACGCCATGGGTATTTTCGACAAAGTCCTTTCGACGCTGGGTTTCGGCAAGGCCAAGGCCGCCGAGCCGGCACCCGCCGCACCGCCGCCGGCCGCCGCCGAACCGGCCGCTTCCGCACCGGCTCCGGCACCGACTCCGGCTGCACCGCCGGCGCCGACGCCGATCGAGGTGGTCGACGTCGTGGCCCAGCTGGAAGAGCGCGCGGCGAACCATCCGGAAAAGCTCAACTGGCGCACCTCGATCGTCGACCTGCTCAAGCTGCTCGGCATCGACAGCAGCCTCGCCGCGCGCAAGGAGCTGGCGCAGGAGCTGGGCATTCCGTCCGAGCTGACGGCCGACTCCGCCAAGATGAACATCTGGCTGCACAAGACCGTGCTGGCGCGCATCGCCGCCAACGGCGGCAACGTGCCGGCCGACCTGCTCGACTGAGCGCGTAGACGACGACACGCTTTCCCGCGGAGGCCCTCGCGGCCTCCGCGGCTTCTCCCTCCCCGCGGCCATCCGGCCGCCGCAAGTCCCTCTCGCACGCCCGGCCGCAACGGCGGTGATCCGCGGCTGCGCCTTCCTGCGCGTTCACCATCGAACGCCGGAGCGAACGCGGAGGACGGACATGCCCTTTTTGAACATCGACCGGCCGCGCGTGCGCCGCACACGCGGATGGCGATTCGCCGCCGCGCTCGCCTCTGCGGCAATGCTGCTGCCGGCCGCCGCCGCTGCGGCGCCGCCGCACTCGGGCACCGCCTTCATCGCGCCGGCGCTGATCACCGACGACGATCCGACGGCATTCACGACGCTGACCGACGCGGGCACCGGTTCGCGCCTGCTGTACGACCGTCGCGTCGGCGGCTACGTCACGATGGACGTCTTCCTCTACGAGGCCGCGTTCTCCGACGGCCACGTCGTCGAGTTCCAGGTGAACCCGGAGTTCGTCGACGCCGCGCGCCAGCGCGCCGCGGACTACGCGCCGGTCATCGGACGCCTGCCGAACGTGCTGCGCCGGCATCTGGCCTACGTGTGGATCCACGCCGGCGACGAGCCGTTCGGCGGAACGAGTTTCGATGGCGTGCACCCGGCCGTGCTGATCCACACCGGCGCGCTGGCGCAAAGCTACGTCGCGCAGGGCGTGCTGGAGGAAATCTTGCTGCACGAAGCCACGCACGCGGTGCTCGACGCCGACGTGGCGAACGCGCCCGGCTGGCTGTCGGCGCAGGCCGACGACGCCGAGTTCATCTCCACCTACGCCCGCGACAACCCCACCTCCGAGGACGTCGCGGAGAGCTTCCTGACCTACCTCGCCGCCTGCTGCGGCGGGGACCGCGTATCGGCCGGCCTGGTCGCCACCGTGAGATCGACGATCCCCGCGCGCCTGCGCCACTTCGACTCGCTGTCCCTGGACGTGCGCCCGCTGCAGGATCCGCAGGTGATCTTCCGCGACGCGTTCGACCGCTGAGCGGAAGCTTCAGTCGGCCGCGGCCGGACAGCGCGCCTCGTCCGGCGTCGCCCATTCCTGTTCGACCACGTCCCTGGCGATGCGCCAGGCGCGGTCGCGGCGCACGCCGATCTCCTCGACGCGCGGCGGCGCGGCGCAGTCCGGCGGCACGCCGCGGTTGCGCGGCAGGCCCGGCCAGGCGAAGCGGAACTGCAGCAGCGGAAGGTGCAGGCGCACGCCGCTGTGGGGCAGCTCGATCTCCCAGGTGTAGCCGCTGGCGTTGCCCTCGTGTGCGCCGCCGGTTTCCTCGCCGACGAACACGCCGCGGCGCACGTGGTACAGCATCGAGGCCAGCTCGGCCCCGCCGGAGAAGGTGGCGCCGCCGGCGAGCACGACGAGGCGGCCGGAGAACACCGGCGTGGCCGGCTCCCAGTGCGTCATCAAGCCCTCGGGCGGCACGTTCAGGCGGCTCAGCCGGCCGTCGGGCAGGAGCTGCTGGAAGTTCAGCTCGTCCGCGTCGAAGACGCGATGGTCGTAGCGGCGGCCGGACCGGCTGCTCACCGCCAGTTCCTCGCCGCGCGCTTCGACCGCGGCGTACTTGCGCAGCGGTTCGGCGACCAGATGCGAGAACAGGATGCTCTCGTTCGGTTCGGAGCCGCCGCCGTTCTGGCGCAGGTCGAGGATCAGGCGGGTGGCCCGGCCGCGGCGCAGTTCCTCGAAGATTCGCCGCATCTCGTCGCGGAAATCCAGCCCGGCCGCGCGGTAGACGCGGTTGGAGAAGCTGGGCACGACGAGGTAGGCCAGCGACGGCGCCAGCCATTCCAGCGTGGCCACGCGGCTTTCCTCCTCGTCCTTCGCCGCCGGCCACCGGCGCAGCGGAAAGGCGGCTGCCGTGCGCTGCACGACCGTTCCGTCCGGCGCGCGCCAGCGCAGCTCGAAGCGCGCTTCGTCGCCGCGGCGCCGATGGCGCAGCACGGCATAGCCCTTGCCGGCGCCGTCGCGCATCGGGCCGGTCAGGATGCGGCCGTCGCGCGGGATCATCGAGGCCAGCTCGGCCAGCAGCGCGTCCTCGCCCTCGCCGTCGATCGACAGCAGGCGGCTGCCGTGCGCAATGTCCGCGGCGTCGCCGTGGCCGGCGACGACGAAGATGCCTTCGCCGCTCCAGTGCAGGTCCAGCGGCAGCACCGCCGCCGTCCGGCGCTGGTGCTCGATCGCCGCCGCCGGCGGCCGCACGGTCAGGTGGCCTTCGCCGAGGTGTGCCATCAGCGTGGCGACGATCGCGTACACGCGCATCGGATCGCGCGCCTTCTCCGCCTCGGCCAGGGCGCTCGCCCGCGCCGCGGTCCATTCCTCGCGCGACTGGTGCCAGAACGGATCGGTCAGGGCCGCCTCCGCGGCGTCGGCGGCGAGCTGGACGTCCTCGCGGGCCTGCGCCGCGCTCAGGGCCACAGGCGCGGCGGCCGGTGCGGCCGCGCCGGCCTGCGCCGCGAGCAGCAAAAGCAGGACCGGACCCAGCCGCATCCCGCGGCGACGGATTGGCAACATGCACGGACTCCGCTATAAGCAAAATATTGCACGCATTCTTAGAGGCAAAATTTTGCCGAGTCAAGTCACGCCGGGTTTCATGACCCACGTCGCCATCAACCTGCGCACGCGGCGCCTGGCCGCCGGGCTCAGCCAGAAGGAGCTGGCCGCGCGCTCCGGCATCAGCCTGCGCATGATCGGCGCGATCGAGGCCGGCGCCAGCAGCGCCAGCACCGCCACGCTGGACCGGATCGGCATCGCGCTGAACGCGACGCTGGCCGATCTGGTACGCGATCCCGCCGCGCCGCGCACGCAGGCCGTCGACCGGCTCGGCTGGTCGGGCCCGCACGGCGGCGAGGGCGTGCTGCGCTGGAGCGTGGAGGCGCGGCGCGAGGTCGAGGTGTGGGAGTGGCGGCTGCAGCCCGGCGAACGCTACGAGGCCGCCGCCGATCCGCAGGGCTGGCGCGTGCTGCTGTTCGTCACCGAGGGGCGGCTGACCCTGGAAATCGGCAGCGAATCGATCGCGATCGAGCGCGATCCCTACCTGCTCGACAGCGCCCGGGCGCACGCCTTCGCCAACCGCGGCGAAGGCGTGCTGCGGTTCTTCCGCTGCACCTGCTGGTGACGCGGCATCAGGCGGCCAGGCCGTAGCTGCGCAGCAGCGCGTCGGGCTTGGGCTCGCGCCCGCGGAACTCGACGAAGCTCTCCAGCGCCGGTCGCGAACCGCCGACGGCGAGGATCGCCTTGCGGTACGCCTCGCCGGTGGCGCGGTCGAACACGCCGGCCTGCTCGAAGCGCTCGAACGCGTCGGCCGACAGCACCTCGGCCCACAGATAGCTGTAGTAGCCGGCCGCGTAGCCGCCGGCGAAGATGTGCGTGAACGCGTGCGGGAAACGCTGCCACGCGGGCGGATGGATCACGGCGACCGCCTCGCGCACCTCGCCCAGGATCGGCATCGCGCGCGCGCCGCGCGCCGGATCGAATTCGCGATGGATGCGGAAATCGAACAGGCCGAACTCGAGCTGGCGCACGAGGAACAGGCCGGCGTGGAAATGCCGCGCCGCCTGCATGCGCTCGAACAGCGCGTCCGGCAGCTTCTCGCCGGTCTTCCAGTGGCGCGCGAACAGGTCGAGCGCCTCGCGCTGCCAGCCGTAGTTCTCCATGAACTGGCTCGGCAGCTCCACCGCGTCCCATTCCACGCCGCTGATGCCGGCGACGCCGGGGTAGTCGACCTCGGTCAGCAGGTGATGCAGGCCGTGGCCGAACTCGTGGAACAGGGTCAGCACGTCGTCGTGGGTCAGCAGCGACGGCGTTTCCCTGGTCGGCGGGGCGAAGTTGCAGGTGAGGAACGCGACCGGCAGCTGCGTGCCGTCGTCGCGGCCGCTGCGCACGAAGCGGTTGACGCACACGTCCATCCACGCGCCGCCGCGCTTGCCGCTGCGCGCGTAGAGATCGACGTAGGCGCCGGCGAAGACCTGTCCGTCGGCGCCGATCAGGTCGTAGTAGCGCACGTCGGGATGCCACACGTCGACGCCTTCGCGCAGTTTCAGCGACACGCCGAACACGCGCCGCACGATCTCGAAGAAGCCGCCCAGCACCGCGTCGAGCGCGAAGTAGGGCTTGAGCTCCTCCTCGTTCAGCGCGTACTTCTTCTCGCGCAGCTTCTCCGCGGCGTAGCCGACGTCCCACGGCTGCAGGTCCGCCAGGCCGAGCTGGTCCACGGCGAACGTGCGCAGCTCGGCCAGTTCGCGCTCGGCGACCGGCCTGGCGCGCGCGGCCAGATCGTGCAGGAACGCCAGCACCGTGTCCGGCGACGGCGCCATCTTGGTCGCCAGCGATTCCTCGGCCGCGTCGCGGAAGCCGAGCAGCTGCGCCGCCTCGTGGCGCAGCGCGAGGATCTTCTCGATGCGCGGCGAGTTGTCGAACGAATTCGCGGTCGGCCCCTGGTCGGACGCGCGCGTCTGGTAGGCGGTGTAGACGCGCTCGCGCAGGGCGCGGTCGTCGGCGTAGGTCAGCACGGCCTGCACGCTCGGCTGCTTGAGCGTGACCAGCCAGCCGTCGAGCGATTTTTCCTCGGCGTAGGCGCGCAGCACGGCGCGGCCGGATTCGGGGATGCCGCGCAGCTGCGTCTCGTCGGTGAGCGTCTCGCTCCACGCGTCGGTCGCGTCGAGCACGGCCTCCTCGAACTCGGTGGCCAGCCGCGCCAGCTCGCTTTCGATCTCGCGGAAACGCGAGCGCGCCGGTTCCTCCAGCGCGACGCCGGAGAGCCGGAAGTCGCGCAGCTCGTGCTCGACCAGGGTGCGCGCCGCGCGCGGCAAGGTGCGCATCGCCGGCGTCTCGTCGACCGCCTTCACCGCGGCGTACAGCGCGCGGTTCTGGCCGAGTTCGCTGGCGTGGTCGACGATCTTCTCCTGCGCGGCCGAGTACGCCTTGCGCAGCGCTTCGCTGTCCGCCACGCCGTGCAGGTGCGAGACCGGCGCCCAGGCGCGGTTGAGGCGGTCTTCCAGTTCCTCGCCGAGCAGCACCACCCCGGCGAAATCGCGCGGCGCGTCGGAGGCGAGCAGCGCGTCGATGCGCGCGCGGTAGTCGGCGAGGATCGCGTCGACCGCGGGTTCGACGTGCTCGGGGCGGATGGCGGAGAAGCGCGGCAGGCCGCGCGGATCGAGCAGGGGGTTGGAGGCGTCCATGAAAAGGCGATTGGCGGAACGAACCGCCAACGTGGCGCACGGCGGCGGCGAAATCAAGCGCGCCGCCGCGGGCCGCGGGCGCTCTCAGCCGGCCACTCCCCACAGCCGGCGCGCCTCCTCGACGATCACCTCCGGGCGTTCTTCCGGCCAGAACAGGCGCGCGCCTTCCAGCCGGCGCACGCCGCGCGATGCGCCGAAGCTGCGCTCGAGATGGTCCGGGCTGTCGGCCGAGAAGATCGTGTCGGCCGTGCCCCAGACGATGCGCGTCGGTACGCGCGAGCGCCGCAGCGCCGGCCGGATGCCGAGCAGCGGATTGCGCTCCAGCGAGATCGCATAGGCGTGCATCAGCGCCTTGCGCGCCGGTGTCGCCAGGATCGGTGCGAAGTACGCCTCGATCGCCTCGTCGGTCGGATGCGCCGGATCGGCGTAGCACAGGCCGCCGATGCCCTGCGGCGAACGCGCCAGCGCCGGATCGGCCCGCCACGGCGCGAGCCATTCGTCGCAGTAGCGTCCGGCCTTCGACAGCTCGATCACCGGCGCCAGCGCGGGCGGCGGGCTGTCGATCTCCGAGTCGCCGTTGGTCAGCAGCAGCGTGCGCACGCGCCCGGGATGGCGCGCGACCAGCAGCTGGGCGACCTGGCTGCCGCTGTCGTTGGCGATCAGGTCGACCGAGCCGATCTTCAGCGCGTCGAGCAATGCGATCAGCATCGCCGCCTGGGCCTGCGGGCCGACGTCCTGGCCCGCGGCGACCTCGGTGTGCCCGAGCGCCATGAAATCCGGTGCGATGCAGCGGCGATGGCGGGCCAGCGCCGGCAGCGCGCCGCGCCACTGGAAACCGTTCAGCGGGAAGCCGTGCAGGAACAGCGCGCCCGCGCCCGCGCCGCGCTCGACGTAGGCGATGTTGCCGAACGCGGTGCGCACGAAGCGGCGCGCGGCGTTGAATGCCGCCGCGTCGAGCGGCGCCTCGGCGGCCGCTGCGGCAAGCGAATCGAATGAAGTGGCAGCGCCGGCCGCGACGCCAGCGGCGGCGAGTGCGAGAAAACGTCGACGATTCATGGGCAAATCCGGAGGCGGGAGACGTGCGGCGATGCTCGGCCTCGCCGCATCGACCGGCAATGACGCGCCGGGTCATCGCGTCATGACCTGCGAGGTCATCGCATTGCGTGCGCCGCCGTGGCAGGCGCGGGTGCGGCGTGGCCGGGACCGGAATGGGCCGCTATGCTCGGCGCGTTTCCGGCCGGCTCCTTCCTCGATGTCCGCACCCCAGATCGGCATCCTGCTGCGCGAATGGCGCGCTGCGCGCCGCCTCAGCCAGCTCGATCTCGCGCTCGAGGCCGGCCTGTCCAGCCGGCACCTGAGCTACGTCGAGACCGGCAAGGCGAAGCCGAGCCGCGAGGCGATCGAGCGGCTCGCCGAAGCGCTCGAGATGCCGCTGCGCGAGCGCAACGAACTGCTGGTCGCGGCCGGTTACGCGCCGCGCTACGGCGAAGCCCCGCTGGACGCGCCCTCGCTGACCCAGGTGCGCCGCGCCGTCGATCTGCTGCTCGTGCAGCAGGAGCCGTATCCGGCCTTCCTCGTCGACCGACGCTGGAACATCCTCGGCGCCAATCGCGCGGCGGCGCGCGTGAACCGCTTCCTGCTCGACGGCCGCGACAGCCCGCACCGGAACATGATCCGCCACTTCTTCGACCCGGCCGACCTGCGCGGCGCCGTCGCCAACTGGAACGAGGTCGCCGCCGAACTGATCCGCCATCTGCACGGCGCGCTGCGCACGGCACCGGGCGATCCGCATGCGCGCGCCCTGCTCGACGAGGCGCTCTCCTATCCCGGCGTTCCGGCGCGCTGGCGGCGCCGCGAGCTCGATGCCGCACCGGCGCCCCTGCTCACCGTGGCGTTCCGCAAGCACGACCGCGAGCTGCGCTTCTTCTCGACCATCACCACTTTCGCCACGCCGCGCGACGTCACCCTCGACGAGCTGCGCATCGAAAGCTGCTTCGCCGAGGACGAGGCCACCGCGGCGCTGTGCCGCGAACTGGCCCGGGCGGACGCGTGAGGCGCGCGCCGCAGTGGCCTGCGCTGCTACGCTTGGGCGCCGTGCTGCGCGAGCGCCGATGAACATCCGTCCCTACGCCCATCTCGTTCCGCGCGTCGCGGCCAGTGCCTACGTCGACCCGGCCGCCGTCGTGATCGGCGACGTCGAGATCGGCGAGGACGCCTCGTTCTGGCCCTGCGCGGTCGCGCGCGGCGACGTGCACTACATCCGTGTCGGCGCGCGCACCAATATCCAGGATGGCGCCGTGCTGCACGTGACGCACGACGGCCCGTACTCGCCCGGCGGCCTGCCGCTGGTGATCGGCGCCGACGTCACCGTCGGCCACGGCGCGATCCTGCACGCCTGCACGATCGGCGACGCCTGCCTGATCGGCATGCACGCGACCGTGCTCGACGGCGCCGTGGTGCAGCGCCACGCGATCATCGGCGCCGGCGCGCTGGTACCGCCGGGCAAGATCGTCGGCGAAGGCGAGCTGTGGCTGGGCAACCCGGCGCGCTGCGTGCGCGAGCTGTCGCCGCAGGAAATCGAGAAACTGTCCTACTCGGCGCGGCAGTACGTGAAGCTGAAGAACCGCTACCTGGCGCAGCCGGCCTAGCCAGGGCGATGCCGCAGGCGATACACCGCGCTGCTCAGCGCGGTCAGGCCTTCGGCGACGAAACGCGGCTCCTCGGCCAGCACGTCGCGGCGCTCCAGCCGCTCGACGTCCCAGCGCGGCGCGTACAGCGCGCGCACCTCGGTTTCCTCGACCGAGAACGGCGGTCCCTTCTTCTGCGGCTGTGGGTACTCCAGCGTGACCAGCAGGCCGCGGCAGCCGGACGGCAGGCGCGCATAGAGTTCGCCGGCATAGCGGGCGCGCGTGGCCGGCGGCAGCGCGATCAGCGCCGCGCGGTCGTACACGCCGCTGCAGTCGGCCAGTGCCGCCTCGTCCAGCGCGAACGCATCGCCATGGATCAGCTCGATCGCGCCGGCGACGTGATGCCGGCCGTAGCGTGATTCGTGCACCGTGGCCGTCAAGCCGTTCTCGGCGAAGAACTGCTCGACCGCCAGCGCGGACAGCTCCACGCCGAGCACGCGATGACCCTGTGCGGCGAGCCAGACCAGGTCCAGCGACTTGCCCGCCAGCGGCACGAACACGCGGCTGCCGCGCGGCAGTTCGAGCGTGCTCCAGTAGCGTTCCAGCGACGGCGTCGTGTGCGCCTGGTGGAAACCGATCTGGTTCTCGCGCCAGCGTTGCAGCCAGAAATCCGCTTCCATCGTCGCTCCGCAGGTCAGGTGGGTCGGGTCGCGCGCTCGAGCGCGTCCAGTGTCGCCAGCGCCTGCGCGCGGTCGGTGCCGCACATCGCCGGCGACGGCCGCAGGGTGCGGCACACCGCCGGCCGCTCGGGCCGGCCGAAGATCGCACAGGCATTGTCGTCGGTCAGCTGCACGCAGCGCACGCCGGCCGGCTTGCCCTGCGGCATGCCCGGGATCGGCGAGGAAATCGACGGCGCGATGCAGCAGGCGCCGCAGTGCGGGCGGCAGTCCACGCCTCAGCCCTCGCGCAGCGCGGCGTGGACGGGTTCGGTATCGGGCCGCTCGCCGTGCCACGCCGCGAAGGATTCGGCTGCCTGCTCCACCAGCATGCCCAGGCCGTCGCTGACGCGGCGCGCGCCGGCTTCGCGCGCGGCGTCGAGGAAGGGCTGCGCGGCCTTGCCGTAGGACAGGTCGTAGCACAGCGTGTGCGCGTCGAGCAGCGTGCGTGGCAGCGCGGTCGACGCGCCGGCGTGGCCGGCGGCGCTCGCATTGACGACGAGGTCGAAGCGGCCGAGCGCTTCCAGCGCGTCCAGGGCCGTGGCGCTGGCGACGGCGCCGATCGCCTGCGCGAGTCCGGCGGCGCGTGCGTGCGTGCGGTTGGCGATCACCAGCTCTCTCGCGCCGGCATCGGCGAACGCGAACGCGGCCGCGCGTGCAGCGCCGCCGGCGCCGAGCAGCAGCACGCGGCGATCGCGTGGTTCGAAGCCGTGGCGGTCGCGCAGGTCGCGCAGCAGTCCGGCGCCGTCGGTGCTGTCACCGTGCCAGCTTTCGCCGGCGCGGATCAGCGTGTTGACGCTGCCGGCGCGGCGCGCGCGGTCGCTGAGGGCTGCGCACAGTGCGAGCGCGTCCTGCTTCAGCGGCAGGGTGACGTTGGCGCCGCGGCCGCCGTCGCGCGCGAAGGCAGCCAGGCGTGCGGGGAATTCCCCGGCGCCGGCTTCGATCGCACGGTAGTCGATCGCGATGCCGAGCCGCGCACCGAACGCGGCGTGGATGCGCGGCGACAGCGAATGCGCGATCGGCTGGCCGAAGACGGCATAGCGGGCGGCGGCCGAAGGGGCGGGCATGCAATCGCTCCGGTGGATTCAGGCCGCCCCTGGTGGAGCGGCTTCCGTTCGACGTGTCGCCTCAGCGCGACTCGCGCAGCCAGCGCGCGACGTCGAGCGCGTAGTAGGTCAGCACCGCGTCGGCGCCGGCGCGGCGGATGCCGGTCAGCGCCTCGATCACGCAGGCGCGCTCGTCGAGCCAGCCGTTCTGCGCGGCGGCCTTGAGCATCGCGTATTCGCCGCTGACCTGGTAGGCGAAGGTCGGCACGCCGAAGCGGCGCTTGGCGCGGCGCACGATGTCCAGGTACGGCAGCGCCGGCTTGATCATGATCATGTCGGCGCCTTCGTCGAGGTCCAGCGCGATCTCGCGCAGCGCCTCGTCGCTGTTGGCCGGATCCATCTGGTAGGTGTACTTGTTGCCCTTGCCGAGGTTGCCGGCCGAGCCGACCGCGTCGCGGAACGGGCCGTAGAACGCGGAGGCGTACTTGGCCGAATAGGCGAGGATGCGCGTGTGGATGTGGCCGCCGGTCTCGAGCGCGGCGCGGATCGCGCCGATGCGGCCGTCCATCATGTCCGACGGCGCGACGATGTCGGCGCCGGCTTCGGCGTGCGACACGGCCTGCTTCACCAGCGCCTGGACGGTGACGTCGTTGACGACGTAGCCGGCCTCGTCGATCAGGCCGTCCTGGCCGTGCGTGGTGAACGGATCAAGCGCGACGTCGGTGATCACGCCGAGTTCCGGAAACTCCTTCTTCAGCGCGCGCACCGCACGCTGGGCGAGGCCGTCCGCATTCCAGGCCTCGCGCGCGTCGAGCGACTTCGCCTCCGGCGGCGTGACCGGGAACAGCGCCAGCGCCGGCACGCCCAGTTCGCTCGCCTGCGCGGCGACGCGCAGCAGGCGGTCGATCGAGACGCGCTCCACGCCGGGCATCGACGGCACCGCTTCGGCGACGTCGCGGCCCTCGCGCACGAACACCGGCAGGATCAGGTCGGCGGCGTTCAGGTCGGTTTCGCGCATCAGCGCGCGCGAGAACGCGTCGCGTCGCATGCGGCGGAGACGGGTGTGCGGATAGGCCATCGGATGCGCGTACCGGCGATCGGGAAGACGCGCATTGTACGCACCGCTTCCGGCCGGTCCGTGCGGCGTGGTGTCGCCCGCGCCGGCGCCGGATTTCCGCGCGCCCTTCGCCGAAAACGGCCGGTGCCGGTGCCGGTCGATCCCCGGCTGTCAGGCGGATACGCCGAACGTCGTACCCCTTCGTGACAAATGTTCAGCTTTAGTTATGAATGCGCCGGGCAAACTGTTAAGCAATCATTAACCCACCTGCCCTGTACACTTCATACGAAGCGCAAAGTACGTTTCGTAACTTGCGGTAGAGATAAGAAAAATGTTGTCCCCGATCATTCTCGCTGCCCTCTGCGCCCTGGCCCTGCTGGTGGTCGCTTCCATCCGCCGCATTCCGGAAGGACATGTCTACACCTTTCGGCGCATGGGCGGTCACGTGCGCATCGTCGGTTCCGGCACGCATCTGGTCGTGCCGCTGGTCGAGCGCGTCGCGCACAAGATCAGCCTGGCCGGCGCGGCCGTGCCGGTGGAGGATCTCGAGCTCGACGGCCAGCGCCACCGCGGCGTGGTCTACTTCCAGGTACTCGATCCGCAGCGCGCCGACGTCGTCATCGAGGACGTCGAGAACCTGCTGCGCAACGCCACGCGCCGGCTGTTCGCCGACGCCGGCCTGCCGGCCACGCCCGACGCGCGCCGCGGCTGGCTCAAGCAGTCGCTGAACGCGCAGCTGCGCGAAACCGGCCTGCTGATCGCCCGCGTCGACCTCGCCGCGCTGGACTGAATCGCGACGGCCCTGCATGGGGCCGTCGCTCGCCTGTCTTCGCGCCGCGGTGGATTTCGGAACGTCCGGCGCGGATACTGCGCGCCCCGCATCGCCCCGATCGTCGAAGTCCAAGCCGCATGTCTGACAGAGATCGGCTGCGGCAGCGCCTCGTCGCCGGCCTCGCAGCCCTGCACCTCGATCTTCCCGCCGCCGCCGTCGAGCGGCTGCTCGCGTACGTCGCGCTGCTGGCGCGCTGGAACGCGACCTACAACCTGAGCGCCGTGCGCGACGTCGACGAAATGGTCACGCGCCATCTGCTCGATTCGCTGGCCGTGCTGCCGTACGTGCGCGGCGCCACGCTGGCCGACCTGGGCAGCGGCGCCGGCCTGCCCGGCGTGCCGTTCGCGATCGCGGCGCCGCAGCGCGCGGTGACCCTGGTCGACTCCAACGGCAAGAAGACGCGCTTCCTGCGTGCCGCCGCGCGCGAGCTGGGGCTTTCCAACGTGCGCGTGGTCGAAAGCCGCGTCGAGGCGGTCGAGGGCACGTACGATTGCGTCACCGCGCGGGCGTTCGCGAGCCTCGCCGAGATGCTGTCCTGGGGCGGGCACCTGCTCGCCGCGGACGGCGTCTGGCTGGCCCTGAAGGGGCGCTTTCCCGAAGAGGAACTCGCCGCGGTGCCGCCCGGTTTCGTGGTGGAGAAAGTCGACGCGCTCGCCGTGCCGGGCTTGGACGCGGAACGGCATGTCGTGGTAATCAAGCGGGTCCGGCCGGACGCGCCGGAACGGCAGGGGCCTTCGGCATGACGCGCATCATCGCGGTGGCAAACCAGAAAGGCGGGGTCGGCAAGACCACGACCGCGGTCAACCTCGCCGCCGCCCTGGCGGAGGCGAAGCGCAAGGTGCTGCTGATCGATCTGGATCCGCAGGGCAACGCGACGATGGCGGCCGGGGTGGATAAGCGCACCGTCACGCTCACCGGCTGCGAGGTGCTGCTCGAGGAAGCGACCATCGAGCAGGCGATCCAGCCGACCGAGGCCGGTTTCGATCTGCTGCCCGGCAGCGGCGACCTGACCGCCGCCGAGCTGAAGCTGATGGACACCCTCGCGCGCGAGATGCGCCTGAAGGACCAGCTGGCCAAGCTCGGCGACCGCTACCACACGATCCTGATCGACTGCCCGCCGACCCTGCATCTTCTGACCATCAACGCGCTGACCGCGGCGCACGGCGTGCTGATTCCGGTGCAGTGCGAATACTTCGCGCTGGAAGGCCTGTCGAGCCTGCTCGACACGATCAAGGCGGTGCGCGCGCGGCTGAATCCGGCGCTCGAGATCGAGGGCCTGCTGCGCACGATGTATGACGTGCGCAACAACCTCGGCAACGAGGTGTCGTTGCAGCTGACCAAGCATTTCGGCGACAAGGTGTTCCGTTCGATCATTCCGCGCAACGTGCGCCTGGCCGAGGCGCCCAGCCACGGCAAGCCGATCAACCTGTACGACCGCGAGTCGCGCGGCGCGGTCGCCTATCTCGGCCTCGCCGGCGAGATGCTGCGGCGCGAGCGCGGACCCGTCGAAGCGGCATCCCCCTGAAGCGGGCGGTCAGGACGGCCGCTTTTTGACTTTCGCGATCAGGACGATCGCCCGGAGAACCCCCATGGCGGCGAAGAAAAAAGGACTCGGACTCGGACGCGGCCTCGACGCCCTGCTCGGCGGCGGCGATCCCGGCGCGCCGGCGGTGGCCGCAGGCGAGACGGAAGGCGAGCTGCGCACGCTCGAAACCGCCGCGATCCGGCCCGGCAAGTACCAGCCGCGCCACCACTTCGACGCCGAGCGCATCGAGGAACTGGCCGCGTCGATCAAGGCGCAGGGCCTGATCCAGCCGGTCGTCGTGCGCGCGATCGGGCCGGGCCGCTACGAGCTGATCGCCGGCGAGCGTCGCTGGCGCGCGGCGCAGCAGGCCGGCCTCGCCGAGATCCCGGCCCTGGTCAAGGAAGTCCCCGACCAGGCCGTGGTGGCGATGGCGCTGATCGAGAACATCCAGCGCGAGGACCTGTCGCCGCTGGAGGAAGCCCAGGCGCTGGCGCGGCTGATCGACGAGTTCGAGCTGACCCACCAGCAGGCCGCCGACGCGGTCGGCCGTTCGCGCGCGGCGGTGTCCAATCTGCTGCGCCTGCTCGACCTGCCGGAGGAGATCAAGCGCCTGCTCGACGACCGCCGGCTGGAGATGGGCCACGCCCGCGCGCTGGCGACGGTGCAGCCGGAGGCGCGCGCGACCGCGCTGGCGCGCGAGGCGGCCGAGAAGGGCTGGTCGGTGCGCGAGCTGGAGGAGGCCGTGCGCCGCTTCGCCGTGCCGGTCGTCGGCCAGACCAAGGGCAAGCCGGCGCGCGACCCGAACATCGCCTCGCTCGAACGCGAGCTGGCCGAGAAGCTCGCCACGCGCGTGAACCTCGAGCACGCGCGCAACGGCCGCGGCAAGCTGGTCATCCACTACCACAGCCTCGACGAGCTGGACGGCCTGCTCGAACGCATCCGCTGAACCGGCGCCTGCGCCGGCAACCTTCGGGCGCCATGGCGGTACTCAGCAGGACCAACGTCCTGGGGAGATCGTCATGCAACGCCATCGTGTTTCCGTGGCCGCCGCGCTCGCGCTCGTCGCCGCCGTACTCGTCTTCGTCGCCGGCCGCGACGTGTTCGCCCGCAACGGGCGCGGCCTGCCCGAGCCCGCCGCGACGCTGGGCGGCAGCACGCACCAGGTCGGCATCTCGGGCTTCACCTACACGCCCAACGACCTGACCATCCAGGTCGGCGACTCGGTCGATTTCGCCGCCAGCGGCACGCATCCGCTGCGTTCGGACGACGACCTGTTCTCGTGCAATGCGGCCTGCACGCAGACGTTCGACACGCCCGGGGAATACCGCTACTACTGCGCCAACCACGGTGGCGCCGGCGGCCAGGGCATGTCCGGCATCGTGCGGGTGGTCGGCGGGACCACGCACCAGATCGGCATTTCCGGCTTCACCTACACGCCCAACACGCTGACGATCGCGCCGGGCGATTCGGTCGCCTTCACGGCCAGCGGCCTGCATCCACTGCGTTCGGACGACAGCCTGTTCTCGTGCGACGCGAACTGCACGGTGGCGTTCCCGAACGTCGGCGAGTTCCGCTTCTACTGCGAAAACCACGGCGGTGCCGGCGGCCAGGGCATGTCCGGCATCATCATCGTGCAGGCGGCCACCGCACCCGTGCTGGAGCTGTCGGTGACGAGCCTCGCGGCGCAGGCCGCCGCCGGCGAGAGCACGACGCAGGCGTTCGACATCGGCAACACCGGCGACGCACCGCTGGACTGGACCGCCGACACCTCGTCCGGCGACTGCGCCAGCCCGGTCGCCGTGCCGTGGCTCAGCGTCGATCCGGCGGCCGGCTCGGTCGCGCAGGGCGCGCAGTCGTCGGTCGATGCGATCTTCGATGCGAGCGCGCTCGATCCCGGCACGTACAGCGCCAACCTGTGCGTGCACAGCAACGATACGGCGCATAATCCGGTCACGCTGCCGGTCGAGTTCACGGTCACCGCGGCGGACCTGATTTTCGAGAACGGTTTCGACGGCCCGCCGGAGTAACACTGCCGCGCATGAGGGAATCTGCAAGCGAGGACGCCCGAGCCCGGTCTGTTGCTGACGTGAGTCAACGTCAGCAACAGTACGAGGCCCTCGTGCGCGCGCATTCCGGCGAGCTGTATCGGTACGCCTACTGGCTGTGCGGCCAGGAGGCGCTGGCGCAGGATCTCGTGCAGGAGACCTTCCTGCGCGCCTGGCGCAGCCTGGATTCCCTGCGCGAGGACGTCGCGGCGAAGGCGTGGCTGACCACCATCCTGCGCCGCGAGCACGCGCGCCTGTACGAGCGCAAGCCGCTGCCGACCACCGACATCGACGAGCTGGAACTCGCCGACGGCGTGCCCGGCCCCGAGCATCGCGGCGAGGACGCCGTGCTGCGCGCGGCGATCGCCCGGCTCGAACCCAAATACCGCGAACCGCTGGTGCTGCAGGTGCTCGGCGGTTTTTCCTGCGCCGAGATCGCGCGCGAACTGGAGATCAGCGAAGCGGCCGTGATGACCCAGGTGTTCCGTGCGCGGCAGAAGCTGCGCGCCATGCTCGACGAGGACACGGCCAGGGAGGTGAAGGCGCATGGACTGCCTTGAGTTCCGCCGCCGGCTCGGCGTCGATCCGCACGTCACCGACCGCGACGCGCGCGAACACCTGCAATCGTGCCCGTTCTGCACCGAGGCGTACGCGCGCGCGCAGGCCTTCGAGGCGCGCCTGGCCTCGGCACTGAGCGTGGCGGTGCCGGACGGCCTGGCCGATCGCATCCTGCTCGCGCAGCTGACCGGCGAACGGCGCCAGCGCAGCTCGCGGCGCGCGCGCCTGGGCTGGATCGCGCTGGCCGCGGCGGCCAGCCTGGTGCTCGCGCTGGGCGTGTGGCGGCGGCAGGCGGCGGTGACCGCGCCGCTGTCGCAGCTGGTCGCCGAGCACGTGACCGGGCCGCACGAACGCGACGCGCTGTCGCGCACCGCCGCGCTGCCGGAGGCGGACGTGCGCAAGGCCTTCGCCGACCGCGGCGTCGCGCTCGTCTCGGTGCCTGACGGCGTCGCCTACGTCAGCGAATGCCCGGTCGGCGACTACCGCACCGTGCACATGGTCATGCCGCGCGGCGGCGAGCCGGTCAGCGTGCTCTACGTCGTCCAGCACCGCGTGCCGGCGAGCACGGACTTCGAGCGTGCCGGCCTGCGCGGGCGCGAGGTGCCGATCCGCGACGGCACCCTGGTGATGCTGGCGAAGGACCGCGACAGCTTCGGCGCGCTCGAGCGCGCCTGGCACGAGGCGATCGAGGGGCCGCCGCGGCTTTCCGCCGCCGGGGCGCCCTGAGTCCCGCCGCCGGAGCCCGCCTTCGGCGATAATGCGCCTCTTTCGCGCCGGTCCCGATCCGCATGCCCGTACTGTCCGTCGTCGTGCCCGTGTTCAACGAGCGCGACAATATCCCGCCGCTGCTCGCCGAAATCGCCGCCGCCCTGCGCGGCAGGGCCGATTTCGAGATCGTCTACGTCGACGACGCCAGCAAGGACGACTCGCTCGCCGTGCTGAACCAGGCGAAGGCGCAGTATCCGGAGCTGCGCGTGATCCGGCACCTGGCACAGAGCGGCCAGAGCACGGCGATCCGCAACGGGGTCAAGGCCGCGCGCGGCCAGTGGATCGCCACGCTCGACGGCGACGGCCAGAACGATCCGGCCGACATCCCCAAGCTGGTCGCGATGCGCGACGAATCGCCGGCGGCGATCAAGCTGTACGCCGGCTGGCGCGTCAACCGCAAGGATTCGGGCAGCAAGCGCTGGGCATCGAAATGGGCGAACGCGATCCGCTCGCGCCTGCTGCGCGACGACACGCCCGACACCGGCTGCGGCATCAAGCTGTTCGAGCGCGCCGCCTTCCTCGACCTGCCCTACTTCGACCACATGCACCGCTACCTGCCGGCGCTGATGCAGCGCGCCGGCTGGCAGGTGCGCAGCGTGCCGGTCAACCATCGCCCACGCGGTACCGGCGTGTCCAAGTACAACAACCTCAACCGCGCCCTGGTCGGCATCTCGGACCTGCGCGGGGTCGGCTGGCTGATCAAGCGGTCGCGGCGCACCGACGTCGAGGAAACGTGAAAGGCCGCGCGCGCGTCGTGTAGAGCGCGTGTCGCTAGCTGAACGGCCCCCGCTGCGCCGGCCCGTCTCGGGTTGATCCGCCCCGGCGTCGTTCGTACAGTCGGGCCACTGTCCGTGCAGCGGGCACCGGCTTCGTTCGACCGGCTCCGCTGCCTTTCGCGATTCCGTCGCGCATCCGCAGGAGGTCCGCCGTGATGAGCACTCTTTCCCCGTCCGCCGCCGTTTCCGTCGCGCCGCCGCGTCCGCTTCGCCGTGCCGGCGCGCTGCTGCTGGCCGTGCTGTTCGCCTTGCTGATGGCCGACGGTGCCGTCGCCCGCGACAACAAGAAGCGCAACACCCTGATCGGCGTCGGCCTCGGCGCGGTCGGCGGTGCGCTGCTGACGAACGGCGATGTCTGGGGCACGGTCGGCGGTGCCGCCGCCGGCGGCGTGATCGGCAACGTGCTGACCAAGGATCGCCACGACCGCCGCTGGGATCGCCGCGACTACTACGACCGCCGCGACCGTCGCGACTACTACGATCGCCGCGATCGCCATCATCATCGCCGCTGAACCGACCCGTCCACTCTCGCAGGAGAAGGCATCATGTCGATCCATTCCGTTCGCGCCGCGCTGCCGTTTGCCGCCCTGGTCCTCCTGCTCGGCGTCGGTGCCGCGCATGCGCAGTCCGGCGCACCGGCCAAGACCGCCGCCGCGCCGGCCGCCGCTGCCGACGACGACGAAGACGGCAGCGCGCAGAAGGACCGCCGGGCCCGCTACGTCCAGCGTTCGTTCGAGCGCTTCGACACCAACCACGACGGCACCATCGACCGCGACGAATTCGGGGTCGGCCTGGGAAGGTTCCTCGACCGCCAGCGCGCCGCCTTCAACCGCGACTTCAAGGCCGCCGACGCGAACGGCGACGGCAAGCTCAGCCAGGAAGAAGCCAGCGAGGCCAATCCGGTCCTGGCCCAGCATTTCGAGGACATCGACGCCAATCACGACGGTTTCCTGACCAAGTCGGAAATCCGCGCCTCGATTCGCGAGCAGCAGACGCGCGTCACCGTCGAAGGCGACGAGCAGGACGATGCCGCCGGCGCGTCGGCGCAGAAGAAGGACTGATCCGACGGCGCGCGCCTCGCAGGCGCGGCGCCCGGGCTCTCGGGGGCGGACGGCTGCAGCGGCCGTCCGTCCCTTCGTCGCGCCCGCACTTGCCGCAAGCTGCTGATTCGGCTATAAAGCGCGGCTCCCTGCGCCGTTCATCGCCCTCCGGGCACGCGGAAATCCGGTCATGCGGTCCGCCCGCGTCGGACGTCCGGGGACCTCCAGCACCGCATGGCGCACCGCCGCCGCTGGGCCGCCGCCGTCCTGGCCAAGGACGGAATCGAAAACTTGCGAGGTTCGCATGTCCAGAGTCTGCCAAGTCACCGGAAAGAGCTTCCAGTCCGGCAACAACGTTTCCCACGCCAACAACAAGACCCGGCGCCGCTGGCTGCCGAACCTGCACGAGCGCCGCTTCTGGGTGCCGAGCGAGAAGCGCTGGGTGTCCCTGCGCGTGTCCAGCCACGGGCTGCGCACGATCGACAAGAAGGGCATCGAAGTCGTCGTCGCCGAGCTGCGCAAGCGCGGCGAGAAGATCTGAGGAGTAACCGACCATGGCATCCAAGCGCGACAAGATCCGTCTGATCTCCTCGGCCGGCACCGGCCACTTCTACACCACCGACAAGAACAAGAAGAACACGCCGGAAAAGATGGAGGTCAAGAAGTACGACCCCGTCATCCGCAAGCACGTCGCCTACAAGGAAGGCAAGATCAAGTAACCGCAGGACGCGGACAGCGCTTTACCGGAAACCCGCCCTCGTGGCGGGTTTCTTCTTTTCCGGCTCCGCACGCGCAGGCACCATGCACCGATGAGCGAAGCCGCCCTGTTTCCCGACCTGCTCGGCCCACGCTGGCCGTCGTTGCCGCCGAGCGTGCGTGCGATGCACGGCGGCCGCCCGCTCGTGCGTGCGCGCGGCCGCGTGGACGTCGAGGGCGACCTGCGCCTGCCGGCGCGCCTGCTGCGCGCGCTGTTCCGCCTGCCGGCGCCGGTGAGCGGAGCGGCGATCGAGGTCGAGATCCGGCAGCAGGCGGGCGCGGAGACGTGGACGCGCCGGTTTCCCGGCCGCGTGATGCGCTCGCGCCTGCGCCGCTCGCGGCGGCCCGGCGCGTTCGAGGAAGTCATCGGCGCGTCGCGCTTCGCGTTCTCGCCGCATTGCGCCGACGGCACGCTGCGCTGGACCGCCTGCGAGGTACGCCTGTTCGGCCTGCCCCTGCCGCTGCGCTGGTTCGACGGCATCGCGGCCAGCTGCGGCGAGCAGGAAGGTCGCTACCGTTTCGCCGCGGCCGCGCGCCTGCCGTGGATCGGCCTGCTGGTCGCCTATTCCGGCTGGCTGGAGCCGCTCGATGCCGACTGACCCCGGCCATCCGATCCTCGTCTTCGACGGCGTCTGCCTGCTGTGCAGCCGCTGGGTGCGCTTCATCCTGCGCCACGACCGCGCCGGCCGCTACCGCTTCGCCGCAATGCAGTCGGAAACCGGCCGCGCCCTGCTCGACGCGCACGGGCTCGATCCGGACGATCCGAATTCGCTGCTGCTGTGCGAGGCCGGCGCTCACTGGACCGACAGCGACGCGATCGTGCGCGTGCTGACCGGCTTCGGCGGTGCCTGGCACGCGTTCGCCGTGCTGCGGCTGCTGCCGCGGCGGCTGCGCGATCCGGCGTACCGGATGCTGGCGCGCCATCGCTACCGATGGTTCGGACGCAGCCAGACCTGCTGGCTGCCGTCGCCCGAGCATGCGGAGCGATTCCTGCCGTGACGGCGCCGGCGCCGGGCACGAAAAAGCCCGCGCGAGGCGGGCTTTTTCGTCGACGGACGGCAGGAAGGACTCAGCCCGCGTCGCCCGCAAGCCGGTAGCCTTTCAGGCGCGCGGCGAATTCCGCCAGCGTGCGGATGCCGGTCGCCTCGGCTTCGCGGCACCACTCCTTGAGGCCGTCGAGCATGCCGTCGGCGTTGCGGCCGTTGCGCTCGGTCAGCGCGGCCAGGCGCGCGCGGAATTCGCACACCGTGCGCAGCTGCGGGTGCTTCTCGGTGAACGCGGTCATGCGCTCGCGCGACGCGGCGTCGAGCCAGCGGCCGCCGTTGCCGAGCGCCTTGCGCAGCTTGCGCGGCAGCGCGGCGATGCCGGCGCCGGCCTTGCCGGCTTCCTCGCGCAGGGTCGGCGCGATGACGCCGCGGAAGTAGTCGCTCATGATGTGGAAGCGGTGCGACAGCACGGCCTTCACGGTGTCGGCGTCGGGCAGGTGCATGTTCGGGCGCACGTCCAGGGTCGGCGCGACGCGCAGGACCTTGGACAGGCCGAGCGTCTCGAACAGGCGGATGGCCGCCCAGCCGATGTCGAACTCCCACTTGCGCAGCGCGAACTTGGCCGAGCTGGGGAACGCGTGATGGTTGTTGTGCAGCTCCTCGCCGCCGATCCACACGCCCCACGGCGACAGGTTGGTCGAGGTGTCGGCGGACTCGAAGTTGCGATAGCCCCACCAGTGGCCGATGCCGTTGACGAAGCCGGCGGCCCAGAACGGAATCCAGATCATCTGGATCGCCCACAGCGCGATGCCGACGACGCCGAACAGGGCGAGGTTGATCACCGCCATCAGGGTCGGGCCCCAGTACGCGTGCGGTGCGTAGAGGTGCCGCTCGATCCAGTCGTCCGGCGTGCCGCGGCCGTACTTCTCCATGTCGTCGAGGTTGTGGCTGGCGTCGCGGTACAGACCCACGCCGTCCCAGAACACCTTCTTGATGCCGTAGATCTGCGGGCTGTGCGGATCTTCCTCGGTCTCCACCTTGGCGTGGTGCTTGCGGTGGATGGCGACCCATTCCTTGGTGACCATGCCGGTCGACAGCCACGACCAGAAGCGGAAGAAGTGCGCCAGCACGGGATGGAAGTCCACGCCGCGATGCGTCTGGCTGCGATGCAGGTACAGGGTCACCGTGAAGATCGTCAGCTGGGTCACGACCAGCAGGTAGACGATCCAGGTGCCCCAGGAACCCTGCGTCAGGCCGCGCGAGGCGAAGGAAACGATGGAATCGAGCATTTGTCGGGTACTGCGGAAGGAGGGAGTGAAAGTGCACTATACGCGCGGCAACATGGCGCTGCCATTGCGCTGGTTCAAGTTTCACGAGCGTTTTCGCGTGGTTTCGTCTTCGGCCTCGTCTTCGTCGCTTTCGGCCGGGATTTATCGAACAAATGTTTGAGCGAACAGCCGGTTGCGGGCGTGCCGCCCTGCGCCTGGGCGTGGCCGGCCGGCGGGAAAGACGCGCCGCGCACGGAAATCCGCACCGGCGCAATCCGCACAATCGGCGCGCGCGTCTTGCCCGCGCGGGCACCGAACCGGAACAATCGCGCTCCGCCCGCCGCGTACACTCGTCCCGGCCCTTGAACGCCACCGCTCCCGTGCTTTCCCTCGAAGACGTCAGCCGGGTACTGGCCGGACGCACGGTCGTGCGCGCGCTGGACCTGGAACTGCGCCGCGGCGAAGTGCTCGGCCTGCTCGGCGTCAACGGCGCCGGCAAGAGCACCACCCTGCGCATGATCGCCGGCGTGCTCGCGCCCAGCCGCGGCCGCGTGCGCCTGGGCGGCGAGGACCTGTACGAATACCCCGAGCTGGCGCGGCGGCGCATCGGCTACCTGCCGGAAGTGCCGCCGCTGCACGCGGAGCTGACCCCGGCCGAATTCCTCGCCTTCTGCGCGCGTCTGCGCGGTCTCGCCCGCGGCGCGGTCGCCGCGGCGGTCGGACGCGCGATCGAGCGCTGCGAACTGGGCGAGGTGCGGCGGCGCCCGATCGCGGCGCTGTCGAAAGGTTTCCGCCAGCGCGTCGGTCTGGCGCAGGCGATCGTGCACGAGCCGGAACTGATCGTGCTCGACGAGCCGGCCTCGGGACTCGATCCGGTGCAGGCGCTGAAGCTGCGCCAGCTGGTGCGCGGGCTGGGCGAGGAGCACGCGGTGGTGCTGTCCACGCACGTGCTGCCGGACGTCTCCGCCTGTTGCGACCGCGTCGCGATCCTGCATCGCGGCGAGCTGCGCTACGGCGGTACTCCCGGCGAGCAGGCGCAGGACACCTTCCTCGTCGGCACGGCGAAGATCGTGCACGCGGTCGACTGGCAGGCGCTCGATCTGGTCGCCTCGGCCGAAGCGCTCGAACCGCGCCGCTGGCGCGTGCAGCTGCGCCCGGGCGTCGCCGTCGATACGCTCGCACGCGCGGTGGTCGAGCGTGGCTTCGGCCTGCAGGAACTGCGTGCCGAGGACGGTTCGCTGGAGCGCGCGTTCCTCGCGGTCGCCGCGGCCGACGCGCCGGAGCAGGCCGCGTGAACGCTGCCGCGCTGATCGCGCGCCACGAATGGCGCCGCCTCGCGGTGCAGCCGTTCTCCTGGGGGCTGGCGGCGATCGTCGTCGCGCTGATGGCGTGGCAGTTCCTGCTCTCGATCGACGGATTCCTCGAACTGGCGCCCAAGCTCGGCGGGCTGAAGGGTGCGCCGGGCGTGACCGACCTCGTCGCGATTCCGCTGCTGCGCGGCTACTCGACCCTGCTGGTGCTGCTGGTGCCGCTGGTCACGATGCGCAGCTTCGCCGGCGAGCGCCGTGCGCAGACTCTGCCGCTGCTGCTGGCCAGCGGCGTCGGCAACCTGCGCATCGTGCTCGGCAAGTACTTCGGCGCGTTCGGCTTCGTGCTCGTGCTGACCGTGCTGGTCGCGCTGATGCCGCTCGCGCTCGGCTTCGGCACCGCGCTGGATGCGGGCAAGCTCGCCGCGGCCCTGCTCGGCCTGGTCCTGTACGCCGCCGCGCTGTGCGCGATCGGCGTGGCCTGCTCGGTGTGGACCGCGCAGCCGGCGCTGGCCGCCGCGTCCGCGCTGGCGATCACCAGCCTGCTCGCCGTCGTCGACTCCGGCGCGCGCCTGCAGGGCGTGGACACCGCCGCGGTCAACTACTTCGCCCTGCCCACGCACCTGCAGCCGTTCTTCCTCGGCCTGGTCGGCAGCGTCGACGTGGTCTATTTCGCGCTGCTCGTCTTCGTCGCGCTGGCCCTGGCGACGCGCCGGCTCGACACCCTGCGCAGCCGGGCAGACGCATGAGCGAGCGCCTGGGCAACCTCGTCCACGCCGCGCTGCTGCTGCTGGTCGCGGCGGCGATCGCGTTCCTCAGCACACGCTACGCGGTCGTCGCGGACTGGAGCCGCGAGCGCAGCGCGAGCCTGGGCGAGGCTTCGGTGGCGATGCTGCAATCGCTCGACGCGCCGGTCGAGGTGATCAGCTACGCGCGCCGGCAGGGCGGACTGCGCAAGGTCGTGGCCGATTTCGTCGACCGCTACCGCCGCGTGAAGCCGGACCTGAGCCTGCGCTTCGTCGATCCGGACGAGGATCCCGGCGCGATGCGCGCGGCCGGCGTGAACGTCGACGGCGAAATGGAGATCCGCTACAAGGATCGCCGCGAACGCCTCAAGGTGCTCGGCGAGGCGGAGTTCTCCAGCACGCTGCTGCGCCTGTCGCGCGCGCGCGAGCGCATCGTCGCCTTCCTCGAAGGCGAGGGCGAACGGCAGCCGCTCGGCAAGGCCAATGCCGACCTCGGCCAGTTCGTCGGCGCGCTGGCCGAACGCGGCCTGCGCGCGGTGCCGCTGCCGTTGGCGAACGTCGGCAAGGTGCCGGAGAACACCGATCTGGTGGTGATCGCCGATCCGCAGGTGGCGGTGCCGGACGCGGTGGCGGCCGAACTCGTCGACTATCTCGATCGCGGCGGCGCGCTGCTGTGGCTGGCCGAGCCGGACGAGGCCGCCGGCCTGGACGGGCTCGCCGCCGCGCTCGGCCTGCGCCTGCTGCCCGGCACCCTGGTCGACGGCAGCGGGCAGGCGCTCGGCCTGGGCGACCCGAGCTTCGTCGCGCTCACCGCCTATCCGCCGCACGCGATCACGCGCGATTTCGCGCTGACCACGCTGTTCCCGCAGCCGGTCGCGCTGGCGAGGCTGTCGCAGTCGCGCTGGGATGCGCAGCCGATCCTGCGCAGCAGCGAAAAATCCTGGAACGAGACCGGCACGATCCCCAAGGCCGGCGAGGCGGGCGACACGATCCGCCAGGATGCCGACGCCGGCGAGATTCCCGGTCCGCTCGATCTCGGCTTCGCGCTGACGCGCGTGTCGCCGCGGCCGGACCGCCGCGAGCAGCGCGCGGTGGTGATCGGCGACGGCGATTTCCTCTCCAACAGTTTCCTCGGCAACGGCGGCAATCGCGAATTCGGGCAGCGCGTGTTCGACTGGCTGCTCGGCGACGACGCGCAGATCGCGATCGCCGACCGCGTCGCGGCGGACCGCACGCTGGATTTCACGCAGGCGCAGCTGAGCGCGCTCGGCCTGGTGTTCCTGATCGGCCTGCCGCTGCTGCTCGCCGGCTGCGGCACGTGGATCGCGTGGCGGCGCCGGCGCGGCGGCGCGCCGGACGCACGCCGCTGAGCCCGCGATGCGACGCCGCACGCGCACGCAGCTGATCCTGCTCGCGCTCGCCGCCGCGCTCGGCGCGATCGTCTACGCGCAGCTGCGCCACGAGGACACGCTCGCGCCCGAGCCGCTGACCGCGATCGATCCGGCCGCCGTGCGCGCGGTGGCGGTCGCCTGCGACGGCTGCACGCCGCGCCGCTTCGAGAAGGACGGCACGCAGTGGCGCATGCTCGAACCCTACGCGCGCGAAGCCGACGCCACCGCCGTCGCGAAACTGGTCGCGATCGCCGGCGCGCCGGTGCGCTTTCGCCACGCCGCCGGCGAACTCGATCCGAAGAAGCTCAGCCTCGATCCGCCGCTGGCCACGCTGGTGCTCGACGGCACGACGCTGAAGTTCGGCACCACCGACGCGATCCACGGCGACCGCTACGTCGAGGTCGACGGCGCCGTCGCGCTGGTGCCCGACCGTTTCAGCGCGCGCCTGTTCGCCGCGCCGGAAAACGAAGTCGCCGCGCCGTCGCGCTAGGGCATCTTCGATTCGAGTTTCGTACGAACGCAATTACCTTCCCTGCTTGCCGGCCGGGAACGGAGAAAGGGAAACCCATGTCCACGCCAGGGCGGCAGCGACGGCCGGCCCATCAGGTGCTGGATAGAACTTGCCGGAAGTCCCCGTCGGCCGTCTCGATGGCCGGGGCGAAATCAGGTTCCAGCGTCGAGCCGAAGATCAGCACGATGGCAATGCGACCATCGCGAAAGTAGCGGTCATCCGACACTTCGATCTCCTCGGGCCGGAGCAGGGACCGCACCTCGTCGTCCCCGGCGTCCATCGCCGGGGAGCACAGCCCGCTCTGGCGATGCAGCTCGGCCATGGGCCCGGTCGCTTGTCGCCGGATGGCATCTGCGTTCGCCGCGAGGCCGGCCATCGCCGCCGTCTGACGCGGCGAAGGTCCCGAGCGCCCTGCTCTTACGATCACGGCGAAAGGCGGCTCGAAACAGGAGAGAGCGACACGCCCCCGCCAGTGTTCGACACCATACTCGTGGCCGTAACGCAGACGGCCGAATGGCGCAACATCCATTTCCGTATGGTCCGCCATTGGGTTCCTCGCGTTCCGTTCCGGGTCGTCGAGCCGCATCAACGTACGCCCGCCAAGGGTCGGCAGCGACCTTCGCAGCGCCCGAACCGCGCATGGCACCGGTCAAAACACGAGGTTACCGAGCAGAAGCCGCGGTTTACCATGCCGCCTGGCGCAACGCGGTGGTCGGCGGCGGTCGCGCTGCATTGCTTGCATCGTGCCGGCCTGCCTCAAACTACACGCGTACCGAAACCGCGGGATCGCACGTGCCCGAACTGCCCGAAGTCGAAACCACGCGGCGCGGCCTCGCGCCGCACCTGCTCGGCCGCACCGTGGTCGGCCTCGACGTGCGCCAGCCGCGTCTGCGCTGGCCGCTGCCGGCCGAGCTGCGCGAGACATTGCCGGGGCAGCGCATCCTCGACGTCGAGCGGCGCGCGAAATACCTGCTGGTGCATACCGAGCCGGGCAGCGCGCTGCTGCACCTGGGCATGTCCGGCTCGCTGCGCGTGCTGCCGGCGTCGACGCCGGTCGGCACGCACGACCACGTCGACTGGCGCCTGGATTCCGGCCAGGTGCTGCGCTTCACCGATCCGCGCCGCTTCGGCAGCCAGCTGTGGCAGCCGCGCGGCCAGACGCATCCGCTGCTCGCCGGCCTCGGTCCGGAGCCGCTGTCGGACGACTTCGACGGCGACCTGCTGTGGGTACGCTCGCGCGGGCGCAAGGCGGCGGTGAAGCTGCTGCTGATGGACCAGGCCGTCGTCGTCGGTGTCGGCAACATCTACGCGAGCGAGGCGCTGTTCGCCGCCGGCATCCATCCCCGGCGCCCGGCCGGCGCGATCTCGCGCGAGCGCTACGCGCGCCTCGCCGACGAGGTCAAGCGCATCCTCGCCTACGCGATCCGCCGCGGCGGCACCACCCTGCGCGACTTCATCAGCCCCGACGGACTGCCCGGCTATTTCGAGCAGGAACTGTTCGCCTACGGACGCGAGGGCGAGCCGTGCCGCGTCTGCGACACGCCGATCCGCGCGATCGTGCTCGGCCAGCGCTCGACCTTCTTCTGTCCGCGCTGCCAGCGCTAGGGCGCCTACGCGAAGCCAGCGACCACCCGGCCAGCGCCGATGTCCTGCTTCGGCGCCGTTGTGCGTACTACCGGGGAACCTTTCGCCGGAGCTTGCCGATGCGCACCGTCCTTTCCGTCCTTTCCCTGTTTTGCGGGCTCGTTCCCGCCCTGGCGCTGGCCAATGCGGTCCTGCCCGAGGCCGACATGAAGGGCGCGCGCGATCCGGCCGGGCTGGCCCGCTACGAAGGCAGCCTGATCGTCGAGTACCGGGCCGGCGCGTACGACGAGATCGCGCTGCCGGCGTCGGCGCTCGAGCTGGTCGAGCCGGAGCAGCGCGACGGCATGAACAACCGCGTGTTCGCGGCCAAGGACACGCGCATGCTCGAGGGCACGCTGACGCGCAGCGTCTATCTCCTTCCGCCGGAACGCACGCCGCTGGAGGCGGTGCGCAACTACCAGCAGGCGATCGAGGAGGCCGGCGGGCAGCGCCTGTTCGAATGCCGCGGCGACGCCTGCGGCGGCGACACGAGCTCGGGCGCCGGCCACGGCGGCGGACGGGTCGGCATCGGCGACCTGCTGTTCCCGAAGGACCGCATCGACGCCAAGGCGTTCAGCAATCCCTATTGCGCGGTCACCACCGATCGCGTCGATCCGCGCTACACGATCCTGCGCGTGGAGCGCGGCGGCGTCGAGACGCACGTGGCCGTGCTCGCCTGGACGGCGAAGGACGGCCTCTACTGCAAGGCCTTCGACGGGCGCACGCTCGCGCTGGTGGTGACGCTCGAGGCCAAGCCGCGCGAGCAGAAGATGGTCACGGTCAAGGCCGCCGACCTGGGCAGCGCGATCGCCAGCGGCGGCAAGGTGGCGCTGTACGGCATCCTGTTCGATTTCGACCAGGCCACGCTGCGGCCGGATTCGGCCGCCCAGCTCGGCGAGATCGCCGCGCTGCTGAATGCGGACCCGGCGCTGAAGCTGATGGTGGTCGGGCACACCGACAACGTCGGCGGTGCGGCGCACAACCTGGAGCTGTCGCAGCGGCGTGCCGATGCGGTGGTCGCCGCGCTCGCCGCGCAGCACGGCATCGCCGCCGAACGCCTGCTCGCGCAAGGCATGGGCAGCGCCTCGCCGCTGGCGTCCAACGACAGCGAGGAAGGCCGCGCGCGCAACCGGCGCGTGGAACTGGTCAAGCAATGACGGACCAAGCGCCCTTCCGCGCTGCCCGCGCTTAGGCCCGATGCGCCGTCGCGCTCACTTCCCGGCGCAGCATTGCTCGTAGATGCGCCGGCCGCGTGCCTGCGCATCGGCCAGCCGCCGCGCGTCGAGGGACTTCGCGCTCTCGTCCATGACCGCTTCGAGGTTTCCGTACTGGACGGGCGCAAGCCCGTGGGTCAGCGAACCGGCATAGGCGTAGAGGTAGGACTGAAGCGGATCGGCGGCGAACAGCCGCAATGCGGTGGCGGGCTTCGCGGAATAGGCCTCGGCGAGATCCACGAGACTTTCCACATCGCCGCGCCGAACCGCTTTCAGCAGATAGGCGCGGGCCTTGTCGCGGCGGACGATCGCATCGTCGACATCCGCGACGACGGCGTTCACTAAGGCGTACTGCTCGATCGCCAGTTTCGCGTACCCGCGCATCGCCGCCGTATTGCCGGCCTCGGCCGCGCGGTCGAGCGGGTCGAGCCAGTGCGCGCGCAGATCCGCAGGGGTCTTTTCGCAGCCCGCGCGCACGGCGGCATTCGCGTCGATGCGCCGTTGCGCATTGCGTGTGCGAACCGCGCGTTGCGCTTCGGTCCAGCGATCGTTCTTCGCGTCCTCTTCGATGGATTGTCGATCCTCTTCGTCGGAGGCTTCCGCCTGCCGCTGCTCGGCGGGGGTGCAGGCGTGCAGCCGGCTCGCCAGTTCGAGCTGCGCCCAGCTGTCGCCGGCATCGGCCAGTTCGCGCAGGCGTGGTACGGCCTGGTCGAGCGGCATGTCCCAGGGCGGCAGTTCCCGGGATGGGAGGTCCGCCGGCCTGGCCGCCACCGGCTCGGCGGCGGCGGGCACGGGAGGGGCGGGGGTTGGCGGGAGCGGTTTCGCCGTCGCGACCGGCGCGGGATCGGAAGGCGGCGTATCGGGCGGGGAGGAGAGGCGACGGTCGAGCCAGCTGAACGCGACGAAGATCGCGACCAGCGCCGCGAACCACAGCACCTGGGTGGAGCGCTTCATGGCGCCTCCCCCGCGGCGCCGCCGCAGCAGGCCGCCAGGCGCCGTCCTTCGTCGCGCGCGCGCTGCAGGCCTTGCGCATCGAGCGCCTTGGCGTGCGAGGCGAGCGTCCGTTCGAGCAGTTCCGGCGCGAGTTCCGACGCGCGCGGCGTCAGCGAGTAGGCGTACAGATGGGCGTAGGCCGCCGCGGCGTCGGCCGGGTACAAGGTGCCGGTGGAATAGCTCCGGTGCAGTTCGAGCAGGGCCAGCGCGTCGCCTTGCGCCAGCGATTTTTGCAGGTAGTCGATCGCGCGCCGCTTGTGCTCGCGCAGGTTCTCGGCGTCGACGAGCGCGTCGCGCGCGTCGTACGACGAAAACGCCGTCGAGCCGTACAAGGCCTGCGCATCCGCGTTGCCGAGCGCGGCGCTGCGTTCGATCCAGCGCAGCGCCTTCGTGCGCGCGTCCGCGTCGTGGAGCGCGCCGGTGTCGCGGCAATCGAGCCGCTTCTGCGCGAAGCCCAGCTTCAGGGTTTCCAGCAGCGCTTCGGGCGTCTGCTGGCGTCCTTCGGAAGTGACGAGGGACATGCCGACGGCCGAAACGTCGACGACGAAGTCTTCGAGCTGCGCGTCGGTCATCGGCACGTAGCCGTTGCACTGGGCGAGCGTGCGGCCGAGGCGGAGCGCCGCGTGCGCGTCGCCGGCCTCCGCCAGGCGTTCGAGCTCCGCGCGCACCTCGATGAAGGGGCGCGGGTCGAGCGATTGGGAAACCGATCGGGACGCCGCAGCGACGGCTCGACGCCCGGCGTTCGGCGCGGGTGTCGACGAGCCTTGCGCCGGTGCGGCGGAAGGCGACGTATCGCGCGTCGCTCCGGTATCCCGGCCGGCCCGGGGAAACGCCCACCACGCGAACGCGGCGGCGAGGATCGCCGCCGCTCCCACCACCAGGCTCACTTGCTTGGGCATACGTGCCTGCTTCCTCGTCCGATGAATGCGCTGGCAGCCCTCTCGCGGCGGAGCGACGGGTTCAAGGCCGGATGCAACAGTGCAGGTGCGAAAGGGACGCCGCAACTACGAACGGGTAACGGTTCGGTAACGCCGGTTGCCGGCGTCGGGGCGGCGCGGGGACGAACCTGCGCACGAACGGCGTGCGTTGCGGGCTCGCGGCTGCGTTGGTCATGGAGCAGGTCGAAGTCGCCGCGTCGGCGACCCTCGCGAAGGAGCGATCCCATGTCGGCCGAAAACCCGATCCGCGCCGCGACCCTGGTCGCGGGCATCCTGCTCGCCTGCATGGCCGGTCGCGTCGCGGCGCAGACGTGCCAGTCGCCGCTGCCGTTGCCGGCGAACCAGTCCATCACCGGCGATACCTGCACGGGCTGGAATTCGCTGGGCCACCTCTGGGGAGGCCTGGTCGACAGCCCCTACGCCGACGTCGTGTACCGCTTCACCACGCCCGACCGGGGCGGCGGCGTCACCGACGAGATCGCCGTCGCGGTGCTCGGCGGCGTGTCCTCATCCGTCATGGTCGCCTTGCTGGACACCTGCGACGACCACGCCCCGATCGTCGCTTTCGACGACACGAGCGACAGCAATGTCCTGTGGGCGGACGTGCCCTTGCCGCCGTTCCAGTTCACCTACCCGCCCTGGGGCGGACGTCCCGCCCCGGTCGCGCCGGCGACCTACTACGTGGTCGTTTCCGCGACGGCCGCCGCCCTTGCCCCGGGCTGCGTGGACTACGTGATCGAGCGAAGAATGTAGGAAAGACAGGCACTTGCGCGCGCGTCGGCGACGGAAGGCGATCGCCCGTCGCGTCGAATGTCCTTTTTCGCCGCGAAAGTGCGTATTGCACAATGAGCTCGCACCGGTGCGCCCACTGAGCGAGAACAAGAAGCAGGACCGCATCGATAAGTCGGTCACGCAGGACGGACCTTAACGGGCGGGGAGCCCCGGCCGTGCGCGCTTCGGCGCGCGCGGCCTTTTTTTTACTCCGGCCAGTGCAGCGAGAGGTGGCGGTTGTTGAAGTCCGGATCCTCGGGCGAGCCGGCGTGGCGCACGCGCATGCCTTCGGGTATGCCGTCCACGATGATTTCCCGATCGTCCTCGACGATGCCGCCGCGCGCCTGGAAATCGGCGAAGCGGTCGGCGAGTTCGCCGGCTGCGTTGATCGCCGCCGCCGGTACGTTGCGGATGCTCACGTCCGGGCGCGCGAACTTGCGCAGGCCGCGCGTGTGCACCCAGTGCCGGCCTTCGTTCTGCTCGTCCTCGCTGTGCAGGATCAACACGTGCTCGCGCGTGCTGAACGCGTCGTCGGCGAAGTAGCGCCGGCGCCATTCGGCCGGGTCGAACATCGACAGCGTCTGCGGATCGAGCACGGCGACGCCGCCGCGGTCGGTCAGCGCGGTGATCGTGCCGACCAGGTCGCGCAGGCCGTCGAGGTCGGCGGGATCGGCGATCGCGCCGCGCAGCATCACGCATTCGCCGGCCTGCTGTGCCTGCTCGAACAGGTGCGCGTTCTCGCCCCACAGCAGGCGGCCGAGCGTGCCGGCGAGCGGATAGCCGTCCCACTTGGCCAGTTCGCGGTTGACGTAGCGCACGATCTCGATGCCGGGCGGCGTGCCGCGGGTGCGGTAGCGCTCGGCGTCGATGGCCAGATCCTGGCCGAAATCGCCGAACACGAACCACAGCAGGAAGGCCTCGTCGCCGCTGTCGTGCCACTGCGGCCGCGGCCAATGGGGTTCGCTCATCCTTACTCCTTCAGGTCTTCGCCTTCGGTGCGTCGAGGGGCAGCACCGCCTGCTGCAGTTCGACCGCGCTCTCGCCGGCCATGATCTTCTTGAACTCGGCGCGGCTGACCGAGACGTAGCGGTCGTTGCCGCCGATCTCAACCTGTGGGCCGTCGGTGACCGCGCGGCCGTGCTCGTCGACGCGCACCACCATCGTGGCCTTCTTGCCGGTGTGGCAGATGGTCTTGATCTCCACCAGGCTGTCGGCCCAGGCGAGCAGGTAGCGGCTGCCCTCGAACGGCTCGCCGCGGAAATCCGTGCGCAGGCCGTAGGCGAGCACCGGAATGCCGAGCACGTCGACGACGTCGCTGATCTGCCACACCTGTGCCTTGGAAAGAAACTGCGCCTCGTCGACGAGCACGCAGTCGAGCCGGCCGTGCGCGGCGACGTCGGCCTCGACCAGCGCGCGCAGGTCGTCGTCCGCCGTGAAGCGCTGCGCCTGCGAACGCAGGCCGATGCGCGAGGCGACCACGCCCATGCCGGCGCGCGTATCGAGCTGCGGCGTCAGGATCAGCGGCCGCAGGCCGCGCTCGCGGTAGTTGTACGCGCTCTGCAGCAGCGTCGTCGTCTTGCCGGCGTTCATCGCCGAATAATAGAAATGCAGTTTCGCCATCGCGTACGCGGGACTTCGAGCGGGTCGCTATCCTAGCCCGAGTGGCGGCGGATCAGGCGACGGCGACGATCGCGTCAGCGTTTTTCCGCCGCCGCCGGCTCGGCGTCGACCGGTTGCACCGGCCCGACGTCGACGCGACCCTTCGACGGCTCCCAGATGCGATCCTGCAGGGCCCAGTACTGCTGCGGGCTCCAGTAGCGCGGATTCCAGAACACGGAATCGGTAATCGCGCGAACGCGCCCGTCCGGGCCGGGCAGCAGCATGAGCACGCCCTTGGGCCGGCCGAGATGACTGCCGGTGAGCTTGAGCTTCTCGCGCGTCATTTCGAGATTGAGCCGCTTCTTGGCATGCTCGTCGCCGTACTTCGCGTACAGCTCGTTGCGCAGCTCCATCGCGCGCCGGCGCTCGTCTTCGCTCAAGGCCGTGCGGAATCTCTCGCGCGTGGCGACGAAGGAGCCGTAGCCGCGCTCGGCCGCGAGGTCGATCCAGGCATAGGCCTGCACGCGATCGGCCTCGACGCCATCGCCGTTCCACAGCATCAGCGCGAGCATCGCCTGCGACGGCTTGTCGCCGTAGCGGGCTGCATCGCGAAAGTGACGGACGGCTTCCCGGTAGCGCTTCTGCTGGTAGCGGGTGGCGCCGAGGTTGCGCCAGCGCATGTCGGGATGGCCGCGCTGGAAGGCTTCGCTGTTGACGACCAGCGGATCGTCGTCGCGCTCGCCGGCGGCGGCGCCAACGCTCGCCGTCACCGCGATCGCGAGCAGGATCGAAGCGACAACCTGGCGCATCGTGATCACCGCGTGCCTCCTCGCCCGGACGGAACGTTGTGCCTGCCGCTACTCGGGTTCTGCCGCCGGCTGCACCGGGCCGACCTCGACCTTGCCCTCCGGCAGATCCCAGCGCTGGTCCTGCCAGGCGCGGTAGTTCTCCGGCTTCCAGTACTTCGCGCTGTAGAACAGCGATCCGTCGACCGAGCGCAGACGCCGCCCGTCCGGTCCGCGCACGTTCACCACGAGGGTGCCGGGCCGCCCGAGGCGGCTGCCGGTGATCTGGCGCTTGCTGCGCTCCATCTCGAATTCGAGGCGCTTGTTCGCGTGTTCGTCGCCGTACTTCTCGTACAGGCCGCGGCCGAACTCGAGCGCCTTGCTACGCTCGTCCTCGTTCATCGCGGCCCAGAACTTCTCGCGCGTGGCGACGAAGGACTCGTAGCCGCGCTCGGCGGCCAGGTCGATCCAGGCATAGGCCTGCGCGCGATCGGCGTCGATGCCGTCGCCGTTCCACAGCATCATCGCGAGCATCGCCTGCGAGGGCTTGTCGCCGAAGTACGCTGCGTCGCGGAAATAGCGCGCCGCATCCGCGTAGCGCTGGCGCTTGTATTCGAACATGCCGCTGTTGCGCCAGGCCATGTCCTGATGGCCGTTGAGGAAGCCTTCGCTTTCGAAGATCTGCGGATTGTCCTCGCGCAAGCCGGTCTGGGCGGCCAGGGCCGTGCTCGTGCAGCCGGCCAGCAGCATCAGGGCCAGCCAGCGGTTCGTCGGCGTCATCGTGGATTCCTCCCAGCAAAGGATCGATGCTGCCGCGCACGCGAGCGGCAGATTCGCGGGTGCCTGCGTACCATACTCGCGCCGCGCCGCCGGTGCCACGCTTGAGCGAGCGGTCGGCCGCCCGCAGATGGGTTTGCCTTCTTCCCTGCCGGAGCGCTCGGCCATGCCGGACCTCGCACGCCAATCGACCGAGCTGCGCGATTTCCTCGATCGCCATCGGCGCCTGTTCGTGCTGACCGGCGCCGGCTGCAGCACGGCGTCGGGCATTCCGGACTACCGCGACCTCGAGGGCGGCTGGAAGCGCCCGCCGCCGGTCACCTACCAGGCCTTCGTCGGCGATGCGGCGACGCGCCGCCGCTACTGGGCGCGCAGCCTGGTCGGCTGGCGGCGCTTCGGCCGCGCACGGCCGAACAGCACGCACGAGGCCCTGGCGCGGCTGGAAGGCGGCGGCCGCGTCGAGATGCTGCTGACGCAGAACGTCGACGGCCTGCACCAGGCCGCCGGCAGCCGCCACGTGATCGACCTGCACGGGCGCCTGGACGAAGTGCGTTGCCTGGGTTGCGAATGGCGCACGGCGCGCGCGCAGTTCCAGCACGAACTGCAGACGCGCAATCCGGACTGGGCCGCGCTCGACGCGGCCGACGCACCGGACGGCGACGCCGATCTGGACGGCCTGGATTTCGCCGCGTTCCAGGTACCGGCCTGTGCCGACTGCGGCGGCCTGCTGAAGCCGGACGTGGTGTTCTTCGGCGAGAACGTGCCGCGCGAGCGCGTCGAGCGCGCGCAGGCGCACCTGGCCGCGGCCGACGCGATGCTGGTGGTCGGCTCGTCGCTGATGGTGTTCTCCGGCTATCGCTTCGCGCGTGAGGCGGCGCGCCTGGGCAAGCCGATCGCGGCGGTCAACCTCGGCCGCACGCGCGCCGACGACCTGCTGACGCTGAAGATCGAGGCGGACTGCGCCGCCGCGTTGCGCCTGGTCTAGCCGACGTCAGTCGAAACCATCCGCGAAGAGGCGGTCGTCGACGTCGTCCGGGTCGTATTCGTAGGCGCCGATGTCGACCGCGGCGCCCTTCCAGCGCGGGTGGCCCGCGCCGCGCTGGTCGTAGTCCGACCACAGCTGGACGCCGCCGGCATCGACCGCGCACGAACCGGCGGGGAGCGCATGCGTCCACGTCGGGCCGCCGTTGTCGGCGAGCGGCGCCAGCTGCGGGTCGCAGCGCAGCGTGTCGGGCGGGTAGGAGACCTGCTCGCCGATCCGTTCGATCAGGTTGCCGCTGCCGGTGACGGTGTCGTCGGCGCCGCCCAGATGCTCGATGTCGGGCGAGCCGGTATTGCCCGCGAACAGGCTGTCTTCGGCGAGCAGCGTCGTGCCCTGCGCGGCGCGGCTGTACAGGCGGATGCCCGCGCCGTGCGGCGCGTCGTTGCCGGCGATGGTGGCGTGGACCAGCTCGAACGAGTCGAGCTGGTAGGTGCCGATGCCGCCGCCGTCACTCGCCGCCGTATTGCCGGACACGGTGCTGTTGCGCAGGCTCAGACGCCCCTTCCACACGAACAGGCCGCCGCCGTCGCCGGAGGAATTGCCCGACACCGTGCTGCCGACCAGCGCGATCGTGGAGGCGTCGTCCGAAGCGATGCCGCCGCCCAGTCCCAGCGACCCCGTGGCGTTGTCCGACACGGTGCTGTCGATCAGGGTGAGCGTGCCGGCATCGGAAATCAGGATGCCGCCGCCGAAGTAGTTCGACCAGTTGCCCGACACGCGACAGCGCGTCAGCGTGACCGTGGTGGCGCCGGCGGAAATGCCGCCGCCGGTCATGTCGGCGTGGCCGCCGGAGATCGACAGATCCTCGAAGCGGACCGGCTGGCTCGCGCTGAACACCGCACCGGTACCGGAAACGCGCCGCACCGCGACCGGCGTGCCGCTGACGGTCGAACGGATCGTCGTCGTGCCGCCGGCGTCGGCGATGTCGAGCGTGGCATCGGTCAGCTCGATCGGCGACAGCGACGGCGCAATGCCGATCGTATTGCCGCCATCGTCCCCGGCGGCGCAGTTCGTGTCCGCGGGCGTGGCGTGCGTGTTGGCGGCGAGGATCGCCTCGCGCAAGGTGCAGCGGCCGGAGACGTGAATGTCCCCGCCGACGTCGACGTCGATCGCCGCCGCGCCGGCATGGCCGAAGGCGAGCAGCAGCGCGGCGGCGAGAGGATGGCGGAAGTGGGCGGTCATGGCGGGATGTCCGGTGGCGGTCGTCGATGGCTCTTACGCGACATCGCGCGCAAAACCCCAACGCGGGCCTGTCAAGCTGTCGGCCGGCACGCCGGCGCGGCACAATCGCCGCCGCGATGAGCATGAATCCCCAACAACGCGCCGCCGTCGAATACTGCGACGGCCCGCTGCTCGTGCTCGCCGGCGCGGGCTCGGGCAAGACGCGCGTGATCACCGAGAAGATCGCGTACCTGATCCGCCGGCGGAACCTCTCCGCCTCGAAGATCGCCGCGATCACCTTCACCAACAAGGCCGCGCGCGAGATGCGCGAGCGCGTCGGCCGGCTGGTGTCCGGCAGCGCGGCCGAAGGCCTCACCGTCTGCACGTTCCACGCGCTGGGACTGAAATTCCTGCAGCTCGAGCACGCGCGAGCGAACCTGCGCCGCGGCTTCTCGGTGCTCGACGCCGACGACACGCAGAGCATCGTCAAGGAGCTGGCGCCGAAGAACGCCAAGCCGGACGTGCTGTTCGCACTGCAGTCGCTGCTGTCGCGTGCGAAGAACGAGGGTCTCACGCCGGACGAGGCCGCCGCGCGCGCGGCCAGCCCGCGCGAGCGCGAGGCGGCCGAGATCTACGCCGCCTACCAGCGCCGGCTGGCGGCGTTCAACGCGGTCGACTTCGACGATCTGATCCGCCTGCCGCTGGGGGTGCTGGAAACCGACGCGGAAGCGCGCACCGCCTGGCGCGAGCGCCTGCGCTACCTGCTCGTGGACGAATACCAGGACACCAACAGCGCGCAGTACCGGCTGGTGAAGACGCTGGCCGGCGAGCGCGGCCTGTTCACCGCGGTCGGCGACGACGACCAGAGCATCTACGCCTGGCGCGGCGCCAATCCGGAAAACCTCGCCGAGTTGGCGAAGGACTATCCGCAGCTGAAGGTGGTCAAGCTCGAGCAGAACTACCGCTGCGGCCGGCGCATCCTGCGCGCGGCGAACGCGGTCATCGCGCACAACGCGCACGTGTTCGAGAAGAAGCTCTGGAGCCAGGAAGCCGAAGGCCCGCCGATCCGCGTGCTGGAGTGCCGCGACGACGAGCACGAGGCCGAGTGCGTCGCCGGTTCGATCGCGCATCTGGCCGAGAAGCACAAGGCGCCGTGGCACGAGTTCGCCGTGCTGTATCGCGGCAACCACCAGTCGCGCGCGCTGGAAAAGGCGCTGCGCATGGCGCGCGTGCCGTACCACGTGACCGGCGGCACCGCGTTCCTCGATCGCGCCGAGGTCAAGGACCTGCTCGCCTACCTGCGCCTGATCAACAACCCCGATGACGACGCGGCGTTCCTGCGCGTGGTCAACCTGCCGCGGCGCGACATCGGCGCGACCACGCTGGAGAAGCTCGGCGAACTCGCCGGTGCGCGGCACGTGTCGCTGCTGCGTGCGGCGCAGAGCGACGCCGTGCTCGGCCAGCTCGCGGCGCGCTCGGCCTCGTCGCTGGTCGGCTTCGCCGGCCTGATCGGCGAACTGGCCGCGCGCGCCGAACGCATGGCGGCGGCGGATCTCGTCGAGGAGCTGATCCGCCGCGTCGGCTACGCCGAGCACGTCGCCGCGCAGATCAAGGAACCGGCGCTGCGCGAGCGGCGGCTGGAGAACCTGAAGGAACTGGCCGAATGGTTCCGCGCGATGCAGAAGGACGGCGCCGCCGGCGACCTCGCCGCACAGTTGGCCCTGCTCAGCCACGGCGACCGCGACGATCCGGGCAACGCGGCGCGGCTGATGACCCTGCACTCGGCGAAGGGGCTCGAATTCCGCTTCGTCTTCCTGGTCGGCCTCGAGGACGGCACCTTGCCGCACGAGGGGAGCCTGGCCGAAGGGCGCGTGGAGGAGGAACGGCGCCTGATGTACGTCGGCATCACGCGCGCGAAGGAGCAGCTGTCGATGAGCTACGCCAAGCGCAAGCGCCGTTTCGGCGAGATCCTCGCCAACGAGCCGAGCCGGTTCCTGAAAGAGCTGCCGGGCGAGGACCTGCACTGGTCCGGCCGCGACGCCGAGCAGGACGCCGCGCACCGGCAGGAACTGGCGTCCTCGCACATCGCGCGGCTGGCGAATCTGCTGGCGGATTGAGCACAGTGGGCAGTCCGGCGGGATCTGCGCGCGTCTGCTGACGGAAGGTGTCAGCAGTCGGCGGGTTCGGGCGGGTGGGACGATGGCGTTCGCGCGCTGGTGCGACGATCATCGCTGCGGTTCCCGCTCGCGGTTTCCCGCATGTCCGCCCGTTCGGATTTCTCGCGCATCCTGCTCGCGATCGGCGCGCTGCTGATCGGCATGGCGTCCTACCAGTGCGGCGCCGCGCTGGCCAAGCACCTGTTTCCGGCGGTCGGCGCCGAGGGCGCGGCCGCCTATCGGCTCGGCCTGGCGGCGCTGATCCTGCTCGCCTGGCGGCGGCCGTGGCGCAATACGCACGCGCGCAAGGACTGGCGCTCGCTGTGGGGCTATGGCCTGGCGATCGGCGCGATGAATCTGGTGTTCTACCTGTCGCTGCGCACGATTCCGCTCGGCATCGCGGTGGCGCTGGAATTCACCGGGCCGCTCGTGCTGGCCTTCTTCGGTTCGCGCCGCTGGATCGATTTCGTCTGGATCGCGCTGGTGGTGGCGGGGCTGGCGATGCTGCTGCCGCTGCACGAACAGGCGCAGGCGCTCGATCCCGTCGGCGTGGCCTACGCGCTCGCCGCCGGCGTCGGCTGGGTGCTGTACATCGTGCTCGGCCGCAAGGCCGGCGACGCCTACGGCGCCGACGCGGTGACCTGGGGCACCACCATCGCCGCCCTGCTCGTGGTGCCGTTCGGCGTCGCGCACGCCGGCGCGACGCTGCTGTCGCCGGAGCTGCTGCCGTTCGCGCTCGGCGTGGCCGTGCTCAGCTCCGCGCTGCCCTACACGCTGGAGATGATCGCGCTGGTCAGCCTGCCGTCGCGCACGTTCGGCACGTTGCTGAGCCTGGAGCCGGCGATCGCCGCGGTGGCCGGCGCGGCGTTCCTCGACGAGCGCCTGAGCCTGCTGCAATGGCTGGCGATCGCGGCGATCGTCGTGGCCGCGGCCGGCACCGCGCTCAGCCTGCGCCGTGCGCAGGCCGGCTAGGCCCGCGCCGGCGTCAGGCCGGCCGCACCGGAATGCACAGCAGGCAGCGGATGCGGCCGGTCTGCGGGTCGGGGATCTGGTCGGCCGGATAGATCTCCAGCGGCGGGCGGTCCTCGGCCTGCCAGTCGCTGGCCGGCAGCCATTGGCCGTACAGGCGCATCCACGCGCCGCTGAAGTCGGCGGCGACGCCGTCGAACGGCGCGCAGGCATAGGTGCCGCCGGCGATCGTCTGCACGCCGATTTCGCCCTCGGGCCGGAAATCCTCGTCGACCGCGATGCAGCAGTCGTAGCGGCAATGCTCGGGCGGCGTGATCTGGGGGTTGTCCTGCGAAACGCCGTAGCGCGTGCGCGGCGGCTGCATCAGGCCGCGGGACACGAACCAGGCGACGAAGCGCTGCCAGGTGCGCGCGACGCCGTCGTTGGCGAACGGGCCGGTGTAGCGCAGGTAGGCCACGCGTTGCGGGGCGAGCGTCCTGATGTCGACGTGCATGGGGCGAAGATCCTCCGAAGCGGCCGCGTCGGGCCGGGTCCAGGCATCCTCGTCGAACAGCGCGGCGACGACTTGATCGGTCTTGCGCAGCGCTTGATCGAGCTTGCGCAACTGCGCCCGGTTCGCGTCGCACCAGACGCGCCAGCCGCCGCGGCGCCACGCCGTCGGGGTGACGCCGAAGTGCGTGCGGAAGGCGCGCGTGAAGGCTTCGGCGGAACCGAAGCCGATCTCGATCGCGATGCGCAGCGCCGCTTCCGGCGGCGTCGCCAGCAGGCGCCGCGCGGCGGTTTCCAGACGCCGGCGGCGCACGCACCCGGCCAGCGTCTCCCCGGTCATGCCCTGGAAGACGCGATGGAAGTGCCACGGCGAGGCGTGCGCGACGGCGGCCAGGGTGGCCAGGTCCAGCGGCTCGGCCAGATGCGCGTCGATGTGGTCGTGCACGCGGTGGATGCGCGCGACCCAGAGATGGCGGCCGGACACGGCCGACGCTAGATCAGCTTCGCCGCGCTCAGTTCCCGCTTCAGGTAGGCGTAGTAGATCGGCGCGGCGATCAGGCCGGGGGCACCGAACGCCGACTCCATCAGCAGCATCGCGATCAGCAGTTCCCAGGCGCGCGCGCGGATCTGCGTGCCGACGATGCGCGCGTTGAGGAAGTACTCCAGCTTGTGGATCACGATCAGGAACACCAGCGCGGCGATCGCCACGCCCAGCGAGATCGACATGCCGACGATGAAGATCACCGTGTTGGAGATCAGGTTGCCGATCACCGGCAGCAGGCCGGCGATGAAGGTGACCACGACGAGGGTCTTGGCCAGCGGCAGGTTGATGCCGAACAGCGGCAGCACCAGCAGCAGGAAGATGCCGGTGAACAGCGTGTTCAGCGCGGAGATCTTCACCTGCGCGAAGACGATGTCGTGGAACGAATCCACCAGGTTCGCGCAGCGCGCGGACAGCGCCTCGGACAGCGGGCCGCCGCGGCCGTTCGGGCGCGCGTTGTAGAGCGCGATCATCGCGCCGAGCACCATGCCGATCAGCAGGTGCACGATCACGCGCGCGGCGGTCTTGCCGGCGAGCTGGAGCTGGGCGGCGTGCTCGCGCAGCCATTCGATCGCGGCGGCGCGGAAGTCGTCGATGCTGTCGGGCAGGTAGTCGACCACCACCTGCGGCAGCTGCGCACGTGCGCGCTCGATCAGCGGCATCAGCCGTTCGAAGCCGGCGCTCGGATTGCCCAGCTCGCTGCGCAGGAAGCCGACCGCGCCGAGGATCGCCAGCGTCAGCAGGCCGACCACGACCACGCTGAGCAGGGCGACAATCAGCCAGTGCGCGCGTGCGCCGGGCAGGTGGCGCTGCAGCGACGGCGCCAGCACGTTGACCAGGGCGTACACCAGCAGTCCGGCGAGCAGGGCCGGCAGCAGGTGCAGGTAGAGGATCAGGAACAGCGCCAGCGCGGTGAGGAGATAGCTGGCGATGCGCAGTCTGAAGCCGAACGGCGAGTCCATAGGCGTCTCGGTGTGGGACAGCATCCGCCGCGAGGGTCCGCTTCACGGCTTGTCATAAACTTGCCGGATCGTATGCGCTGACCGTTGCAAATCCAATCCTCAGCCCTTTTCCGGAGTTCGCATGTCGAAGATTTCGGCCTCCCTCGTTCTTTCCGCCGCGCTGCTGGCCGGCTGCGCCGGCGCGCCGAACGCGCGCAAGGCGCCCGTCGCGCCGGCCCCGGCCGTGCCCGCCGGCCCCGCCGCCAACGACAACCTCAATGCCGTGGCGTGGACGCAGACCGCGATCGAGCACGACCTGATCTATCGCGAGGTCTACCGCCAGGCGGGCGAGAAGCTCGCCGCCGCGCTGAAGGATTCGAAGTGGGACGCCCTGCCCAAGGGCGACCGCAAGGGGAAGCTGAAGGGCCTCAAGCCGGCCGTCATCGTCGACGTGGACGAGACCGTGCTCGACAACTCGCCCTACCAGGCGCGCCTGATCCAGAGCGGCGGCGAGTTCAACGAGGCGACCTGGGCACAGTGGTGCCGCGAGAAGGCGGCCAGGGCCCTGCCGGGCGCGCTGGAGTTCGCCAGGCTCGCGGCCAAGCGCGGGGTGACCGTGTTCTACCTGTCCAATCGCGCGCAGGACCTCAACGAGGTGACCCTGGAGAACCTGCGCGAGGCCGGCTTCCCGGTCGCAGGCGATTCGGCCTTTCTCGGCCTGGGCACCGTGGTGGAGGGCTGCGAGCAGAACGGCAGCGAGAAGGGCTGCCGGCGCGAGCTGGTCGGGCGCAAGTACCGCGTGCTGATGCAGTTCGGCGACCAGATCGGCGATTTCGTCGACGTGCTGAACACGCCCGAGGGGCGCCGCGCGGCCGTCGAGCCGTACCTGGACTGGGTCGGCCAGCGCTGGTTCGTGCTGCCCAACCCGACCTATGGCTCGTGGGAACCGGCGCTGTTCAACAATGAGTGGTCGCAGGCGCCGGAGCTGCGCCGGCGCGCGAAGATGGATGCGCTTCTCAAGTAATCAATGAAAACAATGAGTTGCGGTGCATTACTTAAGGTATTGCATCAGAAATGTCCTTTAAGTATATTTGCCCGCGACACTCCGGTTGACGATTCCTAAAAAGCCCCGACTACCGTCCGCCAGACAACGACGTACAGGTTCCCCCTCCGGCCACTGCCGGATTGACCCGGCCAAGCTTGCTTGCCGGGTTTTTTGTTGCCGGGACGCGCGTGGTGGCTGCCGTCTTGGCGCGCTGTTAAAGTGCCGCCCCTTCCTACTCCTGAAATCGGGGATTTCCGATGCGTATGCCTGCCCTCCGCGCCGCGCTCGCGGCGTCGTTGATCGTTTTCGTCGCCGCCTGCGAACAGAAGCCGGCCGACTCGACGACACCTGCGGCTTCCACGAGCCTCAAGGCTGAAGGGCCGGACGCGTCGATCCAGAAGTCCGTCGCGCTGCTCAAGCAGGGCGATTTCGCCGGCCTGATGCAGCACGCGCTGCCGCCGGCCGAGTTCGCCAAGGCCAAGGCGGACTGGGGCAAGGACGCCGAGCCGGTCACCGACGAGGACCGCAAGAAGTTCGCCGACACGATGGGCAAGCTGGTCGAGCCGGACGCCGAAACCAAGCTGTACGCCGAGCTCGAGCCGCAGCTGAAGACGTTCGATGCGACGTACCAGCAGCAGATCCCGATGTACGTCTCGATGGGCAGCGGCTGGCTGCAGGGCATGATCCAGCAGAACAAGGACATGTCCGAGGCCGAGAAGCAGCAGGCGCTGACCGCGGTCAACGCGCTCGCCGCCTGGGTGCAGAAGACGCGCTTCACCGATCCGGAGGCGGTCAAGAAGGTCCTCGCGATCGTGACCAAGACCGCCCGCTCGCTCAACATCAAGAGCGCCGACGAGGCGCGTGCGCTGACCTACGAGCAGTCGATGGAGAAGGCGCGCACCGGCTTCCAGGGCGTGAAGGAAGTGCTGGGCGTGTACGGCTTCTCGCTCGACCAGACGCTGGACTCGGTCAAGTCCGAGGTGATCTCCAACGACGGCAAGACCGCCAAGGTCAAGATCAGCTACACGCTGCTCGACACCCCGCTGACCGGCGAGACCGAGATGGTCAACCTCGACGGCCGCTGGTACGGCAAGCACGCGCTGGAGAAGGCTGAAGACAAGCCGGCCGCGGCCACGCCGGCCGAAGGCGCGCAGGCGCCGGCCGCCGAGGCTGCGGCCCAGGGCTGAGAACCCCGCGCGCGTCCGCTGCGGCGGGCGCGCGCCGCTGGACTCCACGCATGAACGACACGCCACCGGCCGCGTCCCCCTCCACCGGCGCGCCGGTCTGGCTCGACTGGATCGGTGCGTTGCTCCGCCCCTGGGTGCGCATCCGCCGCATGCCGGAAGACGTCCGTGCCCTGCTGCCGGACGACCCCCGCCCGACCGTCTACGTGATCGAGCGTCCCGGCCTGTCCGACACGCTGATCCTCGAACGCGCCTGCCAGGAAGCCGGCCTGCCCTCGCCGTACGCGGCGGCCGACCGCCTGCCGATCAAGCGCCGCCGCGCGGTGGTGGCGATGTCGCGGCGGCCGCGCCTGTTCGGCCGCCGTCCGCATCCCACGCGCTCGGAAACCCTGAGCCTGCTCGCCGATGTCGTGCGCGCCGATCCCGAGAAGGACGTGCGCCTGGTGCCGGTGTCGATCTTCGTCGGACGCGCGCCGGCGCGCGAATCGGGCTGGTTCAGCGTGCTGTTCTCGGAGAACTGGGTCGTGGTCGGCCGCTTCCGCCGCCTGCTCGCCCTGCTGCTGAACGGCCGCGACACCGTCGTGCAGTTCGCCGCGCCGGTGTCGCTGCGCGAAGCGGTCGCCGTCGAGGCCGACACCGAACGCGGCGTGCGCAAGCTGCAGCGCATCCTGCGCGTGCATTTCCGCCGCATCCGTGCGGCGGTGATCGGGCCGGACCTGTCGCACCGGCGCACCCTGATCGACGGCGTCGTCAACGCCGCGCCGGTGCAGCAGGCGATCGACGCGCACGCGGCGCGGGAAGGCATCGACCGCGACAAGGCCGCCGCGAAGGCGCGCGAGTTCGCCTGGGAGATCGCCGCCGACCAGTCGCATCTGGTGGTGCGCTCGGCCTCGTTCCTGCTCACCGCGCTGTGGGAGAAGATCTACCGCGGCGTGAACATGCACCACTTCGACAAGCTGCGCGAAGTCGTGCCCGGCCACGAAGTGATCTTCGTGCCCTGCCACCGCAGCACCACCGACGACGCGCTGCTGCCGTACCTGCTCTACCACAACGGCCTGGCCGTGCCGCACATCGCCGCCGGCGTGAACCTCAACCTGCCGCTGATCGGCCCGATCCTGCGCCGCGGCGGCGCGTTCTTCCTGCGCCGCAGCTTCAGCGATCCGTTCTACTCGACGGTGTTCCGCGAGTACATGAGCCAGCTGATCGCGCGCGGCATCTCGCTGATGTACTTCATCGAGGGCGGCCGCTCGCGCACCGGCCGCACGCTGACGCCGCGCGGCGGCCTGCTGTCGATGACCCTGCGCAGCTTCCTGCGCCAGCCGCACCGCCCGGTGGTGTTCCAGCCGGTGTACATCGGCTACGAGAAGGTCATGGAGGGCGAGTCCTACATCGGCGAGCTTTCCGGCAAGCCGAAGGAGAAGGAGTCCTGGGGCGGCCTGATCCGCAGCCTCGGCGCGCTGCGGCGCAACTACGGCTCGGTCACGGTGAACTTCGGCGAGCCGCTGTTCCTCAAGCCGCTGCTCGACGAGGTGGCGCCGGACTGGCAGCAGGCCACCGCCGATCCGGAAGCCAAGCCCACCTGGCTGAAGGGCGCAGTCGACACGCTCGGCGAGCGCATCCTCGTCAACATCAACCGCGCCGCGCACGTCGGTCCGGTCAACCTGCTCGCGCTCACCCTGCTGGCCACGCCCAAGCACGCGATGGCCGAGGCCGACCTGCTCGCGCAGATCGAGCTGAGCAAGGCGCTGCTGGCCGAGGTGCCGTATTCCGAGCGCGTCACGCTGACCGGGCTGTCGCCGCAGGAGATCATCGCCTACGGCGAGAACATGCAGTGGATCCGCCGCGTCGCGCATCCGCTCGGCGACGTGCTGACCGTCGACGAAAAACAAGGCGTGATGCTGAGCTACTTCGGCAACAACGTCACCCATCTCTACGCGACCGCGGCGTGGATCGGTTGCTGCTTCAACAACAACCGCCGTCTCGCGCGCGCGTCGATCCTGCGCCTGGGGCGCCTGGTCTACCCGTTCGTGCAGGCCGAACTATTCCTGCCGTGGAGCGAAGCGGAGTTCGCCGAACGCGTGCAGGCGACGCTGGAGTTCTTCCAGGCGCGCGGCCTGCTGGCGACGGTGGAAGGCACCGACGGCCGCATCCTCGAGCGCGGCCCCGGCCAGAGCAACGCGGCGTTCCGCCTGCGCGTGCTCGCGCACACCCTGATGCCGGCGATCGAACGCTACTACATCGGCCTCGCCCTGCTGGTGAAGAACGGCCCGCACGCGCTCAGCGCCGGCGAGCTGGAGAACCTCAGCTACCTCACCGCGCAGCGGCTCTCGTTGCTGCACGAGATGAACGCGCCGGAGTTCTTCGACAAGGCGCTGTTCCGCGGTTTCATCCAGAAGCTGCGCGAGCGCCGCGTGATCTCGGCCGATGCGAACGGCAAGCTGGTCTTCGAGGCCGAGCTGGAGGCGGTGGCCAAGGACGCGCGCGTGATCCTCTCGCGCGAGATCCGCCACGGCATCCTCAAGCTCACGCCCGAAGCGCAGGCGCAGATCGGCAAGGTCGAAGACGGCGAGGACGGCAAGGCGGCCTGACCGTGGCCGAGGTCATTGCGGCCTGCGATCCCGCTCGGGCGGTCAGCCCTTGCCGCGCGCCTTGCGCGGCTTCTTCGGTTTCGGTGCCGGCATCAGCGTCGCGGTCTCGAGCAGCAGGCGGCGCAGCGCGTCCGCGTCGTCGAGCAGCTCGTCGGCGACCGGGTAGTCCTTCGCGCCCGGATACGGCGGTCGTTGCGGCAGATCCGGCGCCAGGCGCACGACCGCGGCCGAAGGCTTGACGAACAGGCTGTTGTCGCAGGCGAAGGCGACGACCTTCTCGTCCAGGTACAGCGCGTACTCGCCGAACATCTTCCTGTGCGTCAGCCGCTCGCCGAGCCCGGCCTGTTCGGCCACGTAGTCGACGAAGTCCTGGTCGGTTGCCATGCCTGTTCCGCCCGCCGTTGCTGAAAAATCCATCGTGCCGCGGCCAGTGTAGCCGCCGGCGTGCAGGTCCGTCGCTGTGATTGCGCATCGATCGTGCGCTCACGGCATCGCGCGCCGCCTCAGCCAGCGCGTGCAGGCGACGTACGCGCCGGCGATCAGCAGCGCCGAACCGATCGCGGCGAATGCGGTGAGCATATGCGCGCTGTGCAGGGCGGCCTGCGCGCGGTCGAGGAACACGGCGTAGAGAACGATGCCGGGCGCCATGCCGAGCGCCGTGCCCAGGAGATAGGGACCGCGCGGCACGCGCACGACGCCGGCGAGCAGGCTGACGATGCAGTACGGCCCGACCGGCACGAGCCGCACCAGCGCGATCGCGGCGACGTTGCCGCGCAGCCGGCGCAGCAGCGCCTCGCGGCCGCGCAGCCACGCCGGCAGCCGGCCTTCGGGGATCGAGGCGCCGATGCGATGCAAGACGAATGCGCTGGCCAGCGTGCCGGCGAGCGCGACGGGCACGCCGCGGGCCGGCGCGAGAACCAGCAGGCAGGCCGCGATGCACAGGTTGATCGGGCAGCCGAGGCAGGTCGCGACGACGAACACGGCGAATCCACCCACGGCCGCGACGAGTCCCGAGTTGGCCTGCTGCAGCCGCGTCAGCCAGGCCAGCGCGCGCACCGTCGCGTCGGGCGGCGCCGCGGATTCGACCCACAGCACGACGGCGGCGATCGCGGCGCCGCCGAGCGCCAGCCACAGCACGCGCGACGCCCACCGCCGCCACCGCATCGATCGCCCTGCGCCGGCCGGCGTGGAGCGATCCCCGTGCATGACCTACAGCAGGCTCTCGATCGGCAGCAGGCGCATCAGCGCCACGCGCGCGCGGCGCGCCGCCGAGGTTTCCGGGTCGTGATCGAACTCGACCGTGCGGCCGTCGTAGCGCGCGCTCCAGCGCATCGGCGCCCGCGCCGCGGACTGGCCGGCGCGCGGCACCAGCTCGACCTTGAATGCATTCTCCGGCTGCGTCGCGCTGTCGAAGAACTGCATGATCCGGCGCGCCAGCGCGGGCGAGTCGACGATCACGCCCATCTCCGTGTTGAGCAGCCGCGAGCGCGGATCCATGTTCATCGAGCCGACGAACACCTCGCGCGCGTCGACCACCAGCGTCTTGGCGTGCAGGCTGATGCCCGAAGACGTGCCGTGCGCCTCGATGGGTGGCGCGCCGCCGAGCGGACGCAGTTCGTACAGCTCGACGCCGCCCGCCAGCAGGGCGCGCCGATAGCGCGCGTAGCCGGCGTGCACGGCCGCCTCGTCGGTCGCCGCCAGCGAATTGGTCAGCACCGAAACCTTCACCCCGCGCGCGGCCAGCGTGTGCAGGTATTCCACGCCGTTGCGGCCCGGAATGAAGTATGGCGAGACGATCTGCACGTTCGTCGTCGCGGCGTCGAGCATCGCGCGCAGGTCGTGCGTGAGGAGCAGGGCGCGGCGCTTCTCGCCGGGCTCGACCTTGGCCGGGTCATCGGCGACCACGCGCGCCGCGCCCCAGTCCCAGCGGCCGCTGCGGTCGGCGCTGGAGCCGTCGGGCAGCGCGTCGAGCATCGCCTGCGCGTAGTCGGACTCGGCGAACTCGCGCGCCGCCCCCTGCAGCGTCGTGCGGGTGCGCGAGAGATTGCGCGCCGTGGCGTGGTGCACGTCGTAGGCGGTCACCGGGAAGGCCGCGTCCGAGTTCCAGTAGCGGTCGAACACGTCCGAGGTCTGCTCGACGATGGGACCGATCGCGAGTACGTCCAGGTCGCGGAAATGGATCTCGTTGCCGGCGTCGAAGTACGCGTCGCCGATGTTGCGGCCGCCGACGACCGTGAACAGGTTGTCGACCGTGAACGACTTGTTGTGCATGCGCCGGTTCAGGCGCGCGCCGTCGACGGTGAACTGCAGGGCCTTCGACCAGAGCGAGCGGTTGCGCACGCGGAACGGATTGAACAGGCGCACCTCGATGTTCGGATGCGCGTCGAGCGCGTCGAGCAGCGGGTCCTGCTCGATCACGTCGAGATCGTCGAGCAGCAGGCGCACGCGCACGCCGCGGTCGGCGGCGGCGAGCAGGCGCTGCGCGAGCAGACGCCCGGTCGCGTCGTCGGCGAAGATGTAGTACTGCAGGTCGATCGAGCGCGCGGCGTGATCGGCGAGCACGATGCGGCTCATCAGCGCGTCGGTGTTGCCCGACAGCACGCGGAAGCCGGACTGCCCCGGATGGGCCTGCGCCTGCCGCTGCGCCTCGCGCGCCAGCGGCGACTGCACCGTCGGCGGCAGGGCATTCGAAACCGGCCGCGGCACGTCGGTGCGCAGGGTGGCGCAGGCGCTCAGGACCGCCAGCAGTCCTGCCAGGCACGCGATGCGGACCGGGATCGACGAGGCGCTCATCGGCGCATCTTCTGTTGCGCCCGTCTGAGCCGCGGATGAACCGTCGCGCGGACGATCGACGGGTGCGTCGATGCCGTCTTCCGCACCCGCCGCGCCGGCGGCCGGGGATCAGGCGGTGACGCTCTCGGCCGCGGCCTGCGCCGTCGCGAACGCCTCCACGATCGACGCCGCCGCCTCGCGCCCGTCGTGCACGGCGCGCACGACGAGGTCGGCGCCGCGCACGTTGTCGCCGCCGGCGAACACGCGCGGGTGGGCGGTCTGGAACGGCAGGCGGCCGGCGCCGCCGACGATCAGGCGCCCGCCGTCGTCGAGCTCGATGCCGGCGCTGCGGCACCAGTCCGGCGGACTCGGGCGGAATCCGAAGGCGACGATGACGACGTCGGCGCGCAGCGTCTCCTCGCTGCCCGCCACCGGCTCCGGCCGTGCGCGGCCGCGGCCGTCGGCGACCAGGCGCGTCTCGACCACGCGCAGGCCCTCGACGCGATCCGTGCCGAGCACCTGCAGCGGCTGGCGGTTGAACAGGAAGCGCACGCCTTCCTCGCGTGCGTTCTTCACCTCGCGCCGGCTGCCGGGCATGTTGGCTTCGTCGCGGCGGTAGACGCACGTCACCGACGCCGCGCCGAGGCGGATCGCCGTGCGGTTGCAGTCCATGCCGGTGTCGCCGCCGCCGAGTACGACCACGTGCCTGCCGCGCAGGTCCAGGTCAGTGAGATCCTGCGATCCGGAGACGGATCGCTCGCGCAGGCCGGGCGCCAGCGCGGTCTGCGGCGCAGACGAATCCGGGCTCGCTCCGGACTCGTCGAATCGAACCGGATCAGGACGGTCCGTGTTCGATGAAGGAGAACTGCGCAGCAGCCGGCGCACGTTGGCGATCAGGAACGGCAGCGCCGGCAGCACGCCGGGCAGGCGGTCGCCGGGAAGGTCCGCGGCGACCTCGCGATACGCGCCGGTGCCGACGAAGACCGCGTCGTAGTGGTCCAGCAGCGCGTCGAAGGCGAGGTCGCGGCCGATCTCCACGCCGAGGCGGAACTCCACACCCATGCCTTCGAGCACCTGCCGGCGCAGCCGCACGACGTCCTTGTCGAGCTTGAACGGCGGAATGCCGAAGGTCAGCAGCCCGCCGATTTCCTCGTAGCGGTCGAACACCGTGGCCGACACGCCGGCGCGCGCGAGGCGGTCGGCGGCCGACAGTCCGGCCGGGCCGGCGCCGACGATCGCCACGCGCCGGCCGCTCGGCCGCACGTCCGACAGGTCCGGGCGCCAGCCCTGCTGGAAGGCGAGGTCGACGATGTTCTTCTCGATCGCGCCGATGGTGACCGCGCCGAAGCCGTCGGCGAGCGTGCAGTCGCCCTCGCACAGGCGGTCCTGCGGACAGACCCGGCCGCAGATCTCCGGCAGCGGGTTGGTCTCGTGCATCAGCGTGGCCGCCTCGAACACGCGGCCTTCCTTCGCCAGCTTCAGCCAGTTCGGGATGTAGTTGTGCACCGGGCACTTCCACTCGCAGTACGGATTGCCGCAGTCGATGCAGCGCGCCGCCTGCTGCTCGCCCTGGCCGGCGTCGAAGCCGCCGTAGATCTCGCCCCAGCCGAGCACGCGCAAGGCGACCGGAACCTCGCGCGGCATCGCGCGCGGGATCTCCACGAAGTACGGATTCTTCTCCTTCATGCCGCGCGCCTCAGCTCGTCGATCAGCGAATCGACGCTGGCCGCCTTCGGCTTGACCAGCCAGAACTTGGGCAGCAGGTCGCGGAAATGCGACTGGATCTGCGCGCCCCACGCGCTGCCGGTGGCGCGCACGTGCTCGGCGACCAGGCCGGACAGGTGTTGCAGGTGGTTCTCCATGCCTTCCGGCGAGATGCGCTGGATGTCGATCAGCTCGTGGTTGTAGCGGTCGACGAAGTCGCGTTCGGTGTCGAGCACGTAGGCGAAGCCGCCGGTCATGCCGGCGCCGAAGTTGATGCCGGTGCGGCCGAGCACGACGACGATGCCGCCGGTCATGTACTCGCAGGTGTGGTCACCGGTGCCCTCGACCACCGCCAGCGCGCCGGAGTTGCGCACCGCGAAGCGCTCGCCGGCCGTGCCGGCGGCGTACAGCTCGCCGCCGGTCGCGCCGTACAGGCAGGTGTTGCCGACGATGACCGCGTCGCGCGCGACGAAGCCGGCGTCGTGCGGCGGATGCACGACGATGCGCCCGCCGGCCATGCCCTTGCCGACGCCGTCGTTGGCCTCGCCTTCGAGCACGATGTGCACGCCGCCGGCGTTCCACGCGCCCAGGCTCTGGCCGGCGCTGCCGGAAAGGCGCAGGGTGATCGGATGCGCGTCCATGCCGCGGTCGCCGTGGCGGCGCGCGACCTCGCCGGACAGGCGCGCGCCGAGCGAGCGGTCGGTGTTGCTCACCGCGTAGCGGAACTCGCCGCCGCGCCGGTGCTCGACCGCGAAGCGCGTGTCCTCGGCGATGCGCGCCGCCAGCGAGCCGGGATCGCGCGGCACGTTGCGCGCGCCGGAGCACACCTGCGACTGGCCGTCGACGAAGCCGGCCGCGTTGAGCAGCGGCGCGACGTCGACGCGTTCGTGCTTGCCGGCAAGATCGCCGCGCCGGCGCACCAGGTCGACGCGGCCGACCAGCTCCTCGAGCCGGCGCAGGCCCAGCCGCGCGAGGTGCCCGCGCACGTCCTCGGCGACGAAGCGGAAGTAGCGCATGACCAGCTCGGCGGTGCCGACGAAATGGTTCTTGCGCAGCACGTCGAGCTGGGTGGCGACACCCGTCGCGCAGGTGTTCAGATGGCAGATGCGCAGGTACTTGCAGCCCATCGCGATCATCGGCGCGGTGCCGAAGCCGAAGCTCTCGGCGCCGAGGATCGCCGCCTTGATCACGTCCAGGCCGGTCTTCAGGCCGCCGTCGGTCTGCAGCCGCACGCGCTCGCGCAGGCCGTTGCGGCGCAATGTCTCGTGCGCCTCGGCCAGGCCGAGTTCCCACGGCACGCCGGCGTAGCGGATCGAAGTCAGCGGGCTGGCGCCGGTGCCGCCGTCGTGGCCGGAGATCGTGATCAGGTCCGCGTAGGCCTTCACCACGCCGGCGGCGATCGTGCCGACGCCGGCGTGCGCGACCAGCTTGACCGAGACCAGCGCGTCGGGATTGACCTCCTTCAGGTCGAAGATCAGCTGCGCGAGGTCCTCAATCGAATAGATGTCATGGTGCGGCGGCGGCGAGATCAGGCCGATGCCCGGCCGCGCGTAGCGCAGGCGCGCGATCAGCTCGTTGACCTTGTGGCCGGGCAGCTGGCCGCCCTCGCCGGGCTTGGCACCCTGCGCGATCTTGATCTGCAGCACCTCGGCGTTGACCAGGTATTCCGGCGTCACGCCGAAGCGCGCCGAGGCGACCTGCTTGATCTTCGACATCTTGTCGGTGCCGTAGCGCGCCGGATCCTCGCCGCCCTCGCCGGAATTGCTGCGCGCGCCGAGCCGGTTCATCGCCTGCGCCAGGGTCTCGTGCGCTTCCGGGGAGAGCGCGCCGAGCGACATGCCGGCCGAGTCGAAGCGCTTGAGGATCGCCTCGACCGGTTCGACCTCCTCGAGCGGAACCGGCGCGAGGTCGTCGCGCAGCTCGAGCAGGTCGCGCAGCGCGGCCGGCGCGCGGCCGTCGACGAGGTCGGCGTAGCGGCGGTAGTCAGCGGTGTCGCCGCTGCGCACCGCGGCCTGCAGCGTGCCGACCACGTCGGGGTTGTAGGCGTGGAACTCGCCGCCGTGCACGTACTTGAGCAGGCCGCCGGGCGACAGGCGCGCGCCGTCGTCGAACGCGGCCAGCAGGCGTTCGCGCTGCTCGTCCTCCAGGTCGGCGAAGAGCGTGCCGCCGATGCGTGCGGGCGCGCCGGCGAAACACAGGTCGACCACGGCGCGGTCGAGGCCGACGATCTCGAACAGCTGCGCGCCGCGGTAGCCGGCGATGGTCGAGATGCCCATCTTGGAGATGATCTTCAGCAGGCCCTTGCGGATGCCCTTGCGGTAGGTGCGGCCGAGCTCGCGCGGCTCGCCGTCGTGGTCGCGGATGCGTCCGTTGCGGCCGAGGTCGAACAGCGTCTGGTAGGCGAGGTAGGGATACACCGCCGATGCGCCGAAGCCGATCAGGCAGGCGAAGTGGTGCGCGTCGCGCGCGGTGCCGGTCTCCACCAGCAGGTTGCAGTCGCAGCGCAGCTGCGCCGCCACCAGCGCCTGGTGGATCGCGCCGGTGGCGAGCAGGGCGTGGATCGGCAGCTTGTCCGGCGGCTGCGGCCCGGCTGGCTGGGGTGGATATCGGTCGCTTAGGAACACCAGCCGCGCGCCGGCGCGCACGGCGGTGGTCGCCTCGATGCAGATGCGCTTGAGCGCCGCCTCGAGGCCTTCGCTGCGGCGGTAGTAGAGGTCGACGAAGCACTGCGCGTTGGCGAACTGCGGCAGCGCCAGCAGCTGGCGCAGCTTGCGCTGCGACAGGATCGGCGAGGTCAGCAGCACCTGGGTCGCGTTTGCCGCCGACAGCTCGAAGATGTTGCCTTCCGGGCCGATCTGCGTGACCAGCGACATCACCGCCGTCTCGCGCAGCGGATCGATCGGCGGATTGGTGACCTGCGCGAAAGCCTGGCGGAAATAGTCGTACAACGGCCGCGCCTCGCCCGACAGCGCGGCGATCGGCGTGTCGTCGCCCATCGAGCCGGTCGCCTCCACGCCGTCCTCGGCCAGCGCGGTCAGGATCGTGTCGCGCTCCTCGCGCGACAGGCCGAACAGTTTCTGGAAGCGCGCCAGCAGCTCGGGCGGGAACGGCTCGGCGGCCAGGCTCGGGTCGATCAGGTGCGACTCGAGATAGGTCACGCCCTCGCGCAGCCACTGCTTGAACGGCGCCAGGCTGCGGTTCAGCGCGTCGACGTCGGCGTTCTTCAGCAGGCGGTGCTCGGCGAGGTCGGCGGCGATCATCTCGCCCGGTCCGAGGCGGCCCTTCTCGACCAGGTCGGCGTCGGCGTAGTCCCAGATGCCCGCTTCCGAGGCGACCACCAGGTGCCGGTCGGCCGACAGCGCCCAGCGCGCCGGGCGCAGGCCGTTGCGGTCCAGCGTGCAGGCGGCGTAGCGGCCGTCGCACATGACCAGGCCGGCCGGGCCGTCCCACGGCTCGGTGTGCAGGCCGTAGTACTCGTAGAACGCGGCGAGGTCGGCATCGACGTCCTCGCGCGCCGACCACGCCGGCGGCACCAGGATGCGCATCGCGGTCGGCAGCGCGATGCCGCCGATCAGCAGCAGCTCGAGCGCGTTGTCCAGGCTCTGCGAATCCGAGCCGGACATCGTCACCAGCGCGCCGAGCGTGGAGAAGTCGAACTGCGGCGAGACCAGCTTCTTCGCGCGCGCCGCCATCCAGCTGCGGTTGGCGCGGATCGTGTTGATCTCGCCGTTGTGCGCGAGGTAGCGGAACGGCTGCGCCAGCCGCCATTGCGGCGTGGTGTTGGTCGAGAAGCGGTTGTGGAACACCGCCGCGCAGGCGGCCAGGTCCGGCCGCGCGAGGTCCGGATAGAAGCGCCGCAGCGCGCCCGGCAGCACCATCGCCTTGTAGCCGATCATCGAGGCCGACAGCGAGACGATGTAGAAATGCTCCTCGTCCGGCAGCGCGTTGGTGGCCAGGCGTCGCGCGCGGTAGAGCTTGCGGTCGAATGCGGCCTCGTCGAAACCGGCCGCCTCGGGCGCGTCGACGAACAGCTGCGCGATGCGCGGCAGCGAGGCGGCGGCCTGCTCGCCGCAGACCGAAAGATCGAGCGGCACCTCGCGCCAGCCGGCGATGCCCAGTCCCTCGTCGCGCAGGCGCGCTTCCAGTTCGGCGACGGACTGCTCGCGCAGCGCCGGGTCCGGCGACAGGAACACGAGTCCGGCGGCGAAGTGCGGGCCCGGGGAAATGCCGGCCTCGGCGGCGAGCGCGCGCAGCCAGGCCGTCGGCCGGTGCAGCAGGATGCCGCAGCCGTCGCCGGAGAGCCCGTCGGCGCCGACCGCGCCGCGATGCGCCATGCGCTCGAGAGCGCCGAACGCCTTGTCGACCAGTCCGGTTCCGGCGCGCGCGTCGATCTGCGCGATCAGCCCGAAGCCGCAGCTGTCGTGTTCGTAGGCCGGGTCGTACAGGCCTGCATGCCGGGTTGCTGCCATCGTGCGCTGCCTCCGCATGGCGGCGTACCCCGTCGAAGCCTGTCGACGACTTTCCGTGAATGGGCGTCTATACGTCCATTCCTGAAGTCACTCCGCAAGGGGGAACGCTCGCTCCGACTAGAACACATTTGCTGCAGAGCGTCAAAGGCTCCGGCGAGCCGGTGTCGTCACCGCTCCCGCGTCCGGGAGAGGTTGCGCCGTCGGCGCGGGTGAGGGGAGTCGTGAAACGGCCTCGCGAGGGACGGCCTCGCGAAAAGAACCCTCACCCCAACCCTCTCCCGCAAGCGGGAGAGGGAGAACAGGCCGCCTTCACCTCTACCGTTGCAGGAGAAGGGGCGGCAGCGCCCGACGCAAGGATCGGAATGTCCGCGACCGTCTCGCCTTGCGCAAGCATTTGCCGCTGCTCTACATTCCCCCGATTGCCGGCGCACAGGCGCTTGGGGGAGAACAAGCATGCTGCAGGCGCTGGGCCACATCGCGTTCGGACTGTTCGGTCTCGCGGTGCTGATCGCGATCGCGTTCGCGTTCTCCAACAACAAGCGTGCGGTGAGCTGGCGCCTGGTCGCCACCGGTCTGCTGCTGCAGATCGTGTTCGCCACGATCGTGCTCAAGCTGCCGCTCGGGCGCGAGGTGTTCAACGGCATCGCCACCGGCTTCGTGAAGCTGCTGGATTTCGTCAAGGTCGGCTCCGACTTCATCTTCGGCAGCTTCATGGACGTGTCGAAGTTCGGCTTCGTATTCGCCGTGCAGGTGCTGCCGACGATCATCTTCTTCGCCGCGCTGACCGGCGTGCTGTACCACATCGGCTTCATGCAGCAGATCGTCAAGGGCATGGCCTGGGTCATCACCAAGGTCATGAACGTATCCGGTGCGGAGACCACCAGCGTCTGCGCCAGCGTGTTCATCGGCCAGACCGAGGCGCCGCTGACGATCAAGCCGTACATCGAGCGCATGACGCAGTCGGAGCTGATGACGGTGATGATCGGCGGCATGGCGCACATCGCCGGTTCCGTGATGGCCGCCTACGTCGGTCTGCTCGGCGGCGAGGACCCGGCGCAGCGCGTGTTCTTCGCCACGCACCTGCTCACCGCCAGCATCATGGCCGCGCCGGCGACGATGATGCTGGCCAAGATCCTCGTTCCGGAAACCGGCGAGCCGCTGACGCGCGGCACGGTCAAGCTCGAGGTGGAGAAGACCACCGCGAACGTCATCGACGCGGCGGCCACCGGTGCCGCCGACGGCCTGCGCCTGGCGCTGAACGTCGGCGCGATGCTGCTCGCCTTCATCGCCCTCGTCGCGCTGCTCAACGCGCCGTTCCAGTGGCTGGGCGCGCACGCCTGGGGCGCGACGGCCGATTCCTCGCTCAATGCATGGCTCAGCGCGCAGGCCGGTCATCCGGTCGAGCTGTCGCTGCAGACGCTGTTCGGCTGGGTCCTCGCGCCGCTGGCCTGGCTGATCGGCGTGCCCTGGGCGGAGGCGCCGCTGGTCGGCAGCTTCATCGGCCAGAAGGTCGTCATCAACGAGTTCGTCGCCTACGTCGACATGTCCAAGCACCTGTCGCAGCTGAGCCAGCAGAGTCAGCTGATCGCGACCTACGCGCTGTGCGGCTTCGCCAACTTCTCCTCGATCGCGATCCAGATCGGCGGCATCGGCGGCCTGGCGCCGAACCGCCGCGCCGATCTCGCCCGCCTCGGCCTGCGCGCCGTGCTCGGCGGTTCGATCGCGACCTTCATGACGGCGACGATCGCGGGAGTGCTGGAGCAGCTCTGAAGCGGCTCCGGCGGAGTTTCGTCGACGTTCACGGCGGCGCTCGCATAGTCGACGACGGGAAGCGGGCCGGCGGTGCCGGTCGCCGCCGGTGGTCCTCGACGTCACGGAGGCCGCCATGTTCCGAATCCTGTTCCTGCTGATCCTGCTCTCGTGCGGCAGCGTCGCGCTCGCCGCCGAGCGCAAGGACGCCGAACTCGCGCTGGTGCAGGCGAGCACCGCCGTCCAGAACGCCGGCCGCGACGACGCGGCCACCTACGCCGCCACCGAGTTCGCCACCGCCCAGGCGATGCTGGCGAGCGCGACCGACGCGTTCGAGACGCGCGCCTGGACGCGCAGCGCGATCTACGCCGAGCGCGCCCGCGTCGACGGCGATCTGGCCGCCGCGCGCGGCCGCCAGTTCCGCGCCGAGGCCGCCGCGGCCGAACTCGAACGCAGCCTCGACAGCCTGCGTGCCCAGATCGGAGGTTCGCCATGAACGCCCTGAACGCACGTCTTTCCTCCTTCGCCGTGCTGCTGGCGCTGGCCGGCTGCGTCAGCGTGCCGCCGGCCGCGCCGCCGGAGCTGGCGCGGTTGCAGAACCAGCTCGACGAGCTGCACCGCGACCCGCGCGTCGTCGACTACGGCGGCGCCGAACTGGACAACGCCGATTTCGCCGTGAACGGACTGACGCGCGACTACCGCAACCTCGGCGAGGCGACGCGCGAGCAGAGCGTCTACGTCGCCGAACGGCTCGTGCGCATCGCGCAAGCCAGCGCCCTGGCGCGCTACGCCGAACAGCGCAGCCGCGACCTCGGCGCGCAGCGCGAGCAGTTGCTCGCGCGCGCCAGCGTGCGCGAGGTGCCGCCGCAGCGAACCGTCGCCGGCGCGGAATGGGTGGCGCCCGAGCGCGGCACGCTGATGGCGATCCAGAACCGCCTGCCGAACATGGAGTCGCGCCTGGACGCGCGCGGCCTGGTCGTGCGCCTGGGCGAATACCAGTTCCAGCCGGGCGGCAGCGCGCCGACGCCGACCGCCGAGCGCTCGCTCGACCGGCTCGCCAGCGTGCTGCGCGACGAGCCGACCACGCGCGTTTCCGTCGAGGGCGTCGACAGCGCCGGCGGGCGCGAGCTGGCGCTCGGCCGCGCCGCGGCGGTGCGCGATTACCTCGACGCGCGCGGCATTCCGGCCGATCGCGTCAGCGTGCGCAGCGTCGATCCGTACGCCGCGGGCGTCAGCGCGCAGGAACGCCGCGTCGACGTGGTGATCCTCGCCGCGCGCTGATCGGACGCGTTGATCGAAGCCGCCGCCCGCCCGCTACACTGCGCTTCGGAAAAGAGCGGGCGGGCGAGCGGCGATGGCGGACGTGGTCGTGGTCGGTTCCTACGTGCAGGATCACATCTGGCGACTCGACCGCTTTCCGCAGCCCGGCGAGACGCGTCGCGCGGCGGCATTCCACACCGGTCCCGGCGGAAAGGGCTTCAACCAGGCGGTCGCCTGCCTGCGCCAGGGTGTGGCCAGTGCCTTCATCGGTGCGCTCGGCGACGACGCCCTCGGCGCCGTCGCGCAACGCTTCGCGGCCGACGAGCAGCTGCCGTGCCGCTGGCAGATCCACGCGGAACGCTCGACCGCGACCTCGGGCATCTTCGTCGATCGCGACGGCGCGCCGATGAACGTCGTGCAGCTCGACGCGAATGAGGCGCTGACGCCGGACTTCGTGCACGCGCAGGAGGACCTGTTCGCCGGCGCGAAGCTGTTGCTGCTGCAGCTGGAAAACGACATCGCCGCCACGCGTGCCGCACTGCAGGCCGCCACGCGCCACGGCCTGCTGCGCCTGATGAACCCGGCGCCGGTGCGCGCCGAGTTCGACGCCGATCTGCTCGCGCTGTGCGACCTGATCACGCCGAACGAAACCGAGTTCGCGCAGCTGCTGGCGCAGATCGCCGGCGTGCACGTGGAGGCGGGCAGCCTCGCCTCGTGCGACGACGCGCAACTGCATGCGCTGGCACGACGGCTCGGCGCGCTGACGGTGGTGCTGACGCTCGGCGCGCGCGGCTGCTTCGTCTCGCACGCCGACGGCGAGCGCCGCGGTGATACAGCCGTGTGCTACCGGCTCGCGCCGGAGCGCGTCGAGGCGATCGACGCGACAGGTGCCGGCGATGCGTTCTCCGGTGCGCTGGCGGCGGCGATCGTGCGCGGCCAGGGGCGGCCGTTCCGCGCGGCCGTTCAGCACGCCAATCGCGTCGCCGCGCTGTCCACCGAGCGCGCCGGAACGGCGCCGGTGATGCCGCGCTACGAGGACGTGGAACGACGTTTCGGTGCGCCCGGCTGAGGCACCGGGCACGTGACGGCCGCAGCGCTCAGGTCTTCCTCGCGGCCTGCAGCTCGGCCAGGGCGCGGCGGCGTTCGCCGGCGTCGGCCGAGGTCAGGCGTTCTTCCCAGACGACCAGGTTGCGATCGACGCGTCCGCGCGGCACCAGGCCGGAACGGTAGATGACCTCATCGGCCAGGCACGTGCGCAGCCCGGCCTGGTCCTCCTCGACCAGGCGATGCTCGAAGGCGTCGAGCACCGCGCTCGAATCGTCCTCGATCCGGGTCAGGTAGGTCAGCGCCTTTTCGCGCGTGTTCGGCTCGGGCGCGCCGAGCAGTTCGATCAGCGCAGCCTCGTGCGCGCGCTCGCGCGTCGCGTCGAACAGCGCACCGAGCGCGATCGCGCGGCAGACGCCGTTCGGCGCCTCGGCGAGCTTGCGTTCGAGCAGGTCGCGCGCCTGCGGCAGCTCGAGCTTGCCGAGCGCCTGCATCGCCACCTCGTCGTACTGTCCGGCCGGCAGCCGCGCGGCGGCGAGGCCGAACACGCGTTCGCGATCGCCGTCGGCCAGCGCGGTGAAATGGCCGGCACCGAAGCCTTCGAGCGCGAGGCGTCCGTCGCTCTCGAACACCTGCACGATCTGGTCGAACGACATGCTCGAAATCACTTGGGGGCGGGAGTCACGATGACCGGGTCGTGGATCTGCGTGATCCTGCCGGTTTTCAGGCCTTCCTTCAACGCCGGCAGTTCCACCTGCTTCCACACGTCGCCGCCGCCGACAGCGGCCTTCTCCGGGCTCTGCACGACGAACACCTCGCCGCGCGCGCTCTCGGCGTAATTGTGCGACAGGCGGCCCCAGAACGTTTCCAGCATCGGCTTGGTGCTGCCGTCGGCGTTCTTGTACGGGAAGTGCTGGTTGATCAGGTCGACCTGCTTGCCGCCGACGTCGACCTTCCAGTTGTCGACGACGCGACCGCCGGGCGTGGTCTCCAGGGTCAGGCCGCCGTTCTTGGCAGCCAGGTCGCCGGCTTCGTTCTTCACGCCGGACCAGAAATAGGCGCCGTCCTTCGGCGCGGACACGTCCAGTCGCGCCAGCACGCCGTCCAGATCGCCGGATTCGACGAAGGGACGCAGGACCGCACGCGCCTCCTCGATCTTGCCGGCCTTGGACAGGCCGCTGATCAGGGCGCGATCCTGCTCGACGGTGCGCACGGCCACCTTGGCCGCGTCGCCGACGTCGTCGGCCCCGCGCGCGACCTTGCCCGCGTCGGCGGCGGCATCGGCCCCGCGCGCAGCCTTTCCGGCATCGCCGGCCGCGTCCAGCACGCGCGCCGCGTCGGCCGCCTTGTCCAGCGCATTGGCGCCTTCGCCGATCCGCGCCACCGCGTTGGCGCCCTGCGCGCCCTTGATCGCCGCGTTCGCCTCGCCCACGCCGATCAGCAGGCTGCCGATGTCCACCACCCCGCGACCGACGAACTTCGACCAGTCGCCCTGCGCCGCCGCATCCTGATAGCCGGCCGTCACCCCGTTCCACAGCGCCTTGGCCGTGTTCAGGTTGCCGTCCGTGTTGGTGATCCACGCCGTCGGACTGGCCAGGTTGCCCAAGGTCTCGGCTGCCTTGCCCACGTTCTCCAGCCGCTGCAGGTTCTCGCCGCCGTGGGTGGCCCACTCCAGCGGATTGACCAGCTTGCTGGCGCCGTCGGCCAGCTGCACCACGCCCTTGCCCATGTCGTACACAGCCAGGCCCGCGCCCTCGACCACGCCGATCGAGTTGGACACGTTCTCGGCCAGCGCCTTGCCGACGATGCCGCCGTGTTCCTCGCCGAACTCGACCAGGTCCTGGCGGAAGCCGTCGACGGCCTTCTCGGCGCCTTCGACCGCGCCGTCGATCTTGCCGCCGACCCAGTCCTTGGCCTGGTCGATGTCGTCGAGGCGGTCGCCGACGAAGTCCTGCGCGCCCTTGAGCGCGTCCGCGCCGGCGTCGACCGCGTCTTCGGCCGTGTTCTTGACCCAGGATGCCGCGCCGCTGATCACACTGCCGATGCCCATGTCGCGCCCTCGCCTGTCCATTGACCGCGCGCAGGCGCGGCATCTTGAGGATGGCAGACTAGGCAGTGTGTGCAGCTCCGGCCATTGGGGAAAACCCTTGCCCCGGCTCAGTGCGGCGGCGGTTCGTGCTGCGCCTGGCGCCGGGCGCGATGCGCGCGCAGCGCGCGCAGGCGCGCGTGCGCGCGACCCTTGCGCCGCCACCAGAACCAGGCGACCAGGGCGACCAGCAGCAGCGCGCCGACCAGGACCACGCTTTCGCCGCGCTTGACCCAGGCCACCAGCCACTGGTGGTTCTCGGCGCCGAAATAGCCCAGATAGACCCAGAACGGCACCGAGATCACCGCGGCGAGGCCGTCGAACAGGATGAACTGGGCGAACGACACGCGCCGGCTCATGCCGGCGGTGATGTAGATCGCCGTGCGCAGGCCGGGCAGGAAGCGCGCGACGAACATCAGCCGGCTGCCGTAGCGCGCGTACTTGTGCTGCACCTTGGCGTAGCGGCGCGGGGTCAGAACGTAGGAAACCCAGCGCCAGCGCAGCACGCGGTGGCCGAAGTAGCGGCCGGTCAGGAACATGACGACGTCGCCGATCAGCACGCCGGCGAGCCCGACCACCGCCATCACGTGCACGTTGGCGTAGCCCAGGCCGGCGATGACGCCGCCGGCGACGAGGGAAATGTCTTCCGGCAACGGGATGCCGAAGCCGCTCATCAGCAGCACCACGAACACGGCGACGTAGCCGTGTTCGGTGAAGAGGCGGATCAGGGTTTCGAGAAAAGCCATCAGCGCCAGCCCGGGCTCGGGGAGCGGCGGCGGGGCGAAGGATCGGGGACGGTCATCGCGGTCGGAAGCGGCTTCATGGGCGCGAAGTCTACCGGCTGGCGCGTGCTCCGGTGGCGACAGGTCGTCGCGCGGCTCCGCGCGCAAAGCGCCGCCGCTACAATGCGCCGATGCGCATCGGTCCCCACGCCATCGATCCGCCCGTCGTGCTCGCGCCGATGGCCGGCGTCACCGACAAGCCGTTCCGCCAGCTGTGCAAGCGGCTCGGCGCGGGCCTGGCCGTGTCGGAGATGACCATCGCCGATCCGCGCCTGTGGACGACGCGCAAGTCGATCAAGCGCATGGACCACGTCGGCGAGCCCGACCCGGTCAGCGTGCAGATCGCCGGCTACGATCCGGCGATGCTGGCCGAGGCGGCGCGCTACAACGTCGACCACGGTGCGCAGATCGTCGACATCAACATGGGCTGCCCGGCGAAGAAGGTCTGCAACGTCTGGTCCGGCAGCGCGCTGCTGCAGGACGAGGCGCTGGTCGGGCGCATCCTCGATGCCGTGGTGAAGGCCGTCGCGGTGCCGGTCACGCTGAAGATCCGCACCGGCTGGAACCGCGACAACCGCAACGGCGTGACGATCGCGCGCATCGCGGAAAGCGCCGGCGTCGCCGCGCTGGCCGTGCACGGGCGCACGCGCGCCGACCTGTACGAGGGCGAGGCGGAGTACGAGACGATCGCCGCGATCAAGGCGGCGATCGGCATCCCGGTGCTGGCCAACGGCGACGTCGACTCGCCGCGCAAGGCGCGCGAGGTGCTCGAGGCGACGAACGCCGACGCGGTCATGATCGGCCGCGCGGCGCAGGGGCGGCCGTGGATCTTCGGCGAGGTCGCGCACTTCCTCGCCACCGGGCAGACGCTGCCGCCGCCGTCGCCGGGCGAGGTGCGCGACATCCTGCTCGGCCATCTCGACGACCTCTATGCGTTCTACGGCGAGACGCAGGGCGTGCGCATCGCGCGCAAGCACCTGGGCTGGTACGCGAAGGACCGGCCGGAAAACGCCGCTTTCCGTGCCGTCGCCAATCGCGCCGAGAGCGCCGCCGAGCAGCACAGGCTGACGCGCGAGTACTTCGACGCGCTGGCCGCCGGCGCGGCCAGCGAGTTCGCCGCCGCGGCCTGACGAGCCGTCGCTCGCGGCGCGGTTTCCCCTTTCGACGCGGAGCGAAGACGATGAAGATCGCGAGGGTGCTGGCGCTGGCGGTCGCATTCGCCGCGCTCGACGGCGGCGAGGCGGCTGCCGCCGGCGTGCTGCTGGTCGGCAACAAGAGCGCGCAGTCGATGTTCGCGCTGGATCTGGGCAGCGGCGAGCGGGTGGCCGAATTCGCCACCGGCACCGGACCGCACGAGATCGACGTGTCGCGCGACCGGCGCTACGCCGTGGTCGCCAACTACGGCGCCGAACAGCCCGGTCACACGCTGAGCGTGTTCGACTGGCCGGCGCGCAAGCTGGCGCGCACGATCGACCTGGGCGCCGACACGCGCCCGTACGGCCTGCGCTTCCTCGCCGACGGCCGGCGCGTGCTGGTCACCACGGAAGGCAGCGGCAGCCTGCTCGAGGTCGACGTCGCCGCCGGCCGGGTGACGCGCCGCATCGCGGTCGGCTCCGGCAAGCCGCACATGGTCGCGGTCGCGTCGGACGGCGGCACCGCCTACGTGACCCAGGTCAACGGCGGCGTGCTCAGCCGCATCGACCTGCGTGCGGGCGTCAAGAGCGGCGAGCTGGCCACCGGCGCCGGCACCGAGGGCGTCGCGATCACGCGCGACGGTCGCGAGGTGTGGGTGACCAGCCGCGAGGCCGGCACGGTCAGCGTCGTCGACACGGCCACCTTCCGGATCACCGCGACACTGCCCAGTGCGGGCTTTCCGATCCGCGTCGCGCTCACCCCCGACGATCGCCACGTCCTGGTCGTCAACGCCAAGGCCGCCACGCTGAGCGTGTTCGACCGCGCCGCGCGCAAGCAGGTGGCCAGTGTGGACCTGCACGAACCCGGCGCGACCTACCGGCCGAGCATGCTCGGCGAAACCGCGCTGCCGATCGGCGTACGCGTCGACCCGGACGGCCGCCGCGCCTACGTGGCGATCAGCGGCGGCGACCGCGTCGCGGTGATCGACGTCGACGGCTGGAAGGTCCGCACGCACTGGACCACCGGGCGCGAACCCGACGCGCTGGCGATCGTCGAGGCCGGTCCGCGACGAGACTGAAAGAAGGCGGCGACGCCCGTCGAATCGGCGCGCCGTCGATCGTCGCGAAGAGGAAATCCTCCTTCGTGCAAAGGCCGATCCCATGACAAAGCTCGTCGTCAAAAGCTTCGCGGTCTCCCTCGACGGCTACGGCGCCGGCCCGGCGCAGGGCCTGGACCATCCGCTCGGCGTGCGCGGCCCCGAACTGATGCAGTGGTTCTTTCCCACGCGGACCTGGCGCGCCATGCAGGGGTTGGAGGGCGGCGAGATCGGCGTCGACGACGGCTTCGCCGCGCAAGGCATGCGCGGGAACGGCGCGTGGATCCTCGGGCGCAACATGTTCGGTCCGGTGCGCGGGCCGTGGCCGGACGAGGACTGGAAGGGCTGGTGGGGCGAGGAGCCGCCGTACCGCGTGCCGGTGTTCGTGCTGACGCACCATGCGCGCGCGCCGCTGCCGATGAAGGGCGGCACCGTGTTCCACTTCGTCACTGGCGGCATCCACGCCGCGCTGGAGCGCGCACGCGATGCCGCGGGCGGGCTCGACGTCCGTCTCGGCGGCGGCGCGGCGACGGTGCGCCAATACCTGCGCGCGGGGCTGATCGACGAGCTGCACCTGGCGGTGAGCCCGGTCCTGCTCGGCCGCGGCGAGTCCCTGTTCCGGGACCTCGACCTGCACGAACTCGGCTACGCGTGCGACAAGACCGTCGCCGGCGAGCGCGCGACGCATGTGATCGTGCGCCGCACGTGACGTCTCACGCGCCGCCGGCCGGTGTCAGGCGCGCAGCGGAATCCACGGCAGCACCAGCCAGCCGACCACGCAGGCGATCAGCACGATGCGCGTCAGCCGGTAGCCGAGCGGGGTGCGGCGCTTGAACGCCTTGCGCAGTTCGCCGGCGCGGTGCGCGAGCGCGTACAGGCGGTTGACCGTGCCGACGCGCTCGCCGCCGACGTTCTGCGTCGCCGTGGCCTGGCCGAGCACGCGGCTGACGAAGCGGTTGACCGCGCGCATCGGCGCCGTGCGCAGCGGCCGCTCGACGTCGCAGAACAGGATCACGCGCGTTTCCTGCGTGCGGTTCTCGGCCCAGTGCACGTAGGTCTCGTCGAACACGATGTCGCCGCCGTCGCGCCAGGAGTACAGCTCGCCGTCGACGAAGATGCGGCAGTCGTCGGAGTTGGGCGTCACCAGCCCGAGGTGATAGCGCAGGGAGCCGGCGAACGGATCGCGATGCGGGTTCAGCTTGCTGCCCGGCGGCAGCAGGGCGAACATCGCGGCCTTCACCGACGGCATCTTCTCCAGCAGCGCGACCGTCTCCGGGCACAGCGCGTGCGCCGAGGCCAGCGGTTCGCCGTACCACTTGAGATAAAAGCGCTTCCAGCCTTCCTTGAAGAACGAGGCGAAGCTGGCGTCGTTGTGCTTCTCGGCCGAGCGGATGTAGCCCTCGTCGAACAGGTGCAGGGCTTCGGCGCGGATGCGCTGCCAGTTGTCGCGCAGCAGGTCCAGGTGCGGGAACCGGGCGCGGTCGAGGATCGGCCTGGCCGGCACCGCCGAGAACGCGTACATCAGCACGTTGTACGGCGCGAAGAGGCCGGAGTGGTCGACCAGCTGGCGCCCGAACTTCAGGCGCTGGCGCCCGCGCAGGTGCACGTAGAGCACGCAGGCGAGGTAGATCGCGAACAGGAGCAGCAGGACCAGGCGGAAGGAGAGTTCGGGCACGACGGGCGAGGCGCAGCGGATTCCGGAGGCGAAGGATACGCTGCCCGGACGCGTTCCCGAACGGCCGGAGGCTGACCGGGCGCCGACCCCGTGCCCGCATCGGCGCGCACGAGGTGCGGGAACGCGCCGGGGATCAGCCCTTCGCCAGCTTGTCGGCCTTCAGTGCCGCCAGCGCCTGCGCGATCGCGTCGGCGTGCAGCGTGACGCCGTCGGGCGGCGTGGCCTCGATCAGCAGCTCGGCGCTGGCGACGCGGTCGTCGCCGGCGTCGACCAGGGCAGCGGCCAGGCGTCCGGCCTCCTTCGGTGAATCGAACGCGCGGCTCTGCAGCAGCACCGCGCCGTCCGCGCCGGCGAGCTTGAAGTAGAACTTGCCGTCGTTCTCGCGGTAGCTCTTGATCTGCGGCAGCGCGGCGCCTGCGGACGGCGCTGCCGCGGCGGCGGTCGCGCCGTCGGTCAGGCGGCGGATGCCCGCCGCCCAGCGCAGCGCCTCGACGAACGGACGCGCGCGCGCGCGCGCCTTGCCGGCGCCGGCGAGCAGCAATTCCTCGATGCGGTCGGGCCGTGCGAACAGCGCGTCGTAGCGCTCGCGCAGCGGCGCCAGCTCCGCCTCGATGCGCTGGTACAGCTTGCGCTTGGCGTCGCCCCAGCCGATGCCGGCGGCGAACGCCTCGCGCATCGCGGCGGTTTCCTGCGCGTCGGCGAAGGCCTGGTAGATCGCGAAGATGTTCGACGCGTCCGCATCCTTCGGCTCGCCCGGCGCGCGCGAGTCGGTGACGATGCCGAGGATGGCCTTCTCCAGCTCCTTCGGCCGCAGCCACAGCGGGATCGTGTTGTTGTAGCTCTTGGACATCTTGCGGCCGTCGAGGCCGGGCAGGGTGGCGACGTTCTCCTCGATGCGCGCTTCGGGCAGGGTGAAGCAGACGCCCCTGTGCGCCAGTTCCGCCGCATACAGGTGGTTGAAGCGCTGGCCGATGTCGCGCGCCATCTCGATGTGCTGGATCTGGTCGCGGCCGACCGGCACCTCGTGCGCGTTGAAGGCCAGGATGTCGGCGGCCATCAGCACCGGATACATGTACAGCCCGGCGGTGACGCCGGCGTCCGGGTCCTCGTTCGCGGCGAGGTTCTGGTCGACCGCGGCCTTGTAGGCGTGCGCGCGGTTGAGCAGGCCCTTGGCGGTGACGCAGGTCAGCAGCCAGGTCAGTTCGGGGATTTCCGGGATGTCGGACTGGCGATAGAAGAACACCTGCTCCGGATCGAGGCCGCAGGCGAGCCAGCTCGCGGCGATCTCCAGCGTCGACGTGCGCACGCGCTCGGGATCGCTGCACTTGATCAGCGCGTGATAGTCGGCGAGGAAGTAGAACGACTCGGCCTCGTCGCGGCGACTGGCGGCGATCGCCGGCCGGATCGCGCCGACGTAGTTGCCCAGGTGCGGAGTGCCGGAGGTGGTGATGCCGGTCAGGATGCGTCGTTTCTGCATGAGGAGTTCAGATGCCGCTGAAAAGGAAGTCTAGCGCGCGCAGGATTGGGTCGCGTTGCGCGTCGATGTTGCCGACGCGCTTGCGCAGGAAGGTGGCGGGCACGGCAGCGAGTTCCGGCGTGTACATCACCAGCGATTCGCCGTTGACGTCGAGCTGCGGAGTGAGGGTTTGCGCCAGCTTGCCCTCGACCAAGCCGGGTTTGCCGAGAGGCACGACGACGACGGTCGCGAGGCCCTCGAGCAGGTCCGACTGGACGACCAGAAAGTACGGAAAGCGTTTGCGGCTCTGTGTGTGCTCGTTGAGATAGACGTCGTGGCGGGCCATCAGAACGTACGAAACTCGTCGCTCCACAGGCCGTCGCGTTCGATGTGGCGGTTGTAGGCCTCGATCGCCTCGCGATTGTCGCGCTTCCACTGCTCGGCGTGGCGCTGACGGATGACCGACTCCAGATGCTTTTCAAATTCGCGCGACAGGTTGATCTCGAGCTTGCGCGCGTCCTCGAGCAGGTCGGCGCGGATGCTCAGGTTGGTGGCTTTCTTGGTTGGGTTCGACATGGGCGACCCTCAGAAATTATGCGCATGATTCATGCGCAATGGTATGGGCTGAGATCCGCAATGACAACCCGGCGGCAGGAAGCCAACCCCGCGCTCGCCTCCGCCGCGTTGCAGGATTTCATCCAACCCGGAGGTCCGCCATGCAACGCCTGCTCTGTTGCGCCCTGTTCGCCTCGCTCGCCGCCGTCGCCTCGCCGCAGGCGCGCGCGGGGCGGCTGCTCGATCTGGCCGTCGTCGATCGCGACACCGGCGCGACGCTGCCGACCTATGCCAGCCGCGGCAAGCTCTACGTCGCCGGCACGCCCGGCCACCGCTACTCGGTGCGCCTGTCCAACCGCAGCGGCGCGCGCGTGCTGGCGGTGCTCAGCGTCGACGGCGTCAACGCGGTCAGCGGCGAGACCGCCAGTCCCGAGCAGTCCGGCTACGTGCTCGACCCCTGGGAGACGACCGAGATCGCCGGCTGGCGCAAGAGCCTGGACGAGATCGCGCAGTTCAACTTCACCGCGCTGCCGGACAGCTACGCCGCGCGCACCGACCGGCCGGCGAACGTCGGCGTGATCGGCGTGGCCGTGTTCACCGAACGCGCGCCGGTCTGGCGCGAGCGGCGCGACGAGATCGCGCAGGCGCCCGCCGCCGCGCCGAAGGCGGAAGCGGGCGCCGCCGAGGCGGAGTCCTCGGCGCGGGCGCAGGCGATGCCGGCGCCGGCCCCTGCCGAAGCCAAGCAGCGCTCGCTCGCACGCGGCGAACGCCTCGGCACCGGGCACGGCGCGCGCGAGTACGCGCGCGTGGACACCACCACGTTCGTGCGCGCGACGAGTGCGCCCGCCGAGACGGTCGCCGTCTGGTACGACAGCCGCGCCAACCTCGTCGCGCAGGGCATCGTGCCGCGGCCGATCGCACGCGCCGAGCCGCAGCCGTTCCCGGGCGGCTTCGTGCCGGATCCGGCGCCGCGATGAGAGGTTCTGGCCTGATCTAAGCCTGTAGACCTAGGTCTGAAGGCCCTGTTCGCTTCCGACTCCGGCTGCGATAAAGCCGTCCACCAGCCGTCCGCGGCCGGACGGCACCAGCCGGGGAAGGAAATGAGAACGATAGCCATCGTGCCGGGCGCGCTTGCGCTCGCCGTAGCCACCACGCTTTGCACCGGCGCGCACGCCGAAGACGTCGCGCCGGCGGATTCGTCCCCTCCGGCCGAGCTTCCGAAGGTACAGGTACGCGACCGCGCGTACTGGGAATCGCGGCCCAAGCTGCAGCACATCATGCGCGAGGTCGACGGGCCGCTGATCACGGTCACCAAGAAGACCTCGATCACCAAGGTCGACGCGATACCGACCGTGGTCGACAACAACCTGCGCGCGCTGTTCGCGCAGACACCGGGCCTGTTCTATTCCGAGCAGCAGTCGCCCGGCCAGGTGAACCTGTCCTATCGCGGTATCGGCAATCCGCAGGAATCGGAATTCGTCACGGTGCTGCTCGACGGCATCCCGCTGATGTCCGACTGGATCGGCTACCCGACCCTCTACACCTTCCCGCTGCCGCAGACCCTGTCCGAAGTGCAGCTGATCCGCGGCGGCAGCTCCCTGCTGTACGGTCCCGAGCCGCCGCCGGTGGTCAACCTGGTCAGCCGCAAGCCGGTGAAGGACCGCGAATTCGCCGGCTTCACCGAGAACGTGGTCGGCGACAACGGCCTGTTCGCATCCTTCAACCAGGTGTCCGGCACCTCCGGCGCGTGGGAGTACCTGGCCGACGTGCACTACCGGACCAACGACGGCCAGCGCCGCAACGGCGACTCGAAGCTGCGCGGCGCCGACCTGCACCTGGGCTACCGCCCGAGCGAGGAGTCCTACACCGCGCTCGACTTCCACGCCTACGATCTGAACACCGGCGATCCGGGCAAGCTCAGCTACGCGCAGTTCCGCGCCGACGAGGAGCAGTCGCCGACGCCGTACAACCGGCTGTGGACCGAGCGCTACGTGCTCAGCCTGACCCACAGGCAGGACTTCGACGAGGACAACCAGCTCGTCGCCAAGCTGTGGGGCGGCTACCAGGACAATGCCTCGCGCGCGCAGGATCGCGCGCCCTCGCCGACCGTGCCGCCGACCACCTCGACCCTGCAGGACGACCAGTTCCGCTTCGGCGGCCTCGACGCGCGCTTCCTGCATCGCTGGGGCCGCGGCAACGCGCTGACCGTCGGCACCACGGTCTACCACTCGGACGCGCCGTTCCGGCAGTGGACCGAGCAGGGCCTTCGGCCGGACCGCTTCGATCGCGACGGCGTGGAGCGCCTGCGCCAGGCGCGCTCGACCGACTACGCCTCGGTGTTCGCCGAGAACGTGTTCCGTTTCGAAGGCGGCTGGCACTTCGTGCCGTCGGTGCGCATCGACCGCGAGAACGTCGACATCGACGAAACGGTCAAGCCGTCGAACCTGACGCGCGACCTGGTCCGGCGCGACGTCACCCACACCGTGCCGCTGTTCGGCCTCGGCTTCGGCAACGACTTCGGCCGCGAGAACGAAACCTACTTCAACGTCTCGCAGGGCTGGCGCCCGGTGCGCTACTTCGACATCGGCTCGCCGTTCGGCAACACCGCCGCCGGCGACGTCAACAACCCCGACCCGACCAAGGTGCTGTCGCTGGAGGCCGGCGTGCACGGCACGCCGCGCGACGGCCTGTTCTACGACGTCAGCCTGTTCCAGGTGAACGTGCGCGACCGCATCGAGGCGCAGCAGATTCCGGACCTGCCGCAGGGCAACACGATCAACCGCAACAGCGGCGACACGCGCCACCGCGGCTTCGAGGGCCAGGTGTCCTACGACTTCCTCGCCGCGCAGGATCCGCAGACGACGCAGCACCTGTCGGTGTTCGCCAATGTCAGCCTGCTCGACGCGGAATTCACCGCCACGCACAACCCGGCCGTGCAGGTCGGCAACGAACCGGCGTTCTCGCCCAAGTACCTCGCGCGCGTCGGCGTGGTCTGGCGCGAGGACCTGCACTGGAAGCTCGCGCTGTCGGCGGTCTCGGTGGCCAGCCAGTACTGGCAGGACTCCAACCAGCCGAACGCGACGCCGGGTACGGCGGCGTACATCCCGGCCAAGGTGCCCTCGTACACGGTCGAGGATTTCTCCGCCGACTGGTGGGTGGTCCCGCACCTGCGCCTGCTCGGCGGCGTGTCGAACCTGACCGACCGCAAGTACTACGCGCGCGTGTTCGGCGGCGGCCTGGAGCCGGCGCTCGGACGCACGTTCTACGCCGGCGCGAGCTACGACTTCTAGCCGGTCGCACGGCCGGAGCGGCCGGCGGCGCCGTTCGTCGCCGCCAGCCGCCATCCGGATCCGTCGCCGCGGCGTTCGTCGGAAAGCCCCTTCCGAGGCGGCCGGGGCGGCAGCCAGAGTGCTCCTCGTCGAGGTTCGAGGGGCACGTCGTGGAAGCAGCTTTGCAAACCGCATCGCGCAGCGGGCCGGATTCTTCGCCGGCATCGGCGCGCACGCCGGCGCCGTCCCGCACCGGACGGCTTCCCGCGCGCCTGCTGCGCGCGGCGGCGGTGTTCTGGTTCGTCGTCACGGCGCTCGGCCAGCTGGTGTTCGCCACCTACGTCGCCGGCCTGTACGGGCGGGCGACTGTGAGCGGGCATCCGGAGCTGTGGAACAAGGTGATGCCGCACGGCTACGTCGCCGGCGAGACGTTCTTCAACCTCGTCCTGGGCCTGCACCTCACCTTCGCCTTCGTGATCACGGTGGGCGGGCTGCTGCAGCTGGTGCCGGCGATCCGGCGCACGCTGCCGGCGTTCCACCGCTGGACCGGCCGCGCCTACCTGGCCACGGCCGCGATCATGAGCGTCGGCGGACTGGTCATGGTGTGGGGACGCGGCGCGGCCGGCGATCTGCCGCAGCACGTCGCGATCAGCCTCAACGCGCTGCTGATCCTGACTTGCGCCGCGATCGCCTGGCGTCACGCCCGCGCACGCCGCCTCGACCTGCACCGGCGCTGGGCGCTGCGCCTGTTCCTGGCGGTCAGCGGCGTCTGGTTCTTCCGCGTCGGGTTGATGTTCTGGATCGTGGTGAACCAGGGTCCGGCCGGCTTCGATGCGGATTCCTTCAGCGGTCCGGCCCTGACCGTGCTCGCGTTCGCCGTCTACGCGATCGTGCCGCTGGCCCTGCTCGAGTTCTACCTGCGCGCGCAGCGAAGCCGCCGCACGGTCGTGCAATACGCCGCCGCGGCCGGCATCGCCGCAGCGACCCTGGTGACGGGCGTCGGCGTCGCCGCCGCGACCGCGCTGATGTGGCTGCCGCATCTGTAAGAGAGTGCCGTCATGCAGCGGTGGCTGCCGATGCCGGCGTTCGAGCGGGCGCTGGCGTTCTGGTTCCTGGTCAGCGGCGTGGCCGCGGAGAAGTCGCCGTGATCGTCGAACGGGCTGCGCAGGCGGACGCCACGGACCATGTCGGCACGCTGCGGCTGTACCTGCTGAGGGCGATGTATCTGCTCATCGCCGCCGGCCTGGTCACGACGGTGTGGCCGCACATCGTCTCGCCGCCGGACTGGGTCGCCGGCCGGCAATCGGTCATACGGGCCATGCTGGGGGCGCTGGCCCTGATGTGCCTGCTCGGGCTGCGCCATCCGTTGCGGATGCTTCCGCTGCTGCTGTTCGAGCTGCTCTGGAAGAGCCTGTGGGTGATCGCCTCGGCCGTGCCGATGTGGCTCGGGCCGGGTCTGGACGATTACGCCTCGCAGACCCTGTTCGCCTGCCTGGTGGGCGTGGTGCTGGTTCCGGTCGCCATTCCCTGGGGCTACGTGGTCAGGCGCTACGTGCGGGCACCGGGCGAGCCGTGGAGCCGTCCCGCCGCGGCACCGAAGAGCGATGCGTGAGGCGGCGCGGGCCGCCGGTTTCCGGCCTGCGCGAACGGCCGCCGCGAAGCCGCAACTGGACTATCCTTGGTGCCATGTCCGCCGTCCTGACTCCCGCGAGGTCCCTCGGTTTCGCACGGCTCTTCGGCTGGCGCCGGGTGGCGGTCGCGCTGGGCATCTCGCTGGTGTTGTGGAGCGTGCTGGTGCTGGTCTGCCCGCCGGCGCTGGAACTGCCGTTCAACGCCGCCGCGATCGGCCTGGGCACGGTCTTCGCGTTCGGCGCGCTGGAGCGCTGGCCGCGGCGCCTGCCGCCGTGGCTGCCGCGCTGGATGCTGCAGGTGGTCGGTACGGCGGTCGCGGTGCCGGTGGCGGCGGTATCCGCTTTTTCGCTGTTCGCCCTGGTGCCCAACGGCGAACCGCCGTTCTGGCACGGTGGCCACCTGCTCGGCTGCTTCGTGGGCATGAACATCGCCGGCCTGCTGGTCGCGCCGTGGGTCGCGCTCGGCGCGCTCGTGCGGCAGAGGGAAGCGTTCGCGCGCGAGCAGGCGCTGGCGTTCGATCTCGAACGCAGCGAACTCGAACGCCAGGCGCTGGACGCGCGCCTGCATCTGCTGCAGGCCCAGGTGGCGCCGCATTTCCTGTTCAACACGCTGGCCAACGTGCAGGCGCTGGTCGACGCCGGCTCGCCGCAGGCGCCGGCCGTGCTGCGCGCGCTGATCGCCTATCTGCGCGCGGCGGTGCCGCGGCTGCACGAGGCCTCGACCACGCTGGGGCAGGAACTGGATCTGGTGCAGGCCTACCTCGAACTGATGCACATGCGCATGCCCGACCGGCTGCACTACGCGATCGACGTCGACGAATCCGTGCGCGCGCTGTCGTGTCCGCCGATCACCCTGCTGACCCTGGTCGAGAACGCGGTGCGCCACGGCATCGATCCGGCCGAGGACGGCGGGCGCATCGACATCGACGTGCACCGGCGCGGCGAGCACTGCCGGGTGCGCGTGCGCGACACCGGCGTGGGCCTGCATGCCAGCGGCGGCGGACTCGGCACGGGCCTGGCGAACCTGCGCGAGCGCCTGCGCCTGATCTTCGGTGAAGCGGCGAACCTGCGCGTCAGCGAACAGCCGCCGCACGGCGTCTGCGCCGAGCTCGACCTGCCCGCGCGCGCATGAGCGAGCGCGCGACCGCGCTGATCGCCGACGACGAACCGCTGCTGCGCGAGGCGCTGGCGCGCCAGCTCGCGCAGGCCTGGCCGGAACTGGCGGTGGTCGCGCAGGCACGCAACGGTCGCGAGGCGATCCAATCCTTCGAGCGCGAACGGCCGCAGATCTGTTTCCTCGACGTGCAGATGCCGGGCCTGTCCGGCGTCGAAGCCGCGCGCGCGATCGGCCGCCGCGCGCATCTGGTCTTCGTCACCGCCTACGACCAGTACGCCGTGCAGGCCTTTTCGCACGGCGTGCTCGACTATCTGGTCAAGCCGGTCGAAACGGCGCGGCTGGCCGAAACGGTCGCGCGGCTCAAGGAGCGCCTCGCCGCCGCGCAGCCGGCGGCCAATACCGAAGCGCTGCTGCAGCAGCTCGCCGCGCAGCTGCAGCGCAGTGCCGCACCCGCGCCACTGCGCTGGCTGCGCGCGCAGGCCGGCCCGACCCTGCGCCTGATCGCGGTCGACGAGATCGACTATCTGCGCTCGGACACCAAGTACACGCGCGTCGCCTGGCGCGGCGACGCGGGCCAGCCGGGCGAGGCGCTGGTCGGCACCAGCCTGAAGGAGCTGCTCGCGCAGCTCGATCCGGCACAGTTCGCGCAGGTGCATCGCTCGGTGGTGGTCAACCTGCGCGCGATCAGCCACGTCGTACGCGGCGACAACGAGACGGCGGAAATCCACCTCAGGCACCGCGACGAGGTGCTGCCGGTCAGCCGCAGCTATCTGCATCTGTTCCGCCAGATGTAGCGGCACGGGCCGCCGTCGCGGCGTCCGTGGGCGTGCGCGGAATCTGCTGGATTGACCGGGCGCCAGGGGTGGGGCGTTTTTGGAATCCGAAGGGGAAATCGTGTCCGTCTACGTCGCTCGGCGAGCGTTCGCCGCTGCCTGCTTTTTCGTGCTCGTTCTCGGTGGCTGCGCTTCGTCGCCGCCGCGCGCGAAGTTCGCCGGCTCCGCCGCGGTGAACAGCGTCGTGCTGCAGGCCAACGACACGGCGGCGCTGGCCGTCTCCACGGCGCCGGGGGTGACCATGGCCGACCACGAAAGGGCGCGCCTCGCCGACCAGATCAAGACCCGGCTGGCCGCCCGGCAGGCGTTGAATGCGAACGCGGCCGAACCGCGGCAGTACGACATCGACGTCACTGTCACCCGCTACGAAAAAGGCAATGCCTTCGCCCGCGCGATGATGGCGGGCCTGGGGCAGATCCATCTCGACGCGCTGATCAAGATCTTCCAGACGGGCTCGCACACCCTGCTGTCCGAATTCAGCATGGACAAGACCTTCGCCTGGGGCGGCATCTACGGCGGAACCACCTCGATGGGGGACATCGAAGGCACGTTCGCCGAAGGCATCGCCAACGCCATGTCCGGCGGTGAGAAGGAGCCGAAGGCCGGTGCGGCGGCGGAGCGGAGCGCGGTTTCGCAGAAGTGAGCCGGGCGCCGTGCGCGTTCCCGGGAACGGCCGGCCGCTCGAGCGGCGGTTTGCAGCCGGGGCGTCGGGGCGGGCTTTCCGTTCGTCCCGGATAAGGGCGCGTGGCCGTGGCGACCGCCCGGCGTTCGACTATTCCGCGGCTTCCGGCGCATGAACCGGAAACCGGATCGCGATCTCCAGACCGGTGCCGCGCAGACCGGCGCCGACGTCGATCGAAGCCCCGTGGGCATGCGCAATGCGCTCCACGAGGGATAGCCCGATCCCGCTGCCGCTCACGCGAGAGCCCGCAACGCGATGGAAGCGCTGGAACATGCGGGCTCGCTCGCCGACCGGCACGCCGGGTCCGTCGTCGCGCACGGAAAGCCGCACGTACTGCGTGCCGTCGTGCCGCGCGCGGCGGCACGAGATGTCGACGCATCCACCGTCATTGCCGTAGCGCAGCGCGTTGTCGAGCAGGTTGCGGAACAGGATGCCGATGTCGTCGACATTGGCGTGGATGGGCGTGGCCTGGATCTCCAGCACGATCGACTGCCGTCGCTGCCGGGCGGAGTTTTCGAAGTCGCGAACGACGAGCGCGACGAGTTCCGACAGGTCGAGGACCGTCCGCTCGGAGGCATGGTTGCCGGCGTCGAGACGGGCCAGGTCGAGCAGCTGCTCGGACAGGCGCGCGCTGCGCTCCACGCCGGCGGCGAGCTGCCTTGCCGCACGATTCTTCTCCGCCGCATCGTCGGCGTTCAGCACGACCTGGACTTGCGCCAGCAGCACCGCGAGCGGCGTGCGCAGTTCGTGGGCGGCATCGGCGATGAAGCGTCGCTCGTTCTCGACGGCGCCTTCCAGCTGGCGCAGGAGGGCGTTGAACGATTCGATGAGAGGCTGCACCTCGACCGGTACGTGGCCCGCGGGAAGCGGAGCCAGGTCGAGCGCCTTGCGCATCGCCATGGTCCGGCGCAGATCGTCGATCGGCGCGAACGACCAGCGCGTCACCCACCAGATCGCCAGCCCCGGCAGTGCGATCAGCGCCAGCGTCGCCGCCGTCGCGATTCCGGCCGCGTGCAGCATCGTGTCGGCCCGCTGCCTGGGCGACTTTCCGACCTGGACGTGGACCTTGCCGGTGGCGTCGGCGAGGTCGTAGACCCGCCACACCTGTCCCTCGATCGACTGGTCCGCGAAACCTTCGACGAAATCGGGTTTCAGGGCGGCGGCGGGCGCGCTGGGCGTACGCAGAATCTTCCGTCCGTTGACCCACACCTGCAGGCCGATGTCCCACTCTTTGTCCACGGCGGCGGGGACGCCCGGATTGCGGGTGCGGTCGGCCAAGGCGGCATCGGCGAGAAGGCGGTCGAAATCGGAGGGCAGGGAGGCCAGGGCGATCTTCGCCGACTCGCGCAACGAGCGATCCCACACGCTCTGCTCGCTCAGGTTGAGCGTCAGCCACGTGCCGAAGGCGATGCTCCAGCACACGAGCACGATCGCCGACATGGCGATCAGCAGGCGCGTCCGCAGCGACCCGAAGCGGCCTGTGCATGCTTTCCCGGGCGGCCACGTTCCCGACGGAGCGTCGATCGCCGCCGAACCGTCCGGAAGCGCGCCTGGCATCAGTTCTTTGCTCCGAAGCAGTAGCCGAAGCCGTGCACCGTCGTGATCACGTCATTGCCGAGCTTGGCGCGCAGATGATGCACGTACACGGCGATCGTGTTGCTCTCGATCGTGCCGGTGCTGCCGTAGACCCGGTCCTCGAGCTGGTCGCGGTCCATCGCCCTGCCCGGATGCTCCATCAGCGCCAGCAGCGTGCGGTATTCATTCATCGACAGGTCGACGAGGACGCCGGCCTTCTTCACCGTGCGCCGGACCGGATCGACTTCGATGTCCTGGTGCCTGAGCGCTGGCGCGACCCGCCCCTGGCTGCGACGCACGACGGCGCGCAGGCGCGCCGACAGCTCGTCGAGCTGGAACGGCTTGACGATGTAGTCGTCCGCGCCGGCATCCAGCCCGCGGATGCGGTCGCTCAGCTTGTCGCGAGCGGTGACGATGACCACGGGCGTCGTGTCGTAGCGCTCGCGCAGGCCGGACAGCACCGTGAAGCCGGACGAGCCGGGAAGGCCGAGGTCGAGCACGATCGCCGCGTACCGGCAGTCCAGCGTGGCCAGGCGCGCACCCGTGGCATCACCGACGGAGTCGACGTCCCAGCCTTCACTGCGGAGGCCGCGCGCGATCGCATCCACCAGCATGGCGTCGTCTTCCACGATCAGCACTTTCATTGCAGCGGGAATCTTCCGGTGGCCGCGCGGCGCAGTATCGGCAGCTGCGATTAAAAAACTCTTAAAGCCGATTAAACAGTTCTTAAAACGCGCCGTGCACAGTGCGGGCCCACTCGCCCACCTCCCCCTGCCACGGAGTTCGCATGCCGCACCGCTCGACACGTCATCGCCTCTGGATCGCCGCCGTGACGCTGCTCGCCGGCGGGTCGGCGAATACCGCGCTTGCCGATCCGGCCGACCGCTGGGATCTCTCGATCGGCGCAGGCGCCGTCAGCATGCCCGAGTATCCGGGAAGCGACGAGCAGAAAACACGCCTCCTGCCGGTGGTGACGGCCAAGTACGGGCGGTTCCTGATCGGCGGCGAAACGCAGGGGCTCGGCATGAATCTGATCGAGGAAGAAAACTGGCGCGCGGGCCTTTTCGCCTCGTTCGACTTGTCCGAGATACGCGAGGAATCCGACGATCGCGAGCGGCTTCACGGCCTCGGCGACGTGGACGGCACCGCAAGGGTCGGGGCGTTCGCCAGCTACACGTGGGGCTGGCTCACGGCAAGCGGCAGGATCGGTACCGACGTGGGCGGAAACGAGCTGGGCACGATCGCCACGCTGGGGCTCAGTGCCCGCTGGAATCCCACCTCGCGCCTCACGCTGACCGCCGGTCCGCAGCTGACCTGGGCCAGCGAGGAGTACATGCAGACCGTGTTCGGAATCAGCCCCGCGCAGGCGCAGCGCTCCGGTCTTCCGCGGTACCAGGCCGGTGGCGGCGTCTCCAGCGTCGGCCTGCGGCTGGGTGCCCACTATCGGATCGGCGAGCATTGGGGCGTCGGCATCACGGCGACGACGGCACGACTCCAGGGAGACGCGAAAGACAGTCCGATTGTCCGGGACAAGACGCAGAATTCGATCGGTGCATTCGCCACGTATCACTTCTGATGCGGCTGCGGCGATGTCCGAAACCGTGTGGTCCTCCGTTCTTTTCGGGATGGCTATGAGCGAGGCATCCGCCTGTCACGAGAAAGGCATGGTCTGGCCCATCGTCAACCGCGATCGCTGCCTCGGCGACGCCGACTGCGTCGCCGCCTGTCCGAACGGAATCCTCGCCGTCGCGATCGTGGTCGAGCACGCACTCGACGCAGGGTGGTCCGGCTCCCCGGCGCTGCCGGTCATTCGCCGGCAGGCACATGTGGTTGCCCCCGAGCGCTGCGCGGCATGCGGGTTGTGCGTCACCGCATGCGCGCAGCGCTCCATCATTCTGCAGGGCCGCTACGAAGATCCGGTCCATTCCCGCCGACGCAGCCTGAAGATCTGAGCGCCCCGACTTCGATCGCGAACGGCGGCAGGCCACAGGCCAATGAAACGGCGTCCGTTTCGATCCGGCGGCGCTGCTTCTGCGGCCACGTTCCGCCGGCGAAGACGACGGCATGAGGTGATGCCCACGCGCCATGTTGCGGTAACACCGCGCTAACGAATTCGCTGCCAGACTGTCCGCATCGACTTTCCGAAGGGGATCGCCATGCGACGCACCATCGCCGCCGTTTTCGCGTCCGCGCTTTTCGCGCTCACTGCAATCGCGCACGCCGACACCACGCTGCTCAACGTGTCCTACGATCCGACGCGCGAGCTGTATCGCGAATTCAACGCCGCGTTCGCCGCGGAATGGAAGAAGCAGGGTGGCGACGAGCTGAAGATCAACCAGTCGCACGGCGGTTCGGGCAAGCAGAGCCGCAGCGTGATCGACGGCCTCGAGGCCGACGTCGTCACCCTCGCGCTCGCCTACGACATCGACGCCCTGCACGAGCACGGCGACCTGGTGCCGGCCGACTGGCAGAAGCGCCTGCCCGACAACAGCGCGCCGTACACCTCCACCGTCGTGTTCCTGGTGCGCAAGGGCAACCCGAAGGGCATCAAGGACTGGGATGACCTGGTCAAGCCCGGCACCAGCGTGATCACGCCCAATCCCAAGACCAGCGGCGGCGCGCGCTGGAACTACCTCGCCGCCTGGGGCTACGCGGCGAAGAAGTACGGCGGCGACGCGGCCGCGCAGGAATTCGTCACCAAGCTGCTGAAGAACGTGCCGGTGCTCGATACCGGCGCGCGCGGCTCGACCACCACCTTCGTCGAGCGCGGCCAGGGCGACGTGCTGCTGGCCTGGGAGAACGAGGCCCTGCTCGCGCTGGCCGAAGGCGGCGGCAAGGACCAGTTCGAGATCGTCGTGCCGTCGATCAGCATCCTGGCCGAGCCGCCGGTGACGGTGGTCGACAAGGTCGTCGACAAGCGCGGTACGCGCAAGGTCGCCGAGGCGTATCTGAAGTACCTGTACTCGCCGCAGGGCCAGGAGATCGCGGCGAAGAACCACTACCGCCCGCGCGACGCGGCGGTGGCGGCGAAGTACGCGGACACCTTCCCGAAGGTGCCGCTGTTCACGATTGACGAAGTCTTCGGCGGCTGGCAAAAGGCACAGAAGACCCACTTCGCCGACGGCGGCACGTTCGACAAGGTCTACGTGCCGGAGGGAAGGTAAGAAGGGTCCGCTCACCACGAGAACGGAGCCCCCATGCGTCCACGCTGGCGCCGCCATGCGCTGCCCGGCTTCGGTCTGACCTTCGGAGTCTGCGCCAGCTACCTGTTCCTGATCGTGCTGATTCCGCTGGCGGCGCTGGCGCTGAAATCGGCCACGCTCGGGCCGGCGCAGTTCTGGGATGCGGTCGCCTCGCCGCGCGCGCTGGCCTCCTACCGGGTCACGTTCGGCTGCGCGGCGCTGGCCGGGCTGGTCAATCTCGTGCTCGGACCGCTGCTGGCCTTCGTGCTCGTGCGCTACCGCTTTCCCGGCCGCAAGCTGATCGACGCCCTGGTCGACCTGCCGTTCGCCCTGCCGACGGCGGTCGCCGGCATCACGCTGACCAAGCTGTACGCGCCGAACGAACCGCTCGGCGGCTGGCTCGCCAGCCTCGGCTGGAAGGTCGCCTACACGCCGAGCGGCATCACGGTGGCGCTGATCTTCGTCAGCCTGCCGTTCCTCGTGCGCAGCGTGCAGCCGGTGCTGGAGCAGCTCGAGCCGGACGTCGAGGAGGCCGCCGCCACGCTCGGTGCCGGCCGCCTGACCACGCTGTGGCGCGTCGTGCTGCCGGCGCTGTGGCCGGCGATCCTGGCCGGCTTCGCGCTCGCCTTCGCGCGTGCGATCGGTGAATACGGCTCGGTCATCTTCATCGCCGGCAACATGCCGATGGTGTCGGAGATCTCGCCGCTGCTGATCACCGGCAAGCTCGACCAGCACGACTACGCCGGCGCGACCGCGATCGCGGTGGTGCTGCTGGTCACCTCGTTCGTCGCGCTGATCGCGATCAACCTGCTGCAGCTGTGGACCGTGCGGCGACGCTCGGCCGACACGCGGTGAGCCGGCGATGAGCCTTCACGCGCCACGCAAACCGTCCACCGCGCTGCGCGATCCGCGCTGGCTGCGCTGGAGCCTGCTGGCGATCGCGCTGGCCTTCGTCGCGCTGTTCCTGGTGCTGCCGCTGCTGGCGGTGTTCGGCTACGCGTTCGAGAAGGGTTTCGAGGTCTGGCGCGCGGCGATCACCGACGAGGAGGCGCGCGCGGCGATCCGCCTGACCCTGCTCGTCGCGGCGATCTCGGTGCCGCTGAACACGCTGTTCGGCGTCGCCGCGGCCTGGCTGGTCACGCGCTACTCGTTCCGCGGCAAGGGGCTGCTGGTCAGCCTGATCGACCTGCCGTTCGCCGTCTCGCCGGTGATCGCCGGCCTGATCTACGTGCTGCTGTTCGGCAAGCAGGGCTGGCTCGGGCCGTGGCTGGCCGACCACGACGTCAAGATCATCTTCGCCGTGCCCGGCATCGTGCTGGCGACCACCTTCGTCACCTTCCCGTTCGTCGCGCGCGAGCTGATCCCGCTGATGCAGGCGCAGGGCGGCGACGAGGAACGCGCCGCGATCACGCTGGGCGCGTCGGGCTGGTCGATGTTCTGGCGCGTGACGTTGCCGAAGATCGGCTGGGGCCTGCTCTACGGCGTGATCCTCTGCAACGCGCGCGCGATCGGCGAGTTCGGCGCGGTTTCCGTCGTCTCCGGACACATTCGAGGCCTGACCAACACGATGCCGCTGCACGTCGAAGTGCTCTACAACGAATACCAGCGCACCGCCGCGTTCGCGGTCGCCTCGCTGCTCGCGCTGTTCGCCCTGCTCACCCTGGTGCTGAAACAGATCATCGGCTGGCGCATGCGGCGCGCGCTGCCGGAGGAGCGTGGCGCATGAGCATCGACGTCGCCGACATCCACTACGCCTACGGCAGCGCGCCGGCCCTGCGCGGCATCGACCTGAGCATCCAATCCGGCGAGCTGCTGGCCCTGCTCGGACCGTCCGGCTGCGGCAAGACCACCCTGCTGCGCATCGTCGCCGGGCTGGAGTTCCCCGATCGCGGCCGCGTCGCCTTCAACGGCCGCGACGTGACCGACGTCAGCGCGCGCAAGCGCCACGTCGGCTTCGTGTTCCAGCACTACGCGCTGTTCAATCACCTGAGCGTGTTCGAGAACGTCGCCTTCGGCCTGCGCGTGCGGCGCTGGCGCCTGCGCCCCAAGCGCGACGAGCTGCAGCGCAAGGTGCGCGACCTGCTCGACCTGGTCCAGCTCGGCGACTACGCGCACCGCCTGCCGGCGCAGCTGTCCGGCGGCCAGCGCCAGCGCGTGGCGCTGGCGCGCGCGCTGGCGGTGGAGCCGGAGATCCTGCTGCTCGACGAGCCGTTCGGTGCGCTCGACGCGCGCGTGCGCGGCGACCTGCGCCGCTGGCTGCGCGGCCTGCACGACCGCATCCACGTGACCAGCGTGTTCGTCACGCACGACCAGGAGGAAGCCTTCGAGCTGGCCGACCGCATCGCGGTGATGAACCGGGGCCGCATCGAGCAGCTGGCCGATCCGCAGACGCTGTACACGCAGCCGGCCAGTCCGTTCGTCTGCCGCTTCCTCGGCGAGGTCAACGAACTGCCCGCCGCGCTGCACGCGCGCTGGAGCGGGCACGCCGACGCCGACGTGACCGCTTTCGTGCGGCCGCACGACCTGGACTTCAGCGCGGCGCAAGGCACCGGCGTGCGCATCGAGTCGGTGCGCGATCTGGGGCCCACCGTGCGCATCGAGGCGCGCCATCCGGCGCTCGCCGCGCCGCTGGTGGCGATCCACGAGCGCGGCCGCTTCGACGGCAGCGGCCTGGTCGCCGGCCAGTCGGTGGCGATCCAGGCGCGGCGCTGGGTGCTGTTCCGCGGCGAGGAGCCGGTGCGTCATACTTGATGCCCTCTTCACGTCGCGTCGACGGATGCGGGCGCCACGATCTGCAACCGTGACGGCCCGTCTTCCGCGGAGGCCTCCCATGCGCAGACTCCTCGCTTCCGTCCTGGCCTGCATTCTTCCCGGCGTCGCGCTGGCCGCTCAGGCTGCCGACGACACCCTGACCCTGGCCGCCGCGCCGTCCGCGCGCCTGGCCACGCTTCCCACCGGCGCCGGACTCGTCCTCGAGGGCGTGCCGGACGGCCACGGCGGCCGTGCCGACCTGCGCTTCGAACGCATCGAGCCGTACGCGCCCGGCGCGCGCGTGATCCGCGTCGACGCCGCCGGCGAGCACGAGCTGCCGCGCAGCCGGCGCGTGCACTGGATCGGCCGGGACGCCGCCGGCACCGTCCGCGGCAGCCTGTCGTTCGACCCCGGCTTCGGCCGCGTGACCGGCGGCGGCTACGCGCCGGCCGGCGCGTTCGTCTGGACCGGCGAGCGCGACGGCGAGCGGCTGCGCCTGCACGCCCGGCCGCTGGCCGCGGTGCTGCCGCCCGGCGTGGTGCCGGAGGTCGTGCCGGGCGAGGACGGCCTCGACAGCGGCCGCCCGTTTCCCGACGCGCTGGGCCTCGCGCTGGCCGGGCAGGTTCCCGCCGGCAGCCCGCGCGCGGCGGTGGTCGCGATCGACACCGACAACGAGTTCCTGTCGCGGCGATTCGCCAACAGCACGTCCGCGGCCAGCGACTGGATCGGCGACCTGTTCGCGACGATGAACGCGATGTACGTCAGCGACCTCAACCTCAGCCTGCAGCAGGGCACCACCTACCTGCGCACCGCGACCGATCCGTACACGGTCACCGCCACGCCGGCCGGCAGCAGCAATCTCAACGAGTTCGGCGGCTACTGGCAGGCCAATTACGCCAGCGTGCCGCGCAGCTTCGCCGCGCTGCTGTCGGGCAAGTCCTCCAGCGGCAATTCGGCGTCCGGCATCGCCTGGATCAACGCCTATTGCGAAACGCAGTCGCAGGGCGGCAGCTACAGCGTCAACCAGGTGTTCACCAACGCGCAGGTGCCGGTCGTGTATTCCGCGCGCATCGTCGCGCACGAGCTCGGCCACAACTTCGGCGCGTATCACACGCATTGCACCAACGCGAGCAGCGGCGCCGCGCCGACCGCCAGCAACACGATCGACCGCTGCTACAGCGGCGAAGGCGGCTGCTACTCCGGCGCGACCAGCTGTCCGGCCTCCGGGCCGGGAGCCCCGGCGGGCACGGTCATGAGCTACTGCAGTCTGATCGGCTGCGGCAACGGCCAGAACGTGCTGCAGTTCCATCCGGCCCAGGTCACCACGCTGTCGGCGCTGATCGCGCAGCACACGCCGTCGTGCATCGCCGTGTCCGCCGACGAGGTCTTCTCCGACGGATTCGACTGACCGGGCTGCCGGTCAGTCGCGCATCAGCGTCGACTTGCCGAACAGGCTTTCCACCAGATCCACCGCCAGCAGCGCGGTCTGGTTGCGCACGTCGAGTGCCGGATTGAGTTCGACGATGTCGAGCGAGCCGATGCGCCCGGTGTCGGCGATCATCTCCATGCACAGCTGCGCTTCGCGGTAGTTCGGCCCGCCGGGGATCGTCGTGCCCACGCCCGGAGCGATGGTCGGATCGAGGAAGTCGACGTCGAAGCTCACGTGCAGGTGCGTGTTCGCGTCGATGCCGTCGAGCGCCTCGGCCATCGCGCGCATCATGCCGATCTCGTCGATGTAGCGCATGTCGTAGATGTCCAGGCCGGCCTCGCGCACCAGGCGCTTCTCGCCGGGGTCGACCGAGCGGATGCCGATCTGGCGGATCGCGTCGGTGGCCAGCATCGGCGCGGCGCCGGCCAGCTCGGTCAGTTCGCGCGGACCGTAGCCGCACAGGCAGGCCACCGGCATGCCGTGTACGTTGCCGGACGGCGTGATGGTGGAGGTGTTGAAGTCCGCGTGCGCGTCGAGCCAGAGCACGCGCAGGGTCTTGCCGCGCTCGCGGCAGTGCCGCGCGACCGCGCCGATCGAGCCGATCGCCAGGCAATGGTCGCCGCCGAGCAGGATCGGCAGGCGTCCGCCGTCGAGTTCGGCGCCGACCGCCTGCGCCACGGCGCGGTTCCAGGCGACCACTTCGGACAGGTGTCGATAACCCTGTTCCGGCGGCTGCCACGGATTGGCCGGGCCGCCGAGATTGCCGCGGTCGATCACGTCGAGGCCGCGGCTGCGCAGCGCGTCGGCGAGGCCGGCGACGCGCAGGGCCTCCGGGCCCATTGCGGCGCCGCGATGGCCGGCGCCGATGTCGGTCGGCGCGCCGATCAGGGAAATCGGGGGAAAGGTGTGCATGGCGATGGACAGGCGCGCCGGGCGCTCGGTTCCTCGAATGCTCCGGCCTGCGCGGGTTCCCGGTGAAAGAGTGGCGCGAATGATCGGCGAATTCGCCCGGCGCGTCACGCTCCCCGGCCGGTACGGCGCGGCCTGCGTTGCGGCACTGCGGCGGGAATGGTCCGCGCCGCGATATTACGATTCGATACGTACGACGATCCTACTTATTTCTTTGGCACGGACTGGGGAAGACACATGAAGATCGAAGTGACGGGCGCGTCGCGGCGCGCCATCGGACTGGCCATCGCGCTGGCTCTGGGCAGCGGATCGGCCGGCGCGACGGAGCGGCAGGCTGTCGCCACGTTCGTGCCGCCGCATCTGGAGGCGCAGTCGGGCTGGCTCGCCGACGACGCCGGCGACGAGGCCGTCGCGGATATCGGCGGGGAAGCGAAATCCGCACCGCGTGCCGACCGCGCCTCGATCGTCGAGACGGCGCGGCGCGCGCTCGGCGAGAACGGCCGCGCGGCCGCGAAATCGCTCGCCCGCGATGCCGGCGAGGCGACCGTGCGCGTGCACGCCACCGCCCAGGGCGCCTACATCGCGCAGTTCCCGCAGTCGGTCGACGGCGTCGAGGTCTACGGCGCGCGCGTCAACGTGCTGATGGACCGCAACCTCACGGTTCGCGCGATCACCGGCGGCAGTGCGTCCGACGCCGCGGTGTCCAAGGCGAGTCGCGCCGCGTTCCTGCGCGACGAGGCCAGCGCCGTGAAATCGGCTGCCGGCGCCGTCGACGGCCTGCTCGCGGCGAGCGTGCTGCGCGAAGTGATCCGGGACAAGGCGCCCTACCGCTACTTCGAGCTGGAGCGCTCGCCGACCTTCGTGCCGAGCCGCGCGGTCCGCATCAAGCCGGTCTGGTATCCGCTGCAAGGCGGCCTCGAGGCCGCGTACTACGCCGAGGTCCACGGCCGCCAGCCCGGCGTCGAACGGCCGCTCGCACGCGCCGTGATCGTCGCCGCCGCCGACGGCCGCGTGCTCTCCAGCATCGATCTGATCCGCGATCACCAACCGTTCGCGTACCGCGTGTTCGCCACGCCGCAGGGCCTGCCCTACAGCGATCCGTACGGATTCACCACGCCGCATCCGACCGGTATCGCCGACGGCTGGCGTCCGACCACGCTGGCGCCGATGAACCTGGTCAGCCTGCGCCACGCCGGCATCAGCACCGGCGATCCGTGGCTGCCCGACGGTGCCACCGAGACGGTCGGCAACAACATCGACTCCTACTTCGACGCCGACCAGGTCGACGCCGACGGCTACTGCACCGGCGAAGGCACCTACGGCGACGGCTACCGGCCCGCCGAAGGCGACCTGCGCGCGCCGCTGACCGGCCCGCGCACGTTCGACTACGCCTTCGACGCGAACGACACGCTCAACGACTTCACGCAATGTCCGCCGCCCGACTACCTCGGGCAGCCGATCCCGTCGGGTTCGGCGCAGCTCAACGCCAAGACGGTGCAGCTGTTCTACGCCGGCAACTGGCTGCACGACTATTTCTACGACCTGGGCTTCGACGAGGAAGCGGGCAACCTGCAGCAGGACAACTACGGCCGCGGCGGCGTCGACGGCGACCCGCTGTGGATGCTGTCCGGCGGCGCGCATCCGTACACGGCGCTGGCCGCGGAAGGCGATTCGGAGCTGATCTCGATGGGCATCTCGAGCTACAGCTTGAGCCGCCGCGACGCCTCGGCGTTCGACTTCGGCATCCTCGGGCACGAATGGACGCACGCGATGATGTTCCGGCTGGCGCCGCCGCCGACCGTCTGGGGCGGCCAATGGGGCGCGCTCGGCGAGGGCAGCGGCGATTTCATCGCGCAGATGCTCGCCCTGCGCGCGCAGGACCGCAACGCCTACCCGGGCCGGCCGCCGTTCTACGGCGCCTATCCGGCGGCAGGCACCTATTCCAATCTCGATTACGACGTCGCCTACGATCCGCTGCCGCCGGCCGGTTCGCCGGGCAATCCGGACAACAGCTACTACCACGGCGTGCGCCGCTATCCGTTCTCGCCGGACCTGTCCGTCAATCCGCTGACGTTCAAGCACATCGGCGTCGACCAGCCGGTGCCGCCGTCGCCACCGGCCTACGACTGGCTCAGCCGCTCGCTGGCCAACGCCGAGGTGCACACCGCCGGCGAGGTCTGGTCGGCGGCGATGTGGGAATGCGCACGCAACATCCTCGTCGCCAAGCCGGCCGCGCGCTTCGAACAGACGCGCCGGCGCTTCCTCGGCGACGTCGTCGCCGGCTTCAAGCTGTTCCCGGCCGATCCGACCTACACCGAAGCGCGCGACGCGATGCTGTACGCGATCCGCGCCGACAACGAGGCGGACTACCGCCGCTGCCGCGCCGGCTTCGCCAAGCGCGGCATGGGCGCGGGCGCGATCGCGCCGGACCGTTTTTCGGTCGGCCTGAGCGGCGTGGTCGAGAGCTTCGACGACCGCGAGCGTGCGCTCGGCATTCTCGGCAGCCGGCTGGTGGAGGTGTCCGGTGGCGACGGCGACGAGGCGCTCGATCACGGCGAATCCGGGCGCCTGGAGGTCACCGTGCGCAACACCGGCTTCTCGCCGTTGCGGCGCGTCGGCCTGCGCGCTTCGGCGGCGCGCGGGGACTTCCAATTCCCCGATGGCCGGCAGAGCGAGGAGATCGAGCTGGCCCCCGGCGCGACCGCGACGCTGAGCCTGGAGGTGCGGGTGGCCAGCACGCAGGGCGACGCCGTGCTTCCGCTCGGCATCGTCGTGCGCGACCGCCAGCACGCCGCGGCGCGCGCCAGCGCCGAGAAGACGTTCCGTGTCAACTACGATCGGGTACGCGATGCCACGACCGACGACCTAGGCGCCGGCGAGACCTTCGCCGCCGACTGGACGTCCGGCTTCGGCGACACCTATTTCCCCGGCTACTGCTACCAGGCCTGCGACCTGACGTGGCAGCGTTCCAGGCATCTGGGCGAACCGGCCTACGTGATCCGCGACGACAGCCATCTCGCGTTCGATGCCGCGCTGCAGGCGCGCGAGTTCCTGGTTTCCGGCACCGATCCGCTGCGCATCACGCTGCGCCACGACTACCTGTTCGACCGTGCCCCGGGCGACGTGATGAGCGAGCCCGGCATGGGCTATCTGCAGGTCGGCGTCGACGGCGGCGACTGGCAGGACGTCGGGGTATACCTCGTTTCCGGTCCGGCCCAATTCGAGGGCCGTTCGGACGGCTGGCGCAGCGACACGCTCGATTTCGGCAGCGCCTTCGCCGGGCGCCGCGTGAAGTTCCGCTGGATCGGGCTCGCTTCCAGGAGCTGGAGCGCGTCGCCGGCGTTCTGGGCGATCGCGCGCGTGCAGATCGACGGCGCCGCCGAGCCGATGTTCAGCCGCGTCGTGCCCGAGCCGAACTGAGCGGCCGCGACATCGAGGAAGGCAGCCGCGGTCGCCGTGCGCGACCGCGGTGGTTCAGGCGAACGTCGTGCCGGAGCGGTCCGGCCGCGCCACGCACTCGCGGATCAGCGCGAGCAGCCGGTCGGGGCCCTCGGCCTTGCCCAGCGCCGCGTCGCAGCCGGCGTCCAGCGCGGAGCGCAGTATCTGTTCGTCGCGTTCGATGCTGAAGCACAGCAGCGCGACGTGCGCGAACTGCGATTCGCGGCGCAGCATCGTGGCGACTTCGGCGGCGGTCTCGCCGCGCAGCCAGAAATCCAGCACGACCGCGTGGCAGGGCCACAGGGTCAGGACCTGCCACAGCGCGTCGGCGCCGCGTTCGATGCGCACGACGCAACCGCGCTCCTCCAGCTGGGCGCTGATCAGCACGGCCTGTCCCGGATCGTCCTCGATCAGCAGCACGCGCAGGTTCGGATCGGACGCCACGTTGCGCGCATCGTCGCGGATGGCGACGTCGAGGTCGTCGAGCAGCGTCTGCACCGGCGCGGCAAGACGCTCGATCAGCTCGCCCGGCACACCGCGCAGCGGCGGGGCGAGCGTCTCCCAGCCGTGCAGCACGACGTCGGCGGCGCGCGCGCTCTCGCCGATGCGCTCGTAGCCGTAGGCCAGCGCGGAACCGGCCAGGCGATGGATCTGCAACTGCAGGTCGCGACGCAGGCCGTCGTCGTCCGGCGTGGCCGAGAGCTCGCGCCAGGCCACCGCGAGCGCCTGCTGCTTGCGTCGCAGCGAAGCGGCGTAGCGGGCGCGCAGGTCGTCGAATCGTTGGCTGGAGTCGATCATCGGATTTCGTCGGGAGGCGATCGTCGCACAAGGGCGGCGTCGTGACAGCGGGCCGGCCAAGCATCGCACCTGCGCGCACCGGCCGACGTGCGGTTCACGATCTTTTACGCCCGTACGTGCCGGCGTCATGCTTCCATGGCATCGTGCATCGGCGCGCGTTCGCGCCCCCACTTCGCGGAGACTTCCATGAGCAATCTGACCAACCAGGTCCTCGAGCGCCTCGACCCGTCGAGCATCCAGGCCATCGCGGCGCAGCTGGGCGTCGATCCGGCCCAGGCGCAGGCGGCGATCCAGCAGGCCGTGCCGCTGGTCGTCGGCGGCCTGGCGCGCAACGCGGCGACCGACGAGGGCGCCAGCGCGGTGCACAGCGCGGCGACGGCGCATTCGGGCATGGACATCGGCTCGATCCTCGGCAGCGTGCTCGGCGGCGCCGGCGGTTCCGGTGCCGGTTCGATCCTCGGCGACATGCTCGGCGGCGGCGGTGGTGCGGCGAGCGGCGGCACTGCGCTGCCGGGCGGTCTGGACGCCGGTTCGATCCTCGGCAGCATCTTCGGCGGCCGCCAGGACCAGGCGACCCAGGGCCTGGGCCAGGCCAGCGGCATCGGCACGCAGAACGCCGGCCAGCTGCTGGCGATCCTGGCGCCGATCGTCATGAGCGTGCTCGGCAGCATGAGCCAGCGCCAGGGCCTCAACCCCGGCGGCCTCGGCGGCGCGCTGGCGCAGGAGAACCAGCGCATCAACCAGAGCGGCAACGGCGGCCTGCTCGGTGCGGTGCTCGACCAGGACGGCGACGGCCAGCTCGGCCTCGGCGACCTGCTCAAGGTCGGCGCCGAGATGCTCGGCGGCACGCGCGGCCGGGCCTGATCCGGTTGCGCGCCTCCATCGGCGCGGGCGGCGACCTCGTTGAAGCTACCGGCCGGCCGTAGCCGGCCGGTAGGGTTTGACGAGGATGCGTATCCTGCCGACGTCGGAGAAGGTGGAGACGGTGTTTCGCTCGCCGCCGCCTGTGTAGGTGCCCATGACGGCACCGGTCGACCAGACGAAGGTGTAGCTCTCTCCGGAGATCGTGCGGTTCTGCTTGCCGAGCCACGCATCGTCCGGCATCAGCAGCAGAAATGCCGGCGGCTGCCCCGCCGCGTTCAGGAAGACGCTCAAGGAATAGTCCGTCTGTCGTTTGGTGAATCGCTCGAACGGATGCCGCGCGATCGTCCGAGCATCGACATCCAGCACGTCGGCAGTCGGTGCGAATGTCACCGACCGCTGCGCGATCGACGTGATCTGCACTTCCAGCGGCAAGGTCAGGCCGGCCAGGTCGAATTTGAGGGCCGGACGCGGATCGCCGCGCCCGTCGCGCAAGCACGACACCGATCCGTCGACGGCGATCTCGAGGGGTTCTTCCGGCGAGGTCCGCAATGTCGTCGAGGGCAGCTCCGCCGGCGTGGTGGCGCACCCGCCAGCCGCGCTGAATCGAGTGGGTCCGTCGCCACGGGGTTGCGCGCAAGCCGAGACCAGGCCGGCGACGACGACCGCGAGCACGGCGGATCGTGCACGCGTCATCTCAAAGCTGCCGCGCGAGTTCGTCGGCTACCGCCTCGAATCCCTTGCGCAGGCCGGCGATCGCCTCCTTGCCGGCGGCTCTGACGGCGTCGAAGTCTTCGTAGGCATGCGAGGCATCCGGCGTGATCGTGATGCCGCCATTCGAGCCGGGAAAGACGGAGTTGTAGACAATCTGATCCGACATCAGGACGCGCTGGCCGTCTGCGGACACCAGACGGGCGATCAGCTCCACCGTAGGCCGGTACGGCGAACTGTCGCCGGCGCCGGCGGCGAGATAACCGGTGAACTGAAAGGCCAGATCGAGCTGCGCGTCGGCTTCGCTGTTCGCCTCGTAGCGCGAATGCAGACCCCAACGATCGCGGCGCACCTTGCTCTTGGGCGCTTCGATCAGTGCCGCGGGCCACAGCACGGAGCCTTCCTTCGCCTGCAGGGCTTGTGTCAGGCGTTAGCGAAAGACGGCGGCGTAGTCGAAGCCTTCGCTGCGGACCTGGGCACGCAACCAATCGGTCTTTGGCGCCTGATTCGCTTCGGCGATCAGAATCCCGACCAGGCCGAAGCTGTAGCCGGGGTTGTTCATGACGAAAGTCCGCATCTGACTTCCTTGCATCGGCAGGACTCGAATGCGCTTGACCGCGGCGTTCGCCTCGCGGTTGTAGGACTGACGCGGCAGCGAAGTGGCGCAACCGGAAAGAACGAAACAGATCGACAGCAAGATACCTGCGCAGATCATGCGCACAATCGTGAAACGTGACATGGATCCCTCCAATTTCCTCCCGTTTATGTATCAAGGCCGGTCGGAGGGGCGCAAGATCGTGTCCGGATGAACCCCGGAACAAATATGTAAGGGCTGGTTGCGGCCGCGTCGAAGAGGGCCGGCTCAGGCGTCGATCGTCTCGGCGTCGCCGCCGGCCGCGCGCAGGTAGGCGGCGAAGCCGCGTTCGGGCGTCTCGACGAAGATCTCGCCGGTCGCCTCGAAGGTGGCGATGCGGTCCGGGCGGAAGTTGCGGAAGTCCGCGCGCAGGCGGCACCAGGCGCCGAGCGTCCACACGCCGCCCCAGAACGCCAGGCACAGCGGCTCGATCGCGCGTGCGCTGGCGCGGCCGCCCTCGTCGCGATAGTCCAGCTGCAGCACGCGGTGCGCGGCGATCGCCTCGTGCAGGCGGTCGATCAGACCGGACTTCGCCTCGTACCAGCGCGCCGGCGCGAGGATGCGCGAGCGCGAGGCGCGCTGCTGCAGTTCCGGCGGCAGCACCGCCTCGATCTTCAGCAGGGCCGCCTGCGCGCCGTTGGCCAGGCGCTCGCCGGCGAACGCGCGGACGAAGCGCGTGCCGACGACCAGGGCCTCGAGTTCGTCGGCGTTGAACATCAGCGGCGGGATGTCCGAGCCCTTGCGCAGGACGTAGCCGACGCCGGCCTCGCCCTCGATCGGCACGCCGGAGAGCTGCAGGTCGGCGACGTCGCGGTAGACCGTGCGCAGCGAGACCGCCAGCGTCTGCGCCAGCTGGCGCGCCGGCAGGGCGGTGCGGCGGCCGCGCAGGGCGTGAATGATGAGGAACAGTCGGTCGGCGCGGCGCATCCGGGCATGATCGCGCGTGTCCGTCTCACGGGCAAAGACGTCGCCATCGCCTGCACGTCTGCGCGGTGTCAGGCGAGCAGCGACGAGGCGCGCTCGCCGTCCGGCGCGGGCGCGTGCGCCGAACCGGCGTGGATCAGCAGGTGGCGCGCGGCCAGCGGCAGGTAGGCGAGCATCAGCAGTCGCAGCAGGCGGGTCACGTTCGGTTCCTCCGTATCGGTCGGCGCGTGCGCCGTCACAGGTGCCGCGTCACGGTGGGCGGGTTCCACCAGTTGTCGTTGCGGCCGTCGGCGTACTGCACCGGCACCGCGGCGAGTTCGGCCGCGTCGACGCCGTCCAGGCAGGCGAGCTTGACCGAGACGAAGTCGCCGCCGATCTCCTGGATGTGGCCGCGGCCGAACGGACGCACGCCGCAGTGGCGGCAGAACAGGTGCTGGTTGCTGTGGGTGCCGAAGCGGTAGTCGCTGAGCTCGCCTTCGCCGGCGAGCAGGCGGAATTCGTGCGGCTTGACCAGCACGCCCCAGTTGCGCGACTTGGTGCAGATCGAGCAGTTGCACTTGTAGCTGTCGGCGGCGAGGTCCAGCTCGGCCTCGAAACGGACCGCGCCGCAATGGCAGCTGCCCTGATAGGTCTTCTTCATGTTCGGTTCCTCGGACGGAAGTCAGCCGCGCAGCCGCGAGCGTGCGGTCGGCGCCAGGCGCAGGATCTGCGGATCGGCGAGCGCGGCGCCGCCGGGGCATGGGGTGGTGGCGGACGGGAAGTCGCCGAAGTGGCGCTGCCAGTGCGCCTCGTCGTCGAAGCCGGCGAAACAGACGAACACGTTCTCGCCTTCGCGCACCGGCAGCGCCGGGAACGTGTTGGCGGCGTGCTCGCTGACGAAGCTGGCCAGCAGCGTCGCTCCAGCGTCGCGCAGAGGCGGCAGGACGCGGCGCTCGAACAGCTCGACGAAGTCCGCGCCGACGCGCAGCGGCAGCTGCCAGATCATCGCCACGACCAGCCCGCACGGCGGCGGCACGGCGCCGACCGCGGCCCGGCCCGCCGCGCCGAGCGCGAAGCCCGAATCCGGGCGCGCCGGGCGCAGCAGCAGCACGTCGTCGGAATCGACCATCGTCGCGTTCGCCGCCTCGCGATGCGTACGCCAGACCGGGCCGCCGTAGAACGTGGCCAGCGCCTGCGCCCGGCTTTCCATGTCGGCGAAGCCGCGCAGCCAGACGAAGCGGTCCGCATCGTCCAGTTCGCGGAACTGGCCGAGCAGGCGCATGCCGCAGGCCTCCTGCGATTCGACGAACTCGCGTTCGAACAGCTCGATCAGGGTGTCGCGGCGTCCCGGATGCAGGGTGTACCGGCGCAGTTCGACGACGGCGCAGGCTGCGGCCGCGTCGAGAGCGTTCGTGTGGTCGGCCAGCGCAGTCACATTTGTGCCTCCGTCGTCGCGATGCGCGTCATGCGCATGATCCAGTTGGTCTCCCAGGTCTCGCCCTCGTCGGTCGAGAACGCCTGCTGCCACAGCGCGCTGCGCGCGGTGATTTCGGACCACAGGAAGCGCACCCGCACCGGCCTGCCCTGGTGCACGTCGCGGCCGAAGAACGTGCCGACGCCGTCCTCGAAGCGGCCGACCACCGGCGGCTGCAGCACGCCGTCGCGATGGCTGGCCCAGTAGAGGCTCCATTCGCGGCGGGCGAGATCGAACAGTCGCAGCGTCATGCCGGTGAAACCGCCGTCCCAGTCGCTCTCGAAGTCGTCGATGTTGCCGACACCGCCGAGGATCGGCCGGCATTCCTGCGTCGCCTCGAAGCGTTCCCACTCGGTCGAGCCGACGAGGCGCTCTTTCAGCCGCTCGTTGGCGACGTGCCAGCGGCCGAACCAGAAGTCGAAGTCGCGCGAGCCGTCGTGCCCGGCCTGCGCCGGCCCCGATCGGAAATCCTCCGCCCGCTCGCGCCGTGCGCCGTCGGCCGCGGACCTCAGCGGAGGCCCGCTCATACCGGCGACCACAGGCCGACGCGGTTGCCTTCGCAGTCGCGGAACTGCGCGTAGTAGCCCATGCCCTCGGGCAGGGCCGTGCGCGGCACGATGGTGTCGCCACCGTGCCGGTTCGCGCGTTCGAGCGCGGGGACCAGATCGGTGACGCTGAGGTAGACCACGCTGCCCTGCACGGACGGCTCGCAGTCGTCCTGCGCGATCAGCGCGCCGCTCGCGTTCGGCTTGCCGCCGTAGGGGAACATCGCCAGCACGGTGCCGCCGAGGTCCTCGCGCACGAGGCGGATGCCGAGCACGGTTTCATAGAAGGCCTGTGCGCGGTCCAGATCGCCGGTCGGGATCTCGAACCAGGCCGGCACGTTCGGATTCAACATGGAACACACTCCCGCAAGTGCGTGATTTGCACGCCGGGCAGTGTGGCGGGGGCATGCTGCCAACCTGGTGTCAGCAGCTTGGCGTACGCGGGTGGCGCATGCCGCGCGCAGGCGCCTGGGCGGCTACGCGCCGGGCGACGCCGTTGCGGGCTGGCGCGGTCGCGGGTCAGCCGCGACAATGCGCGTCCTTCGCCCGCGGAGATTTCTAAATGTCGTCGACGCCGCTACCCGGCCGCATCTCGCTGAGCCGTTTCCTGATCGAGCAGCAGCGCGAGAAAGGCCATCTCAACGCCGACCTGCGCCTGCTGATCGAGGTCGTCGCGCGCGCCTGCAAGCGCATCTCGATCGCGGTCGGCAAGGGTGCGCTCGGCGGCGCGCTCGGCAGCGCCGGCACGCAGAACGTGCAGGGCGAGACGCAGAAGAAGCTCGACGTGGTCTCCAACGAGCTGCTGCTGGAGGCCAACGAGTGGGGCGGCCACCTCGCCGCGCTGGCATCGGAGGAGATGGACGACCCGCATCCGATCCCGCACCGCTATCCGAAGGGCGAGTACCTGCTGGTGTTCGATCCGCTCGACGGCTCCTCCAACATCGACGTGAACATCTCGGTCGGCACCATCTTCTCGGTGCTGCGCTGCCCGGACGGCATCAAGGATCCGGACGAATCGTCGTTCCTGCAGCCGGGCACGCGGCAGGTCGCGGCCGGCTACGCGGTGTACGGATCGAGCACGGTGCTGGTGCTCACGCTCGGCGACGGCGTGCACCAGTTCACGCTCGATCGCGAGTACGGCGACTTCCCGCTGACGCAGTCGGACCTGCGCATTCCGGAGGACACCTCCGAGTTCGCCATCAACATGTCGAACATGCGCCACTGGGAAGCGCCGATGCGGCGCTACATCGACGAGCTGCTGGCCGGCAGGACCGGCCCGCGCGGGCGCGACTTCAACATGCGCTGGGTCGCCTCGATGGTCGCCGACGTGCACCGCATCCTGACCCGCGGCGGCATCTTCATCTATCCGCGCGACCTGAAGGATCCGTCCAAGCCCGGCAAGCTGCGCCTGATGTACGAGGCCAATCCGATGGCGATGATCGTCGAGCAGGCCGGCGGGGCGGCGACCACCGGGCTGGAGCGCATCCTCGACGTGCAGCCGACCGCGCTGCACCAGCGTGTGCCGGTGTTCCTCGGCTCGAAGAACGAGGTCGAGCGCGTGACCGCCTACCATCGCGAGGCCGCCGCGTGAGCGCGCAGGCCGCCGGCGCGGACTTCGTCGAAGTCTACGAAGGCGCGCTCGACGCCGGTGTTTGCGGCCAGCTGATCGACGCGTTCGAGGCCAGCGGCAAGCTCGCGCGCGGCGCGACTGCCGGCGGCGTCAACACGCAGCTGAAGGACAGCTGGGACCTCAACATCAGCGCGCACGCCGAGTGGAGCCAGGTGGTCACGCTGCTCAACACGGCGATGCTGCGCGGCCTGATGGCGTACGTGCGCAAGTACACCTATCTCGCGCTGGCGCCGACCGTGCTGTACCGCAAGCGTGCCGACGGCCAGACCGCGATGCTCGGCGTCGACGACGTGCGCGCGATGAGCGACGCCGAGCTGCAGCGGCTGGTCACCCAGCTGTTCCGTCCCGGCGGCATCAACCTGCAGCGCTACTTCGCCGACGAGGGCGGCTATCCGTACTGGCACAGCGAGATCTCGCCGAAGGTCGACAGCGACGACAACCTGCATCGCGTGCTGCTGTGGACGATCTACCTCAACGACGCCTTCGACGAAGGCGAGACCGAGTTCCTGTACCAGCAGCGCAGGATCGTGCCGCGCACCGGCTCGCTGCTGCTGGCTCCGGCCGGCTTCACGCACACGCACCGCGGCAACAAGCCGAAGAACGGCAACAAGTACATCGCCACGTCGTGGGTGCTGTTCCAGCGCGCCGCACAGCTGTACGCCGATCCGACCGCGCCGCGCTGAGCCGTGCGCGCGGCGTCGCGTTTCTCGAAGAATATGGTAAAAGTGGAAACAATCACTTTTCAGGAAACGCCCCGATGGCCCCGAGTCTGTTCCTCGCGGCGCCGCTGCTGGCGGCACTGATCGGCGCCGCCGCCCCGGCGGCGGCCGCGGACTGCGCCGCCACCGGCATCGCCGTGCGCGGCGAACCCTTCGCGATCACCACCGCCGAGGCGTACGGCACAGCCGCGGCGTGGAACCCCGATCGCGGCGAGTATCTGGTGATCTGGCATCTCTACGCGGACGGCGAGCACCGGCTGCGCGCCCGCCGCGTCGCGGCGGACGGCGCGCTGCTCGGCGAGGAGTTCGAGCTGGCGCACGACAGCAATGCGATCATCGATCCGGTCGTCGCGGCGGCGAGCGGGCACGATCGCTATCTGGTCGCATGGCAGACGCAGAACGTGCCGTTCAACGGCGCGCGCGCGCAACTGCTCGACGGCGACGGCAGCGCGCGCGGCGACGTGTTCGTGGTCGGCGAGGCCGGCGCCGAGCCGGCCCTGGTCTACGGCGCGGCGAACGGCAAGTTCCTGTTCAGCGGCCGCGGCCTGGGCGTGCTTGCGCAATGGATCGGCGTGGAAGGCACGCTCGACGGCGGCGTGCTGACGCTGGCGGGCGATGACGATCCCGTCGCGGCGCCGAACGGCTCGCTGGCGATCAACGCGAGCGGCCAGGCGCTGGCGCTGTGGCGCGACCAGGAGAACGACCAGCTGGTCGGCCGGCGCGCCTCCGAGGCCGCCGCGGTCGGCGGCATCGTGTCCTATGCGGACGAGTTTCCGGCCAGCGGCACGGCGGCGCTGCTGGACTATCGCGTGGCCGACGACCGCTACGTTTCGCTGTACGGAAATTTCGACGAAACCGCGCTGCGCTGGTTCGGCGTCGACGCGGCCGGCGCGGGCACGACGCCGCAGACCGTCGCCGAAGGCGCCGGCCTGGTGGCCGCCGCCGTCGCCTACGACGAGGCCACGGCGTCTACGGCGCTGCTCTGGACCGCTCGCGGCGCCGAAGGCGGCGCGACGTTGTTCGGCCAGCTGCTGTCGCCGGCGGACGTGCTCGAAGGCACGCCGCAGGTGCTGTCGGAGGCGGTCTCGTCCGAGATCGCCGTGGCGCCCGCACGCGAACAGGGCGCGGCGCTGCTGGTCTGGGCCGATGCGGAGCAGGTTCGCGCCCGGCAGCTGGTCTACGGTTGCGTGCTGGCGGACGCGATCTTCGCCGACGGCTTCGATTGACCAGTCCCCGCACCGCGGCGCGGACGCTAGACTCGGGGACTCGCCGTTGCCGGACGTTCGCCGTGCCCCCTGTGCTTCCGCTGCTGTTCGCCCTTTCCGTGTCCGCCGCGCCGTCCGCCGAGCGCGCCGTGCTGGTCGACATCCACACCGCCGACGCCGCCGAAGTCGACGCGCTCAAGCGCGGTCGCGGCGTGCACTGGTGGCTCGAACTCGGCGACCGCCTGCTGCTCGCGGGCGAGATGACCGCCGAATCGTCGCTGCCGCGCTCCACGCCCGTGCTCGGCGAACTGTCGGACCTGCGCCTGGACGAGCTGGCGCTGCGTGCGGTCGGCTGCAACGAACAGGCGGACCCGCCGGGCGAGCTGCTCGCGCGCGGCGGCCGCTGGCAGCTGCGCCGTCTCGCCGCAGGCGAAGCGCTGCCGCACAGGGCCGATGCGCACGAACAGTGGCGCGCGGTCCGACCGAACGAAGTGATCGCGCGGCAGTACCGCCTGGATGCACCGGCCGGCGAGCCGCCGGATCCGGCCGTGCAGGAGGTCGTCGACCGCCTCGATACGCAGCGCTGGTTCGCCGACCTGACCGAGCTGGCTTCCTGGGACCGCTCCAGCTTCGGCACCACCGGGCTGTTCGCCGCGCGCGACTGGATCGGCCAGCAGTTCGCCGACCTCGGCCTGGAGGTCGAGACGCCGGATTTCCAGATGCCCGACGCGGATGGCGGCTCGATCACGCGCCAGAACGTGATCGGCCGCTGGACCGGCGCCGCGTTCCCGGACGAGTGGATCGTCGTCGGCGCGCACTACGATTCGCGCAACCAGTCCTTCAGTTCGGTGAACGACACGCCCGGCGCCGAGGACAACGCCAGCGGCTGCGCCGGCGTGATCGAGATGGCGCGCGCGCTGCTGCCGTCGCAGCCGCAGCGCACGATCGTGTTCATGTGCTACGCCGGCGAGGAGCAGGGGCTGTACGGCAGCCAGGCGCACGTCGACGCCCTGCAGGCCGCCGGCGATCTCGACAAGGTCAAGGCGGTGATCGTGATGGACATGATCGGCTACAGCGCCAACTCCCGGCTCAACGCCGACTACGAGAGCTACTCGCAGACCTATCTGAACCGCTTCGGCGCGGCCGCGGCCACCTATGCGCCGGAACTGGACGTCGTGCTCAGCCTCAATCCGTTCGGCTCCGACCACGTGCCGTACCTGGACGCCGGCAAGCAGGCCGCGCTCGGCATCGAGTCGGACTACGACGCCTATCCGTACTACCACGACAGCGGCGACACCCCGGACCACATCGGCCCGCACGCGCAGGCGATGGGCGGCGCGATCCTGAAGACCAACGCCGCGGTGCTGGCCGAACTGGCCGGCACGTCCGCGGTGACCGACCGGGTGTTCGCCGACGGCTTCGACTGAACACGCGGTCATGCGCGCTGCACGCGCGCCGTTTAGAATCGCGCATTCCCCGATTTCCATGGCGCAATCCGCATGTCGCGAACCCCGTCCCCGATGTCGCCGCTGCCGGCGCTGATCTTCTCCTCACGCTGGCTGCAGCTGCCGCTCTACCTCGGCCTGATCATCGCGCAGGGCGTGTACGTGGTGCTGTTCGTCAAGGAGCTGTGGCACCTGATCCACGGCGCCGCCAGCCTCGGCGAGCAGGAGATCATGCTGATCGTGCTCGGCCTGATCGACGTCGTCATGATCTCGAACCTGCTGGTCATGGTCATCGTCGGCGGCTACGAGACCTTCGTCTCGCGCCTGCGCCTGGAAGGCCATCCGGACCAGCCCGAGTGGCTCAGCCACGTCAACGCCTCGGTGCTGAAGGTCAAGCTGGCGATGGCGATCATCGGCATCAGCTCGATCCACCTGCTGAAGACCTTCATCGCCGCCGGCACGCTGGAAGGCCTGCCGTTCTGCACGCCGGAGCAGATGGCCGCGATCAAGGACGTCACCACCGTCTCGCCGCACTGCAACCGGCTCACGCCGACCGGCGTGCTGTGGCAGACGATCATCCACTGCGTCTTCATCCTGTCGGCGATCGGCATCGCCTGGACCGATCGCCTGATGAACGGCACCGGCGCGCGCGGCAAGAGTGCCGAAGCGCACTGAGACGTGAACGCTTCTTCATCCTCGCGCCGCCGTTCGCGCCGGCGCGAGGCTTGAATCGGCGCCGCGGCCGCCCCAGTCAGGCTTCCCGAACTTCTCGAGGAACGCGACGATGGAATACCGTCAACTGGGTGCCTCCGGCCTCAACGTGCCGGTGCTGAGCTTCGGCACCGGCACCTTCGGCGGCAAGGGCGAACTCTTCTCGGCCTGGGGTGCGACCGACGTCGCCGAGGCGCGCCGGCTGGTCGACCTGTGCCTGGACGCCGGCGTCACGATGTTCGACACCGCCGACATCTATTCGCGCGGCGCTTCCGAGTCGATCCTCGGCGAGGCGATCAAGGGCCGCCGCGACAAGGTGCTGATCTCGACCAAGGCCACCTTCCGCTTCGACGACGAGCCCAACGCCGTCGGCTCCTCGCGCTTCCATCTGCTGCGCAGCGTTGACGAGCAGCTGCGCCGTCTCGGCACCGATTACATCGACCTGTTCCAGCTGCACGGCTTCGACGCGAAGACGCCGGTCGAGGAGACGCTGTCCACGCTCGACACGCTCGTGCGCGCCGGCAAGATCCGCTACACCGGCGTGTCCAACTTCTCCGGCTGGCACCTGATGAAGTCGCTGGCCGCCGCGGATCGCTACGGCTATCCGCGCTACGTCGCCAACCAGACCTACTATTCCCTGATCGGCCGCGACTACGAGTGGGAACTGATGCCGCTCGGTCTCGACCAGGGCGTCGGCGCGGTCGTGTGGAGCCCGCTCGGCTGGGGCCGCCTCACCGGCAAGCTGCGCCGCGGCCAGCCGCTGCCGTCGACCAGCCGCCTGCACACGACCGCCGACTACGGCCCGCCGGTGGAGGACGAATACCTCTACCGCGTCGTCGACGCGCTCGACGAGATCGCCGCGCAGACCGGCAGGAGCATTCCGCAGATCGCGCTGAACTGGCTGCTGCAGCGGCCGACCGTCGCCACCGTGGTGGTCGGCGCGCGCAACGAGGAGCAGCTGAAACAGAACCTCGGCGCGATCGGCTGGAACCTGACGGCGGACCAGGTCGCGCGGCTGGACGCGGCCAGCGCGAAGACGCTCGCGTATCCCTACTGGCACCAGCGCGGCTTCGCCGAGCGCAATCCGCCGCCGGTCTGAGCCGGCGGATCAGTCGAAGCCGTCGGCATAGATCGCGTCGTCGCGCAGGCGTGCGGCGAAGCCGCGCGGCGCGCCGTCCAGCGCGGTGAACACGCCGCCGACCAGGCTGATCCCGCCCGGCTGCGCGAGCACGGCGTTGAAGCCCGGCGTGTACTGCGGATGGGTGGCGGCCGGCGGCAGGAACGTCGCGTCGAGGCTGCCGTCCGCGTTCACCCGGGCCAGGTTCTTGCGCGGCTGGCCGCCGACGCTGCCGAACGAGCCGCAGAACAGCACCTTGCCGTCGGCCTGCCGCGCGAGCGCGGCGACGCCGGCGGTCTGGCTGACGTGCGGCTGGAACGAATCATCGACCGAGCCGTCGGCGTCGAGGCGCACCAGGCTCAGCGCCGGGCTGCCGAACGAGCCGCCGACCAGGATGCGCCCGTCCGGCTGCAGCGCCAGCGCGTTGACGGCTTCGCCCGGGTTGTAGAACGGCGCGCCGAAGCCGCCGTCGAGGCGGCCGTCGGCCTCCAGCCGGATCAGATGGCCCTCGAGCGCGCCGCCGACGCGCGTGAAGATTCCGCCGACGAGGATGCGGCCGTCCGCCTGCACGGCGACCGCCTTGACGTAGCCGTCGAGGGTCACGGCGAAATCCTCGTCGAGGCGGCCGTCGGCGTGCAGGCGCGCGAGGTTGCTGCGCGGTTGTCCGTTCACCGCGTCGAACTGTCCGCCGATCAGCAGCTTGCCGTCGGCCTGGCGCGCGACGGCGAAGACCGCGGCGGAGCTGCTGCGGCTGACCACCGGCGAGAACGCTGCGTCGAGGCTGCCGTCGGCGTTGACGCGCGCGATGCGCGCGCGCGGCTGGCCGTGCACCTGCGCGAACCAGCCGGCGAGCACGATCTTCGCGTCGGGCTGCACCAGCAGCGCGCTGACGATGCCGTCCGCGCCCGGATCGAAGCCGGCATCGAGGTTTCCGTCCGGCCGGAAGCGCGCGATGCGCGCGCGCGCCTGTCCGCCGGCCTGGGTGAACTGTCCGCCGACCAGCAGCCTGCCGTCGGCCTGCGCGGCGAGCGCGTAGACCGAATCGTTGGCGCGCGGATCGAAGGAATCGAGCGTCGGCCCGGCCTGCGCGGCGGCCGGGATCAGGCAGGCCAGTCCCAGCAGCAGCCGGCCGGCGCGCGTGGCGAAACGTGCAATCGTGCGGAAGGGCATCGCGAAGTCTCCGTGGGGTTCGATCCCACAGGCGCAAAGCGAGGCGCGGATGTCGCACGCGGCGAGCGATGCGTGCGAAGACGGACGGAATCGCGCACCCGCCCGCTACAATGACGCGATGGATGTTTCCCACCTCGTCGACGGACTCAATCCGGCGCAACGCGAAGCCGTGGCCGCGCCGGCCGGACACTACCTCGTGCTCGCCGGCGCGGGCTCGGGCAAGACGCGCGTGCTGACGCACCGCATCGGCTGGCTGCTGGAGGTCGAGCGCGTCCCGCCGTGGTCGGTGCTCGCGGTCACCTTCACCAACAAGGCCGCCGGCGAGATGCGCGGCCGCGCCGAGAACCTGATCGCCGGCGGCGCGCGCGGCCTCACCATCGGCACCTTCCACGGCATCGCGCACCGCCTGCTGCGCCGGCACTTCCGCGAGGCGCGGCTGCCCGAGACGTTCCAGATCCTCGACGCCGACGACCAGCAGCGCCTGGTCAAGCGCACCATCCAGGGCATGGGGCTGGACGAGGCGCGCTTTCCGCCGCGGCAGGCGACCTGGTTCATCAACTCGGCCAAGGACGAGGGCAAGCGGCCGGACGCGCTGGAAGCGGGCTACCGCTCCGACAGCCACGTGCTGATCGACATCTACCGCGCCTACGAAGCCGCCTGCCAGCGCTCGGGCCTGGTCGATTTCGCCGAGCTGCTGCTGCGCGCGCACGAGCTGTGGCTGCACAACGACGCGCTGCTGGCGCACTACCGCGAGCGCTTCCGGCATCTGCTGATCGACGAGTTCCAGGACACCAACACCTTGCAGTACGCGTGGATCCGCGTGCTCGCCGGCAGCACCGGGCACGTGTTCGTGGTCGGCGACGACGACCAGGCGATCTACGGCTGGCGCGGCGCGCGCGTGGAGAACGTGCAGCACTTCCTGCGCGACTTCCCCAGCGCCAAGACGATCCGCCTGGAGCAGAACTACCGTTCCACCGGCAACATCCTCGCCGCCGCCAACGCGGTCATCGCGCACAACCCGGACCGCCTGGGCAAGCAGCTGTGGACGTCCGGCGAGGCCGGCGCCGCGATCGAGCTGTACGCGGCCTACAACGAGCAGGACGAGGCGCGCTACGTCGTCGAGCGCATCCGCGAACACCTGCGCGAAGGCGCGCGCGCGTCCGACGTGGCGATCCTGTACCGCTCCAACGCGCAGTCGCGCAACTTCGAAGAACAGCTGATCCAGCACGACGTCGCCTACCGCGTGTACGGCGGCCTGCGCTACTTCGACCGGGCCGAGATCAAGGACGCGCTGGCGTACCTGCGCCTGGTCGCCAACCGCCACGACGACGCGGCCTTCGAGCGCGCGGTCAACACGCCGCCGCGCGGCATCGGCGAACGCACGCTCGACGGCTTGCGTCAGCGCGCGCGGCGCGATTCGTCCTCGCTGTGGGAGGCGGCGCTGGCGGAACTGGGCGCGGGGGCGCTGGCCGCGCGCGCGAAGAACGCGCTGCGCGGCTTCCTGGAGCTGATCGAAGCCCTGGCGCGCGAATGTCTCGATGAGCCGGGAACCGGGAATGGAGAATCGGCAATCGCGGAAGCGGACGTTTCCGATTCCCGACCTCTCTCCGAACAGATCGAGCGCGCCCTGGCGCATTCGGGCCTGCGCGACTTCTACGAGAAGGACAGCCGTGGCAGCGCCGAATCGCGCGTGGAAAACCTCGACGAACTGGTCAACGTCGCGGCGCGCTTCCGGCGCACGCCGGAGGACGTCGAGGCGGGCCTGTCGGAACTGGCCGCGTTCCTCGCCCACGCCGCGCTCGAGGCCGGCGAGGGGCAGGGCGAGGCCTGGCAGGACTGCGTGCAGCTGATGACCCTGCACTCGGCCAAGGGCCTGGAGTTTCCGCTGGTGTTCCTGGTCGGCCTCGAGGACGGCCTGTTCCCGAGCCAGAAGTCGACCGAGGAGCCCGGCCGCCTCGAAGAAGAACGGCGTCTGGCCTACGTCGGCATCACGCGCGCGCGCGATCGCCTGGTGCTGAGCTACGCCGAGTCGCGCCGCCTGCACGGGGTGGAGTCGTACGCGCGGCCGTCGCGTTTCCTCAACGAGATCCCGGCCGAACTGCTGCACGAGGTGCGGCCGCGCGTGCAGGTCAGCCGCCCGGCCTTCGCCGGCCGCGTCGTCTCCGCCGCCGTCCCGGACACCGCCGCGCCGTTCAAGCTCGGCCAGCGCGTGCGGCACGCGAGCTTCGGCGAGGGCATCGTGCTCAGCTACGAGGGCGCCGGCGCGCACACGCTGGTCGAGGTCAACTTCGCCGACGCCGGGCGCAAGCGCCTGGTGCTGGCCTACGCCAATCTGGCGGCGCTGTAGGCGGTCCCGGCGAAGGCTGCGGCTGCGCCGAGCGCGTCGCCATCAGGCGCGATCTGGACTATCGTCCGCCCCGCGTCCGGGCACCCGGCGCCGCCTCTGAGCCGGCGGCGCCGGACATCGGCAGTGTGATGGCTGTCACGCCGAAGTCATGGGCGCCCCCTACGCTTTTTGATTGAATTCGGGGCCGCACGCTGCGGGTCCGTGCGTCGTCATCTGGAGAGCACTTCATGAAGGTCCATCGTTTCGCCCGGATCGCCCGGGCCGGAGCCTGTCTGCTTTCGCTCGGCCTGTGGCCGGCCTTCGCCGCGGCGGCGGCCGATCACGTGGTGATCAGCCAGGTCTACGGCGGCGGCGGCAGCGGTGCGCCGGTCACCTACAAGCGCGACTACGTCGAGCTGTTCAATCCGACCACGTCCGCGGTGAGCCTGGCCGGCTGGTCGCTGCAGTACGGCTCGGCCACCGGCACCGGCAACTGGTCCGTGCACACGCTGCCGGCCTCGCTGTCGATCGGCCCCGGCCAGTACCTGCTGATCGAGGAAGGCGGCGGCACCGCCGGCGCCGACCTGCCCACGCCCGACGTCACCGGCGGACCGCTGAACCTCAGCGCCACCACCGGCAAGGTCTCCCTGGTCAGCGCGACTGCCGCGCTGTCGGGCGCCTGCCCGACGGCCGGCGTGGTCGACCGCGTCGGCTACGGCAGCGCGAACTGCTCCGAAGGCGGCGCGGCGACGCCGGTGCTGACCAAGGAAAGCGGCGCGGTGCGCAAGGAAGCCGGCTGCGCCGACACCGACAACAACGCGGCCGACTTCGACGTCGTCGGCAACCCGGTGCCGCGCAACGGTGCCAGCCCGGTGCACAGCTGCGTCACCAGCATCGGCGGCCGCCTGCGCATCACCGAGTTCATGTACCAGGGCGCCAACGGCGAATTCGTCGAATTCACCAACGTCGGCGACCAGCCGGTCGACCTCGCCGGCTGGAGCTTCAGCGACAGCGCGCGCGCACCCGGTGCGGTACCGCTCGGCGCCTACGGCGTGGTCCAGGCCGGCGAGTCGGTGATCCTGACGGAGACCCCGGCGGCCGACTTCCGCACGGCCTGGGGCCTGTGCAGCGGCGTCAAGGTCATCGGCGGCAACACCGTCAACCTCAGCCGCGGCGACGAGATCAATCTCTACGACGCGAGCCAAGGCCAGATCGACCGCCTGACCTTCGGCGACAACGTCGCCGGCGTCGGCGGACCGCGCACGCAGAACGTCAGCGCATGGCCGTCCGCGGCCGCGCTCGGCCAGAACCAGATCACCGGCTGGACCCTGTCGGCCGCCGGCAACGCCGAAAACGCGCAGGCTTCCAGCGGCGGCGACGTCGCCAGCCCGGGCCACAGTGCGCACGCGATCGTCGCCTTCGACCCGTGCTTCGTCGATCCGGCCACGCCGCAGGTGGCGGTCGACGCGACGGCCACCTCGCCGTTCCTCGACCTGGCCGCCGCCACCGAAGGCGCCGCCAGCGGCGTCATCGACGACCCGACCGATCCGGCCGCCGTCGACGGCATCGCCTTCGCCTTCGCCGCCCCCGGCGGCGACGCGAACGCGCTGACGATCGCGGCGGCGAGCAGCAACGCGGCGGTGGTCGACGCCGCCGGCTTGCAGCTCTCCGGCAGCGGCGCGCAGCGCCTGCTGAAGATCGTTCCGCACGGCGTCGGCTACGCCACCATCACCGTCAGCGCGACCGATGCGAGCCAGCGCACCGGCACCTACACGATCCGCTACGCCGCCTCCGCCGCGGCGCCGTCGCCGGCCGACACGGTGTTCCTGACCGGCGCCAGCGACGCCTCGGCGACGGTCGCCGTCGACGCGCAGCACATGTTCGTCGCCGACGACGAGACCAACGTCCTGCGCCTGTACCGCCGCGACCGCTCGGGACTGCCGCTGGCCGGCTTCGACTTCAGCTCTAGCCTGAACCTGACCGACCTGGAGAACCCGGAGCTGGACATCGAAGGTTCCGCGCGCGCCGGCGACCGCGTGTTCTGGACCGGTTCGTTCAGCAACTCCAAGAGCTTCCACGTGCGTCCGAACCGCCACCGCGTGTTCGCCACCGACGTCACCGGCAGCGGCGCGTCGGCGACGCTGAGCTACGCCGGTCGCTACGACTGGCTGCTCGAGGACATGGTCGCCTGGGACCAGGGCAACGGCCACGGCCTCGGCGCGAACTACCTCGGCTTCGCCGACAGCAGCGCCGACGGCGTCGACTCGAAGGCGAAGGACGGCTTCAACGTCGAGGGCCTGGCGATCGCGCCGGACGGCACCACCGGCTACCTCGCGTTCCGCGCGCCGCAGCTGCCGACCACCGCGCGCCAGCAGGCGCTGATCGTGCCGGTGCGCGACTTCGACGCGCTGGTCACCGGCGCCGCCCCCGGCTCGCTGCCGCAGGGCTCGGCCGTGTTCGACGCGCCGATCTTCCTCGACCTCGGCGGCCGCGGCATCCGCAGCCTGGACCGCAACGAGGCCGGCCAGTACGTCATCACCGCCGGCGCGGCCGGCGACACCGGCGCGGCGCCGGACGACTTCCGCCTGTACGCCTGGACCGGCCATGCCGCCGACGCGCCGGTGGCGCTGGCGACCGACCTGACCGCGCAGGACATCGCCGGCGGCAGCTTCGAGTCGCTGGTCGAACTGCCGTCCGTGCTCGGCACCGGCACGATCCTGCAGGCCCTGCTCGATAACGGCGACAGCGTCTGGTACGGCGACGGCATCATCGCCAAGGACCTCGCCGAGCCGCGCTTCCGGAAGGCGGCCAGCGTACGCGTCGTCGCCGACATCGGCTTCCCGGCGAACACGGTGGCGACCAGCGACGGCACGCCGCAGAGCGCGGCGGTGAACCAGCCGTTCGCGGCGCCGCTGGTGGCGCGCGTGACCGACTCGTTCGGCAACGGCATCGCCGGCGTCAGCGTCGGCTTCGCCGCCCCGGGCAGCGGCGCCAGCGCGGCGCTGTCCTCCGTCACCGCGGTCACCGGTGCGGACGGTCGCGCCAGCGTGACGGCGACGGCGAACGCTACCGCCGGCAGCTACGCCGTGGTCGCCAGCGTCTCCGGCGCCGCGTCGACCGCCTCGTTCGCGCTGACCAACACCGGCGGCACCACGCCGGGCGCCGATCACGTGGTGATCAGCCAGGTCTACGGCGGCGGCGGCGCGACGAGCCTGCCGGCGGCGTACAAGAAGGACTACATCGAGCTGTACAACCCGACCGCGCAGGCGGTCGACATCGGCGGCTGGTCGCTGCAGTACGCCTCGGCCACCGGCACCGGCAACTGGTTCCCGCACGTGCTGCCGGCCGGCCTGTCGATCGCGCCGGGCCAGTACCTGCTGATCGAGGAAGGCGGCGGCACCGTCGGCGGCGATTTCCCGCTGACGCCGGACGTCGCCGGCGGCCCGCTGAACCTGTCGCAGTCCAACGGCAAGATCGCGCTGGCGAACTCGGCGACGGCGCTGTCCGGCGCCTGCCCGAGCGCCGGCGTGGTCGACCAGGTCGGCTACGGCACGGCGAACTGCTTCGAGGGCGCGGCCGCGACCGCGGCGCTGGGCAAGGAAATCGGCGCCGTGCGCAAGGGCGACGGCTGCACCGACAGCGACGACAACGCCGCCGACTTCGACATCGTCACCAACCCGGTGCCGCGCAACGGCTCCAGCCCGCTGCACTTCTGCGACGGCTCGGGCGGTCCGCTCACGCTGTCGGTCGGCGACGTCGCGGTCACCGCGCCGACCGCCGGCACCGTGCCGGCGGAGTTCACCGTCACGCTCAGCCGCGCCGCGGACAGCGACGTGCACTTCGATCTCGCCACCGTCGACGGCACCGCCGTGGCCGGTGTCGACTACGTGGCCGCTGCGCAGACCGGTGCGACGATCACCGCCGGCGGCACGACCTTCCAGTTCGTCGTGCAGGTCAACGCCAACAACACGCCCGGTGCGCCGAAGACCTTCAAGCTGCGTGTCGACAACATCAGCGGCGGCGACGTCACCACCACCGAGGCGGAGGGCACCGCCACGATCGCCAACTCGACCGGCCGCGTGCCGATCGGCGCGATCCAGGGTGACGGCGCGCATCCGGCGATGCTCGGTCAGCCGGCCTCGTTCTCCGGCACCGTCACCGCGATCGGCGCGGGCGGCTACTTCGTGCAGGACGGCGGCGACGGCAATCCGCTGACCTCCGACGCGGTGTTCGTCTACGGCGGAGTGCCGGCCACGCTCGCGGTCGGCGACACCGTCGACGTCAGCGGCACGGTGGCCGAGTTCTACGGCCTCACCGAAGTCACGAGCGCGACGACCACCGTCACCGGCACCGGCACGCTGCCGGTGGCGATCACGCTCGACGCGACCACGCCGTCGCCCGATCCGGAGCATCCGCGCTGCGAAGGCGGCAGCTTCGGCGCCGGCGACAGCGTCGCCGTGCGCAACTGGCGCTGCCTGCAGAGCATGCGCGTGACGGTCGCGGACGCCGCGATCAGTGCGCCGAACTTCCGCTCCAGCTCGCAGCCGCTCAGCGAAGCGTTCGCCTACGTCGCCAGCCAGCCGCGCCCGTTCCGCGGTCCCGGCCTGCCCTACGGCACGCAGGCGCCGTCGCCGCCGCCGGGCTACGACCCGCCGATCTGGGACGCCGTGCCGTACGTGTTCGGCATCGACACCAGTCACTTGATGACCGCGCAGGCCTTCAGCGGCGGCATGCACTTCAGCGCCACCGGCGTGATGGGCTTCGACTTCGGCATCGGCATCCTGTGGCCGACCGAGTTGGCGATCACCGACGACGGCCCGGACTATCCGGTGGCGGTGCCGGCGGCCCCGGCCGGCGCGCTGACGATCGGCTCGCAGAACATGCTGCGCCTGTTCAACGACGTGCACGACTCGGGCAGCATCGACGCCTGCGCCGACACCGATCCGGGTTCGTCCGACGTCTGCCCGACCAGCGAGCAGTTCCAGGTCCGCCTGAAGAAGCTGTCCAGGCAGGTGCGCGAAGTGCTCGGCGCGCCGGCCGTGCTCGGCACGCAGGAGATCGAGAACCTCGCCGCGCTGCAGGCGCTCGCCGACCAGATCCACGCCGACGACGCGAGCCTGACCTATCACGCGTATCTGGAGGAAGGCAACGACGTCGGCGGCATCGACGTCGGCGTGCTGGTGCGCAGCGACGTGACCGTCAACGCGGTGACCCAGCTGCGCAAGACCGAGACCACCGACACTGGCTGCAGCTCGAGCAATCCGCCGCCGTGCCTGCTCAACGATCGTCCGCCGCTGCTGCTGGACGCCAGCTTCGCCGGCGAGCGCTTCGCCGTGCTGGTCATCCACAATCGCTCGCTGAGCAGCGTGGAGACGCAGGGCTACGTGCGCGCCAAGCGTCTCGCGCAGGCGATGTCGGTCGCGCGCATCGCGCAGGCCTGGCAGACCGGCGATTCGGCGTCCGTGCCCGGCGCGGCCGCCGGCGTGCCGCTGGCCATCGTCGGCGACTACAACGCGTTCGAGTTCACCGACGGCTACGTCGACGTCACCGGCATCATCCGCGGCACCGCGGTGGAGTCGGAAAACCTGCTGTGGGACGCGAGCCTGCCGATCGTCGATCCGCCGCTGTTCGACGCCGGCACCACGGTGGCCGACGACCAGCGCTACTCGTTCTCCTACGACGGCTACGCGCAGGACCTCGACCACGGCCTGGTCACCGCCGACCTGCAGGCGCGCCTGCTGTGGATGGGCATCGCGCGCGGCAACTCCGACGTGCCCGCCGGCGGCCCGGACGCGACCGATGCGACCACCGCGCGCCGCAGCGCCGACCACGACGGCTTCGTCATGGCCTTCGCCGGCGCCGCGCCGACGACCTGGACGGTGACGCCGTCGGTGTCCGGCGGCCACGGCCAGATCGATCCGTCGGTGGCGCAGACGGTGGCCGACGGCGCCACGACGAGCTTCACGCTGACCGCCGATCCGGGCTACCACGTCGACGTCGTCGGCGGCACCTGCCCGGCCGGCGCGCTCGCCGGCGACGTCTACACGACCGGCGCGATCGTCGCCGACTGCACGGTCACGGCGAGCTTCGCCGCGAACGTCGCCGCCGCGGTCGCGGTGGACTCGGGCGATACGCAGAGCGCGATCGTCGGCCAGGCGTTCGCCGCGCCGCTGGTGGTGCGCGTGACCGACGCCGGCGGCCTGCCGGTCGCCGGTGCCACGGTGACCTTCACCGCTCCGGCCAGCGGCGCCAGCGCCGTGCTCGCGGCGGCCAGCGCGACCACCGACGCCGACGGCAAGGCCAGCGTCACGGCCACCGCCAACGGCGTCGCCGGCTCGTACACGGTGCAGGCCGGCGTGGCCGGCGTGGCCGCTCCGGCCACGTTCCAGCTGAGCAACCTCGAAGATCCGGGCGACGTGATCTTCCGCGACGGCTTCGACGCGACCCAGCCCGACTGAGCGGTGTGACGAGGCGGGAAGCCGGACGGCTTCCCGCCCGTCGCCGCACAAGACCGCGGCACGCTCTAGACTCCGCGCAAGACACGACGACGCAGAGCCCGGTGCACCGACGCGCGCGACACCCCCTCGTTTCGATCCTGCTGGTGCTGTTCTGGCTCGCCGGCATGCTGCGCGCGTTCGTGCTGTGGTCGCACGATCCGCTGTACGCCTACGCCAACAGCTACGACCAGACGCGCTACACGAACTGCTTCCATTTCTATCCCGACCGTCCGGCCGCGATCCCGCCGCAGCAGAACAGCCCGCAGGCGCCGTTCTCGGACTACCGCTTCGTCGCCACCGGCGACCCGATGTGCTACTGGTCGAGCGAGCTGGCCTTCACCGGCGCCACCGCGCTGATCTGGAAGACCGCACAGGCCTTGGGCAGCGGCGAGGTGCACGACGTGCGCTGGGTCGGCGCGCTGCGCTGGCTCGCCGTGCTGGCGCTGTCGATCGCGCTGTCGCTGGCCTGGCTGCGCCGCGGCGACGCGCGCGCGGCGCTGGCCAACGCCGCGCTGCTGCCGCTGCTGTTCGCCGACCCCGGCAACACGCTGTACCTCAACACGTTCTACGCGGAATGGACCGCCCTGCTGGCGGTGTACGCGCTGTTCTCGCTGGTGCTGCTGTGGCGCGACGCGCCGCGCGGCGGCCTGCGCTTCGGGCTGATCGCCGCCGCCGCGTTCCTGCTCGCCACGAGCAAGATCCAGCACCTGCTGCTGCCGTCGACGCTCGCCGTCGTCGTGCTCGCGCTCGATCGCTTTCGCCTGGGCCGCTTCGGCTGGCGCGGCGCGGCGCTGGCCGCCGGCGCGCTCGCCGGCTTCGCCGTGCAGTTCGTCCAGCTGCAGCGCGAGGGCGCGATGATGGACGCGATCGACCAGTACAACCGCGCCGACGTGGTCTTCACCGCGCTGCTGCCGTTCGCCGACGACCGCGCCGCGCTGCTGACCGAGCTGGGCATCGATCCGGCCTGCGCGATCTACAGCGCGCACCATGCCTGGGAATTTCCGGACCTGCCCGAGAACGTCTGCCACGGGCTGTCGGAGTTCTCGCGCCGCGACGAGCTGGCCACGCTGCTGCGCCACCCCGGCATCACGCTGCGCCTGGTGGTGCATGGCGTGCTCGGCCTGGATCCGTGGATCGCCAAGAACCTGGGCCAGGTCGAAGGCGGCGATTTCGCGGTGATGCCGGCGGCGCAGGCCAGTCTCGGCCGCGCGCTGCACGCCTGGCCGGCGCTGCAGCTCGGCCTGCTGGCGATTGCGCCGCTCGCCCTGCTCGTGCTGCTGCGCCGGCCCGGCCTGCGGCGCGGTTCGCGCGCGCTCGATCACGTCGCGCTGACGGTCGCGACGATGCTGGCGACGCTGGCGATCACCGTGCTCGGCGACGGGCTGGCCGACGTCGCCAAGCAGGGCCACCTCGTCGTCAACGCGGCGCTCGCATTGGTCCTGGCGGCCGTCGTCGCCAGCCTCGTGCGCGTGCGCGAGGAACCGCCGCGCCACGGCATGAGCGTCCTGTCGCGCTGACGGGGTGCTCGAACGACGCCGTTCCCGCGAATGCGGGAATGCCATGGCGGGCGCCGCCGGAAAAGCGAAATGGATTCCCGCTTTCGCGGGAATGACGTCGTCAACGTGGCGTTCGCCCGGGTCTTTGCGGCCGTCGTCGCCAGCCTCGTGTGCGTGCGCGAGGAAGCGTGGCGCTGGTGTCTCGTTCGCGCGAATGACCGGAATCGATGTCATCCCCGCGAACGCGGGGATCCATTGGCTTTCCCGAGGCGTAAGGCATGGGATTCCCGCGTTCGCGGGAATGACGTACGCGGTATCGGTGGGGCGTCGTAGCGCTACCGACGACTCGCCGCTAGAAAATCTCCGCGACGCAGCAGCGCAGGCTGCCGCCGGCCTTCTCGATCTCGTCCAGCTCGACCTCGCCGAGGGCGAAGCCGTGCCGCGCGATCGTCGCGCGCTGCTGCGGCGACAGCGACGCGGCAGCGACGGCGCTCAGCCACGCGCGCGTCGGTGCCAGCGCGATCGCGTTGCCGGCGAAGGCGCGCTTGTGCGCGTCGCCCAGGTGCACCGCGTCGCCGTAGGCCTGCGCGATCGCCGCCGGCACGGCCGCGTCGCGGAAGCCGTCGGCGGCGAGCAGCGGCAGGCGTCCGGCCAGCAGCGCGAAGACGACGTTGGTGTGGTATTCGCCGTCGGCCAGCGCGAAGCAGAACGTGAGGCCGAGCCCGAAGGCCTCGTGCATCGCGCGCGCGCCGGCCTCGTCGCAGCGTTCGGACAGGCCGCAGTAGCCGATGCCGCGTGCGCGGTCGATGACCAGCGCGCCGGTCAGCTCGGCGACGAGGTCGGTGCGTGGCGACAGGTCGGTCTGCGCGTAGCCGAGCACGTCGCGGAAGAACCCGCGCACGTCGGTGCGCGCCGCTTCGCGCCGGCGCACCGCATGGCGCATGCGGCCGACGATCAGGCGCCCGCGCGTGGTGGCGAACACGTTGTTCGGAAACAGCCCGTCCGGGCAGGCCGGGTCGCCGGGAAACGTCAGCACCGGCACGTCCTCGCCCAGGCGGCGCGCGAGTTCGGCGTGCTGGCGTGCCGCGCGAGCGAGGTCGAGCGCCGGTGCCGCCGCCATGTAGCGGTTGTCCTGCGCCGATTCCGAGGCGAGGTCCGCGCTCGCCGGCGCGACCAGGAACGCACCGCGCGCGGTCGCCGCGTGGCGGACCGGAAAGCGCCCGCTGCCGAACGCGGCGAGGAATTCGCGCGGCCCGGTGACGAACATCAGCGCGCCGCCGCGCGCAGGCACTCGCGATGACGGAAACACTCGACCAGATGGTCGTTGACCATGCCGGTCGCCTGCATGAAGGCGTAGCAGATCGTCGAGCCGACGAAGCGGAAGCCGCGCCGGCGCAGCTCCTTGCTCATGCGGTCGGACAGCGGTGTGGTGGCCGGCACCTCGCCGACCGCGTGCCAGCGGTTCTGCAGCGGTGCGCCGTCGACGAACGACCACAGGTACGCCTCGAGGCTGCCGAACTCGTCGATCGCCGCGAGCGCCGCGCGCGCGTTGTCGCGCACCGAGGTGATCTTCAGCCGGTTGCGGATCAGGCCGGCGTCGGTGAGCAGCTTCTCGATGCGCGCGTCGGTGAGGCGGGCGCAGCGCGCGATGTCGAAGCCGTCGAAGGCGCGCCGGTAGTTCTCGCGCTTCTCCAGCACGGTGCGCCACGACAGTCCGGCCTGCGCGCCTTCCAGGCACAGGAACTCGAACAGCGCGCGATCCTCGCGCAGCGGCACGCCCCATTCGCCGTCGTGATAGGCCTGCATCTTCTCGTTCTCGCCGCGGGCCCAGCTGCAGCGCGTCTTCTCGGTCATGGCGTGCTCCTCGTGGCGCGTATCATACGGAGCCCGCCGTCCGCCGACGCGTTTCGCCTGCGTGCCCATGTCCGTTTCCACCGAGCGCCGCGGCGCCCTGCTCGTGCTGCTGCTGCCGATCCTGGTCTGGAGCTACAACTGGATCGTCATGAAGCAGGTGCTGGCCTGGATCGGCCCGTTCGATTTTTCGGCGCTGCGTTTCGCCATCGGCGTGCTGGTGCTGATCGCGCTGATGCTCGTGCGCGGCGAATCGCTCAGGCCGCCGCCGCTGGGTCAGGTCGTGCTGATCGGGCTGGCGCAGACCGCCGGTTTCCAGGCACTGGTGCAGTGGGCGCTGGTCGACGGCGCCGCCGGCCGCACCGCGCTGCTCGCCTACACGATGCCGTTCTGGGTGGTGCCGCTGGCGTGGTGGCTGCTCGCCGACCGGCCCGGCCCGCGCCAGTGGTTCAGCCTCGCCGTCGCCGCGCTCGGCCTGATCTTCGTGCTGGAGCCGTGGCGCGGGCTCGGCGGCGCCGGCAGCGCCGCGCTGGCGATCGGCGGCGGGCTATGCTGGGCGCTCGGCACGGTGCTGTCCAAGCGCCTGTTCCAGCGTGGCGGCATCAGCGCGCTGTCGCTGACGACCTGGCAGATGGCGGTCGGCGCGCTGGCACTCGTGCTGCTGGCGCTGTTCACGCACGAAAGGCCGATCGTCTGGTCGAACGAGCTGGTCGGCGCGCTCGCCTACAACGCGGTGCTCGCTTCCGGGGTGGCGTGGCTGCTGTGGTCGTGGGTGGTCGAACGGCTGCCCGCCAACGTGGTCGGCCTGTCGAGCCTGGCGGTGCCGATCGCCGGCATCGCGTTCGCCTGGGTCATGCTCGGCGAACGGCCGTCGCCGGCCGAGTGGATCGGCATCGCGCTGATCGCGGCGGCGCTGGCGATCGTCAACCTGCGCCGTCCGCGGGCGTCCTGAAACGTTCCGTCGCTGCGCGGCGGGGCGATCAGCGCAGGCCGCGCGCCATCACCACCGCGGCAAGCGGAATGAGCGCGAGCAGGTGCAGCTCGATCATCACGAACCGCCGCGCCCGGCGCCACTGTGCTTCGGGAACGCGCCAGGACGGGTCGGCGCGCCACGCGCGGCGCCAGCGCAGGAAGGCCAGTGTCGGGGCGATGGAAAGCAGGCCGACCAGCACGAACAGGCCGACCTTGGCGTGGAAGGCCGGATTGTGCGCGTAGAACGACCAGCCCTTGAGGCCGAACACCGCACGCGCGGCGCCGGTCAGCAGCACCAGCACGGCGAGGAGGCCATAGCCGGCGTCGGCGCTGGCCAGGCGCGGCACGTCGAGCGCGGCGGCGCCGGCGCGCAGCAGGGTCCATTCCTTGGCGAGGAACCAGATCATGGTGAAGATCGCGGCGAAATGCAGGTAGGCGAGGATCGCGTCGGTCCACATGGATCGGACTCCTTGGGCTCGCAGCGTCGTGCGAGGTGGGTGGAAAAGCGCAGTCGCGGATGGCGGCTCGTCGATTCGGGCGGTCAGGGACGCTCGCCGAAATACCGGTCCAGGTCGACGTTGCCGCCGGAGAGGATCACGCCGACGCGGCGGCCGGCGAAATGCCCGGGGTGGCCGAGGATCGCCGCCAGCGCGATCGCCGAGGACGGCTCGACGATCAGCTTCAGGCGTTCCCAGATCAGGCGCATCGCCGCCAGCGTGGCGGCATCGGCCACCGGCAGCACGTTCACGGCGTATTTCTTCAGCAGGGCGAAGTTGATCGCGCCGAGCAGGCCGCGCAGGCCGTCGCAGACCGTGTCCGGCGCGAGTTCGGTGACGCGCTCGCCGCGGCGCAGCGACTCCCAGGCGTCGGCGGCGCCCTCGGGTTCGGCCGCATAAACGGCCATGCCCGGTGCCAGCGCGGCCGCCGCGATCGCGCTGCCGCCGATCAGCCCGCCGCCGCCGACCGGTGCGATCAGCGCGTCCAGCGGGCCGGTCTCGCGCAGCAGTTCGAGAGCCGCGGTGCCCTGGCCGGCGATCACGCGCGGATCGGCGTACGGATGGATCAGCGTCGCGCCGGTGTCGGCGCGTACCTTCTCGGCGGCCGCCTCGCGCGCGGCGATCGTCGGTGCGCAGCGGTGCAGGATCGCACCGGAGGCCTCGATCGCGGCGAGCTTGGATTTCACCGCGCCCTCCGGCACCACCACGTGCGCCGGGATGCCGCGTGTGCGCGCCGCCAGCGCGAGCGCCGCGCCGTGGTTGCCGGACGAGTGCGTCACCACGCCGCGCGCGGCGACCTCGTCGGACAGCGACCACACCGCGTTGCAGGCGCCGCGGAACTTGAACGCGCCGACACGCTGCAGGTTCTCGCACTTGAAGTGCAGTTCGGCGCCGGTCAGCGCGTCGAGCGAGCGCGAGCGCAGCACCGCAGTGCGCTGCGCGTGCGGCGCGATGCGCGCGGCGGCGGCCTCGACGTCGGCGAATTCGGGCAGGTCGGCGGATGGATTCACGGTGCGTGCACGGTTTCGCGAAAGGCGACGACGATACACGCGCGCGGATCGTGCATGCTAGCCTGCCGGTCGTCACTTTCTCCCTTTTTCCGCATGTCCGATTCCGCCAAGCCGCCCGTGCTGCTGTGCGACTACCGTGCGCCGGCCTGGCGCGTCACCGACGTCGAACTCGAATTCGATCTCGATCCGGCGGCGACGATCGTCGCCGCGCGCCTCGCCGTCGAGCGCGATCCGTCCGAGCCGGCGGCGCCGCTGCGGCTCGATGCCGAGCAGCTCGAGCTGCTCGACCTGCGCGTCGACGGCCGCAGGCTCGCGCCGGAGGAATACCGCTTCGAGACGGACGCGCTGACGATCCTCCTCGCCGTGCCGCGTGCGCGCATCGAAACGCGCGTGCGCATCGCGCCCGACACCAACACCGCGCTGCAGGGCCTGTACGCCAGCGGCGGCGGCCAGTCGCGCTTCCTGCTGACGCAGTGCGAAGCCGAAGGCTTCCGCCGCATCACGCCGTTTCCCGACCGTCCCGACGTGCTGGCGCGCTACACGGTCACCCTGCGCGCCGACAAGGCGCGCTTTCCGCTGCTGCTGGCCAACGGCAACGCCGACGGCGCCGGCGACCTCGACGGCGGCCGCCACTGGGCGCGCTTCGTCGATCCGCACCCCAAGCCGAGCTACCTGTTCGCGCTGGTCGCCGGAAGGCTGGAGTCGATCGAGGATTGCTTCGTCACCGCCGAAGGCCGTCGCGTACGCCTGTTCATCCACGCCGAGCCGGACGCGATCGGCCGCTGCGGCTGGGCCATGCAGTGCCTGAAGATGGCCATGCGCTGGGACGAGGAGCGGTTCGGCCGCTGCTACGACCTGGACGTGTTCCACATCGTCGCCACGCACGACTTCACGATGGGCGCGATGGAGAACAAGGGCCTGAACGTCTTCAACGCCAAGTACCTGCTGGCCGATCCCGAACGCGCCACCGACGACGGCTACCGCCATGTGCTGGCGGTGGTCGGCCACGAATACTTCCACAACTGGAGCGGCAACCGGGTGACCTGCCGCGACTGGTTCCAGCTGAGCCTGAAGGAAGGGCTGACCGTCTACCGCGAGCAGGAATTCGAGTCCGACCTGGCCTCGCGCACGCTGCGCCGCATCGAGGACGTGCGCGTGCTGTGGCGCGCGCAGTTCAGCGAGGACGCCGGTCCCCTCGCCCATCCGGTGCGGCCGGACCGCTACAGCGAGATCAACAACTTCTACACGGCGACCGTGTACGAGAAGGGCGCCGAGCTGGTGCGCATGCTGGCCAGCGTGCTCGGCCGCGACGGCTTCCGGCGCGGACTCGATCGGTATTTCGAACGCAACGACGGCCGCGCGGCGACGGTCGAGGATTTCCTCGCCGCGCTGGAGGAAGCCAACGACGTCCGCCTGTCGCCGTGGCTGGCCTGGTACGCCCAGGCCGGCACGCCGACCCTGGAGGCGAGCGAACGCTACGACGCGGCGGCGCGCTGCTACGAGCTGACCCTGGCGCAGCACACCGCGCCGACGCCGGGCCAGCCGCGCAAGCAGGCGCTGCCGATTCCGGTGGTGGTCGCGCTGTTCGACGAGCGCGGCGCGCGGCTGCCGCTGCGGCTCGACGGCGAGGCCGGCACGGCCGAGCGCGAGCGGGTGCTGCCGCTGCTGACCGAGCGCGCCACCTTCCGTTTCGTCGACGTGCCGGTGCGTCCGGTCGCCTCGCTCCTGCGCGGCTATTCCGCGCCGGTGCGCCTGCGCTGGAACGCCGATGCCGACGACCTGGCCGTGCAGATCCGCCACGACGACGACGGCTTCAACCGCTGGTTCGCCGCCGACGCGCTGTCGCGGCGCCTGTTCGCCCAGGCGCTGGCGAGCGGCGCGCCCGATGCGCGGCAGCTGGACGTGTGGACGCGCAGCCTCGCGCAGGCGCTGGCGGACCCGGCGCTGGATCCGGCGCTGGTCGCCGAGATGCTGTCGATCGCCGATGCCGGTTCGCTGGCCGAAGGGCTGGTCGACATCGATCCGGACGCCGTGCACGTTGCGCGCGCGCGCGTCGAGACCGCGCTTGCGCAGGCGCTGGCGGCGCCGCTGCTGGCGCGCTACGGCGAGCTGTCCGGCGCCACCGATGCGCAGGCGGTGGAACCGGCGGCGCAGGCGCGCCGCCGCCTGCGCAACGCCTGCCTCGCCGCCGTCTGCCGCGCCGACCCGGCGCAGCTGCCGCTGGCCGCGGCGCAGTTCGCGCAGGCGCGCAACCTGACCGATCGCCTCGGCGCGCTGTCGGTCCTGCTCAGTGCGCAGGCCGCCGGTGCGGAGGAGGCGCTCGACGCGTTCGCCGCACGCCACGCGGGCGATGCGCTCGTGCTCGACCAGTGGCTCACGCTGCAGGCCGTGCAGCCGCACGACGAGACGGTGGAGCACGTCGCCGCGCTGACCGCGCATCCGGCGTTCCGCTGGACCAATCCGAACAACGTCTACGCGCTGGTCGGTGCATTCGCGCTGCGCAATCCGCGCGCCTTCCATCGCGCCGACGGCGCCGGCTACCGCTTCGTCGCCGACGCCGTGGCGCGGCTCGACACGCTCACGCCGCAGGTGTCGGCGCGTCTGGCGACCGCGTTCGGCGGCTGGCGCCGCTTCGAGCCCCTGCGTCGCGCGCTGATGCATCGCGAACTGCAGCGCCTGGCTGCTCGCGACGCGCTGTCGCCGGATCTGGCCGACATCGTGGGACGAAGCCTGGCCGGCTGAAACGGGTCGATCGCGCCGATCGCGGTCGGCCATCTGCGCACATTCGTGATTTTCATTCGGGGACCTTGATCCCCCGGCAGACGAGATTCCGTAAGGAATGCCGTCGGAATGGCCGTTCGGGCCGTTCCACGAGGCATGCACCGGGGATCTCCATGAAATCGTTCGTTTCCAGATTCATTCTTTTCGTCGGGATCGTCTTCGCATCCCAGGCCGGTGCAGCGGGGTTGGGCGAGCCCGATCCCTCCTTCGGCGACGGCGGCACCCAGACCGTCGCGTTCAACCTCGCGGGAGATCTCCCCGGCGGGCAGAAGCACGACATCGCCTGGGCGATGGCGAAATCGCCGGACGGGCGCATCTACCAGGCCGGCGCGCTCGACAACGGCGGTGGCACCTTCAAGCTCGGCCTGACGCGCTTCTCGCCCGACGGCGCCGTCGACTTCAGCTTCGGCGTCGGCGGCAAGATCACCTACCAGCATCCCGGCCTGACCAGCCTGCTGGTGCTGGACATGGTGTTTCACCCGACCACCGGCCGGTTCCTGGTCACCGGCGCCGCGACGCGCACGGGCAGTCCGGACGTGGGCATGCTCACCTGCCGGTTCTACGCGGACGGCAGCATCGACACGACGTTCGCCACCACCGGCCCGGATCCGCTGCCGGGTTGCCGCTTCATCAAGATGGGCGAGCATGCGGTGGCCAAGTCGCTGGTCATCCAGCCGAGCGGCCGCGTCGTCATCGCCGGCTACACGGTGGTGAACGGCCTCGAGCGCGCGGTGATCGCCCGTCTGCTGCCCAACGGTGCGCTCGACGACGGCCTGTACGGCGTCGAGTTCGGCGACAACGGAATCCGCATTCCGTTTCCGGCCACGCCGAAGGGCAACCTGTTCGAGGATCTGGCGCTGTCGCCCGACGGGACGATCGTCGCCGTCGGCACCTTCGACGTCGGCGGCGATTCGTCGTTCCTGGTCGCGCGCTTCAACGACTACGGCGTGCTGGACCAGTCGCTCAAGGGCATCGGCGTGACGGCGGTCCAGTTCAACGACGGCGGAGCGAACCAGGACAAGGGACAGGCCGTCCACGTTTTCGACGACAACAGCATCCTCGTGCTCGGCAACGTCGAGCACGCCAACGGTTTCCATCCGGCCCTGCTCCGGCTGAAGCAGGACGGCACGCCGGACGACACGTTCGGCCCCAACCAGCCGGCGGACGGCAAGTCCATCTTCAAGGTGTGCAACAACTGCAACGTGCAGGCGTGGGATTTCCGCGTCCATCCCAACGGCTGGATCTACGTCGGCGGCGCGTATTCGAGCATCGGCATGTTCGCCGCCCGCTTCAACGCCGGCGGCCTGGTGGACCTGGGCTGGAATCAGAACCAGGGATTCACGATCGTCGATTTCGGCGGCCAGCCGGCGGACACCGCGTTTCGCGTCGACCTGCAGGGCTCGCGCCTGGTGCTCTCCGGGGCGACCGACACCGGCGGCGCCGCCGGCCTGAACTACGCCATCGCGCGTCTGGACCACGGCTCGGGCCAGCTGTTCGCCGTGACGCCGAAAGTGGCGGCTCCGGGCGGCGGCACGATCGCGCCGAACGCGGTGCAGCCGGTCATCCACAGCGGCCACGTCGCCTTCACCGTCGCTCCCAGTCCCAACCGCACGATCCAGAAGGTGACCGGTTGCGGCGGCGCCCTGATCGGCAACGTCTACACGACGGCGCCGGTCACCGACGACTGCACCGTGACGGCGTATTTCTCGACCAACGTCGAGCTCAACTACTACGCCGGCGCCGGCGGCTGGCTGCAGGGCGACGTCGCGCACATCGTGCAGAACGTTCCGTACGGCGGCAGCGGTACCCAGGTGCAGGCGTTCGCCGCCGAAGGCTTCCAGTTCAAGCGCTGGAGCGACGGCAACCTCAACAATCCGCGCATCGACGTGAACGTGACGCAGAACAAGAGCGTCGAAGCCGAGTTCGAAGTGCGCAGCTACAAGGTCGCACTGGTGCCGACGCCGGCGGCGGGCGGCACGGTGACTCCGGACGTCGGCCAGCTGATCGAGCACGGCAGCAAGGGCCTGTTCACCATCGCGCCCAAGCCCGGATACGGCGTCGCCGGCATCGGCGGATGCGGCAGCGTGGGTTCGCTGGTCGGCAACGTCTACCAGACGGTGCCGGTGACCGAGAACTGCATCGCGCCGGTGAATTTCGCCGCGAGCGACGCGCACTACACGCTCCGGTACCGGCAGGGACTGCACTGCGCCCTCATCGACGCCGACCCGAACGGTCTCGTCGAGCAGGTCGTCGCGTCGGGCCACGACGGTGATTTCGTCAAGGTGACCGGCCAGCCGGGATACGTCTTCCTGAAGTGGAGCGACGGCTCGACCGATCCCATCCGCAAGGACGACAGCGTCTTCGATCATCTCGACGTCACCGCCGAGTGCGTCGCCGAGAACTCGCTCATCCACACTGTCACGCCGGTATCGGGAAGCGGCGGCGCCCTGTCGCCGGTCGCCTCCGTGCTGGTCGCCGATGGCTACGTGACGAAGTTCGAGGTGCTGCCGAGCGAAGGCTTCGCCATCGATTCGGTGTCCGGTTGCGGCGCGGGAACGCTCGAAGGCAACGTCTACACGACCGGCAAGGTGACCACCGACTGCGCCGTGGAAGCGAGCTTCGTCGCCACGGACGCGCAGTACTCGCTGCAGTACGCGCCCGGCATCGGCGGCGAGGTGGAAGGCACGGCGGTGCAGGTCGTCAAATCCGGTGGCTGGGGCACGCCGGTCGAGGCCGTGCCGCATCCGGGGCGCGTCTTCCTGCAGTGGAGCGACGGCGTCACCGACAATCCGCGCCAGGACAAGTACGTCATCGCCGACGTCGAGGTGACGGCGGAGTTCGCCGAAGCCGGCGCATTGACGGTCACCCCGTTCGCCGGGCTCGGCGGAACGATCGCGCCCGACAAGATCCAGGTCGTGAAGGAGAGCGACGTCCTGGCATTCGTCGTCACGCCGGTTGCGGGATACGCCATCGCCGGCGTGAGCGGTTGCAGCGGCACGCTGGACGGCAAGACCTACACGACCGGCGCGATCGCGCAGAGCTGCATGGTCCAGGCCTGGTTCGAGCCGACGGACGAGGCCTATCTGCTGAAGTACGCGGCGGGTCCGAACGGCAGCCTCGACAACGGTCAGCCCGTCGTCGAAGCGTCCGCGCCGTCGGGCGGCGACGGCCCGTGGGTCACTGCCGTGCCCGCCGACGGCTACGTGTTCGTGCAATGGAGCGACGGCGTGGCGCAGAACCCGCGCCAGGACACCGGCGTCGTGGCCGACGTCGACGTGGTGGCGCAGTTCGTGCCGGAAGGCAGCCTGATCGTCACGCCGATCGTCGAGGGCGTCGGCGGCACGCTCGATCCCTCGCTCAAGCAGGTCGTCAGCGTGGGCGAACTCGCGCAGTTCGCGGTGCTGCCGCTGCCGGGCTTCGCCATCGACGAAGTCGCCGGCACCTGCGGCGGTGCGCTGGTCGGCAAGCTCTACACGACCGTCGCGGTCACGCAGAGCTGCACGGTCAAGGCCCGCTTCAAGCCCAGCGGCGAGATGTTCGCGCTGAAATACGAAGCGGGTCCCAACGGCACGGTCAACGGCGGGGCCGAAGTGCTCGACAGCATCATCGCCGGCGGCACCGGACCGGACGTGTTCGCCGAGCCGGAGCCGGGCTACGTCTTCACGCACTGGAGCGACGGCTCGCAGCAGAATCCGCGCGTCGACGCCAACCTCGTCGGTCCGATCAGCGTGATCGCGAACTTCGCGCCGGAAGGCAGCGTCGTGGTCACGCCGAAGGCGGGCCTGGGCGGCTCCATCGAGCCGTGGATCGCGCAGGTCGTCAATCCGGGCACCGCCGTCGCGTTCCAAGTGCTGCCCGGTCCGGGCTTCGCCATCGCCGGCGTCGCGGGAACCTGCGGCGGCCAGCTGGCCGGCAAGACGTTCACGACCGTCCCGGTGGCGCAGCACTGCACGGTGGAAGCCGACTTCGTGCCGAGCCAGGCGATGTATTCGCTGAAATACACCGCCGGCGCGAACGGCAAGGTCAACGACCAGGCGGTCGTATCCGAGCCGCACGTGATCGCCGGCGGCACCGGGCCGGAGGTGATGGCCCAGCCCGATCCCGGCTACGTTTTCGTGCAGTGGAGCGACGGCGTCACCGACAATCCGCGCATCGACGCCAACCTCATCGGCGACGTCGACGTCACCGCGATCTTCGCCGTGCAAGGCAGCCTGACGGTCACGCCGGTGGTGATCGGCGGCGTCGGCGGCGCGTTGTCGCCCGGCGACGTCCAGATCGTCGCGCCGGGCGCCATCGTCCAGTTCGAAGTGCTGCCGCAGCCCGGCTACGCCATCGGCTCGTCGCAATCCGATTGCGGCGGCATGCTGGTCGGCAAGCTCTACACGACGGCACCGATCGCCGCCAACTGCGCGGTCGAGGTCGCCTTCGTTCCGAGCGATGCGACCTTCACGCTGACCTACATGGCCGGCGAGAACGGATCGATCGACAACGGCCAGGACGTCGTCGTCGCAAGCAACGTTCCTGCCGGCGGCAGCGGCCCGCTGGTGACCGCGACGCCGGATCCGGGCTACTTCTTCGTCACGTGGAGCGACGGCAGCACGGAAAATCCGCGCGTCGACGCGAGCATCGTCGGCGACGTCGACGTCACCGCGATCTTCGCCCCGCAAGGCTGGAGGGTCGTCACGCCGAGCGTGATCGGCTTCAACGGCTTCATCACGCCGAACCTGCCGCAGGCGGTGGCGCCGGGCGAGAGCGCGGTCTTCACGGTATCGCCGCACGAAGGCTTCGCCATCGGCGCCGTGGAGGGTACCTGCGGCGGCAGCCTGCAGGGCAAGCTCTTCACGACTCAACCGGTCGCGGAAAACTGCACGGTCGTCGCGAGCTTCGTGCCGAGCGATGCGACCTATCATCTGGTCTATTCGACCAACGGCAACGGCTGGGTCAACCTGCAGGATTTCCTCGAGTTCGAGGTGCCGTCCGGCGGCACCGGTCCGATGATCGAAGCGTCGCCGTTCGACGGTTACTCCTTCGTCGGCTGGAGCGACGGTTCGACGGACAACCCGCGCATCGACGCCAACGTCGTCGCCGGCCTGGACGTCGTCGCCCTGTTCGCGCCGGAAGGCAGCGTGATGGTGACGCCGGTGGTGGTGGGCGGATTCGGCGGCTCGCTGCAGCCGGGCGACGCGCAGTTCGTGCCGATCGGCGGCACCACGCAGTTCACCCTGCTGCCGAGCGAAGGCCATGCGATCGGCAGCGTGGGCGGCACCTGCGGCGGCTCGCTGGCCGGCAAGCTGTACACGACCGATCCGGTGACCGATCACTGCACGGTCGAGGTGAGCTTCGTCGAGAGCGACGCCCAGTACATGCTGACCTACGTTCCCGGCCCCGGCGGCGAAGTGATCGGCGAGCAGGTGCAGCAGGTGATCTCCGGCGGAACGGGTTCGCCGGTGAAGGCGCAGCCGCTGCCGGGCCATTTCTTCGTGAAGTGGAGCGACGGCTGGATGGAGGACGAGCGTCAGGACGCCAACGTCGTCTCCGACATCGAAGTGACGGCGCAGTTCGCCGCGGACGGCACGCCGGTGTGGACGGTGACGCCGAGCTGGGAAGGCGGCGGCACCTTGCTGCCGAACGCAGCGTTCCCGGTGATCGACGGCGAGGCCGCGGTGCTGACGGTGGCGCCGAATCTGGGCTTTGGCATCGGCTCGGTGAGCGGTTGCGGCGGCCAGCTGGTCGGCAACCAGTACGTGACGGCGCCGGTGGCGGCGGACTGCGAAGTGCACGCGGTGTTCGTGGCGAGCGAGGCGACCTACACGCTGACCTACACGGCCGGCGCCAACGGCCAGGTGAACGGCGCCGCGCAGGTGCAGTTCGCCGAGGTTCCGTCGGGCGGCGCCGGCGACTGGGTGACGGCCACGCCGGCGGCCGGCTACGCGTTCGTGAAGTGGAGCGACGGCAGCACCGACAATCCGCGTCAGGATACGAACGTGGTGTCGGACCTCGACGTCACCGCGCAGTTCGCGACGGAAGGCGCATCGGTCTGGACGGTGACCTCGAGCGCGGGAGCGGGCGGCACGGTCTCTCCGCTGGGCGACGTGCAGATCGTCGACGGCGAGACGGCGCAGTTCACGATCACGCCGAACGACGGCTTCGCCATCGGACCGATCGACGGCACCTGCGGCGGCGTCCTGCAGGGCAACGTCTTCACCACCAACCCGGTCATCGGCGACTGCACGGTCGAAGTGACCTTCGTCCAGGGCAACGCGCAATTCACCTTGACCTACGTCGCCGGACCGAACGGCGCCATCAACGGCGACCTGCCGATGCTGTCGCAGAACGTGCCGGCCGGCGGCGACGGTCCGCTGGTGACGGCGACGCCGGCGGCCGGCTACGCGTTCGTGAAATGGAGCGACGGCAGCACCGACAACCCGCGCCAGGACACGAACGTGGCGGCCGACGTCGAGGTGACGGCGCAGTTCGTCGCGGACGGCACGCCGATCTGGACGGTGACGCCGAGCTGGGAAGGCAGCGGCACCTTGCTGCCGAACGCGGCGTTCCCGGTGGTCGACGGCGACAACGCCGTGCTGACGATGGCGCCGGACCTCGGCTTCGGAGTCGGCTCGATCGCCGGCTGCGACGGCCAGCCGATCGGCAACCAGTACGTGACGGCGCCGGTGACGGCGGACTGCGAGGTGCACGCGGTGTTCTTCGCGAGCAACGCGACCTACACGCTGACCTATACGGCAGGAGCCCACGGCCAGGTGAACGGTGCGCCGCAGGTGCAGTTCGGCGGTATTCCGTCGGGCGGCGACGGCCCTGCGGCGGTGGACGCGCAGCCGGCCGCCGGCTACGTCTTCGTGGCGTGGAGCGACGGCAGCACCGACAACCCGCGCCTGGACACGCACGTGATGGCGGACATCGACGTGACCGCGCAATTCGCGCCGGTGGGCACGCCGATCCACCTCGTCACGCCGAAGTGGAGCCTGGGCGGTGCGTTGAATCCGGCGGTGGACGTGCCGGTCGCCGAAGGCGGCAGCGCGCAGTTCACGCTGGTGCCGCAGAACGGCTACGGCATCGTCGACGTCGGCGGCAGCTGCGGTGGCAGCCGGGTCGGCAACGTCTACACGACCGATCCGATCGTCGCGGACTGCACGGTAGAGGCGGCGTTCGCGCCGAGCGCCGAGATCTTCAGCGTCACCTACATCGCAGGTCCCAACGGCACCATCAACGGCAACCTGCCGATGCTGTCGCAGAACGTGCAGGCCGGCGGCGACGGCCCGCTGGTGACGGCGACGCCGGCGGTCGGCTACGCGTTCGTGAAGTGGAGCGACGGCAACACCGACAACCCGCGCCAGGACACCCACGTGGCAGGCGACATCGAGGTGACGGCGCAATTCGCCGAGATCGGCGCGCAGACCTGGACGGTGACGTCGAGCGCGGCGGCGGGTGGCACGGTCTCCCCGATCGGTGACGTGCAGGTCGTCGACGGCGAGACGGCGCAGTTCACGATCACGCCGAACGACGGCTATGCGGTCGAGTCGGTCGGCGGCACCTGTGGCGGATCGCGGGTGGGCAACGTCTTCACGACGAACCCCGTCACCGGCCCCTGCACCGTCGAGATCGCCTTCGTCTACGACCGGATCTTCGGCAACGGCTTCGATGCCGGTGGCGGAAATCCGTGAGCACGCAAGGCGGGGCGGCCTTCGGGCCGCCCCGCCGAGAGCGAGAGGGTGGACGGGCCGATCAGGCGTTGCGATCCGCACGGCGGCGGATGCCGCCCGGGGATTGGCCCGCCGCAAAAAACGAAGGCCGCGGAAACCGCGGCCCTCGTTCCCCTGTCCCTACATCCGATCCGGTCAGGCCGGCAGTTTCGACAGCGCTTCGTTGATGCGTGCGCAGCGCGATTCCAGCTGGTCGACGGTATCGTTCGCGGCGGCGTGCTCGCGCGCGTTGTCGATCGCCATCTCCAGGCGGCCGAGTTCGATCATCAGGTCGTGCCGCAGGAAGAGCGGGTTGAAGCTGGCGCTGGCGAGGGTATTCATGGCCGAGGTCCGAAGTTTGCTGCTGTGAGCAGGTAACAGCAAAGGCCGTGCCAGGCGTGACAAATCGTTTCGGAAGGCTTTGCTTCGTTGCCAAAGGCCGTCCCCGCACGCATGATCCCCGTCGCAATGACGAAGCTCGTCGCAATTTGACCGCGATCGCGGTGACGCGGCTCGAAGCGACAAGATTTCGCGATCAGCGTCACAGTGTGCCAGCGCCATTCGCGCGGCCGCTGGAAACTCTCCGCCGGACTCGCAATGATGCCCGGCACCGCACGAATCAGCGCTCACTGGCGCCCGGCACCGGTCCTCTTGGATCCCCCCTGTTCCTACGACCGCCGGGCGCCAGCCTTATGCCCATCGTTTGCCGGCAAGAGGCTTTCGGCCTTCCTGAAAAGTGCGGCCGGGGAGGGTCGCAGGTAGAGCATCCGAAGTTGCAAGGAAAAGCTCGCGAGGGCGGCCCGGACCACAGCGATCTAAGGCCGATCGCAAAGATTCTCTGAGAAGTGCGGCCATGGATGGCCGCGGTTGGACGATCCGTAGTCGCAAGGCGGGAAAGCCGCGAGGACAGTCCAGAAGCTGGCGATCAAGGCCGATCGCAAAGATCCATTGAGAAGTGCGGCCATGGGTGGCCGCGGTTGGACGATCCGAAGTCGCAAGGCGGAAAGCCGCGCGGACAGTCCAGAAACTGGCGATCAAGGCCGATCGCAAAGATTCCATTGAGAAGTGCGGCCATGGATGGCCGCGGTTGGACCAGCCGAAGTCGCAAGGCGGAAAGTCGCGGGGCAGTCCAGAGGGTGGCGATCATGGACGATCGCAAAAGAAAAGATACCCCCACCGACGCGCGACCGGCCCCTGAATTCCGATCAACGACGTGCTCGCATACGTCGGGCGTCGGTGGGAGTACGCGGAATCTGCAGCAGATTTCGTGCCAGCGGCCCGGCAGCGCCTTGATAGAATGGCGGCCTCGCGCCGGTGCCGCGCCGCCGCACCCGGAAACTCGTCATGTACAGCTACGACGTCATCGTTGTCGGAGGGGGCCATGCAGGCACCGAGGCCGCGCTCGCCAGCGCGCGCAGCGGCGCGCGCACCCTGCTGCTGACGCACAACATCGAGACGATCGGCCAGATGAGCTGCAATCCGGCGATCGGCGGCATCGGCAAGGGCCATCTGGTCAAGGAGATCGACGCGCTCGGCGGCGCGATGGCCCGCGCGGCGGACCGCGCCGGCATCCAGTGGCGCGTCCTCAACGCCTCGAAAGGCCCGGCCGTGCGCGCCACGCGCTGTCAGGCCGACCGAGTTTTGTACAAAGCGGCCATCCGGCGTCTGGTCGAGACACAGGACGGGCTCGACCTGTTCCAGCAGGCGGTCGACGCGCTGACGATCGAGCACGGCCGCGTGGCCGGCGTGGTGACCCAGTCCGGCCTGCGCTTCCAGGCGCCGGCGGTGGTGCTGACCGCCGGCACCTTCCTCGCCGGCAAGATCCACGTCGGCCTGACCCAGCACGCCGGCGGTCGCGCCGGCGATCCGCCGTCGCTGGCGCTGGCCGAGCGCCTGCGCGAACTGCCGTTCGCGGTCGGGCGCCTGAAGACCGGCACGCCGCCGCGCATCGACGGCCGCACGATCGACTACGCGCAGCTCGAAGCGCAGCCCGGCGACGATCCGGCGCCGGTGTTCTCGTTCCTCGGCTCGCGCACCGAGCACCCGCGCCAGGTCAGCTGCTGGATCACCCACACCTGCGAGCGCACGCACGAGATCATCCGCGGCGCGCTCGACCGTTCGCCGCTCTACGGCGGCGTCATCGAAGGCACCGGCCCGCGCTACTGTCCGTCGATCGAGGACAAGGTCGTGCGCTTCGCCGAGAAGGCCGCGCACCAGATCTTCCTCGAGCCGGAGGGCCTGGAGACCCACGAGGTCTACCCGAACGGCATCTCCACCTCGCTGCCGTTCGACGTGCAGCTTGAACTGGTGCGTTCGATCGCCGGCCTCGCGCAGGCGCGCATCACGCGGCCGGGCTATGCGATCGAGTACGACTATTTCGATCCGCGCGGCCTCAAGGCCTCGCTGGAAACCAAGGCCGTCGCCGGCCTCTACTTCGCCGGCCAGATCAACGGCACCACCGGCTACGAGGAGGCCGCCGCGCAGGGGCTGATCGCCGGTCTCAACGCCGCGCGCGCGACGCAGCAGCGCGAGGCGTGGACGCCGCGGCGCGACGAGGCCTACATCGGCGTGCTGATCGACGACCTCGTCACCAACGGCACCGGCGAGCCGTACCGCATGTTCACCTCGCGCGCCGAGTATCGCCTGCAGCTGCGCGAGGACAATGCCGACCTGCGCCTGACCGAGCGCGGCTTCGAGCTCGGCTGCGTGCCGCAGCAGCGTTTCGACGCGCTGCGCCGCAAACGCGACGCGGTCGAGCGTGAAACCGCGCGCCTGGGCGCGCTGTGGGCGACGCCGGCGAATGCGCTCGGGCGCGAAGTCGCGGCCACGCTCGGCGTGGCCGTCTCGCGCGAGACCAACGCGCTCGACCTGCTGCGCCGGCCCGAGGTCGCCTATCGCGACCTGGTCCGCGTCGACGGCCTCGGGCCCGGCGTCGACGAGGAGCCCGTCGCCGCCCAGGTCGAGGTCGCGGTGAAGTATTCGGGGTATCTCGAACGCCAGCGCGAAGAGATCGAGCGCAATCGCCGTCACGACGAAACGCCGATCCCGGAAGCGTTCGACTACGCCGCGGTGCGCGGCCTGTCCGCCGAGGTGCTGGCCAAGCTGTCCAGCGTGCGACCGCAGACGATCGCGCAGGCACGGCGCATTTCCGGCGTCACGCCCGCAGCGGTGTCGCTGCTGCTGATCCATCTCAGGCGCGGCGGCGCGCGTCGCGTCGCCTGACCGGCGCCCGTCGGAACGACGGCGCCGTGGCGCCGGCGGCGGGAAGTCAGCCGCCGGTGCTCGGAACGGGTGTTACTTGCGCTTGCCGGCGTCGACCTTTTCCTGCGCCATCTGCAGGGCCTTGGTCGCGGCTTCGGCCAGCGGCTTGATGTCGGCGTCGGACAGCGTGCCGCCGCCGGCCTTCTCGTTGACGAGCACGCTGCCGTCCTCGCTCCAGCCGATCGTGGCGCCGCCCTTCTGCTGGACCACCATCGGCTTGCCTTCCTTGGTGAAGGCGTAATAGACCGAGTTGCGGCCGCCGGCGTCGAGCACGGTGTTGACGCGCACGTAGCGCACCGCACCGCTCTCGGCGAACGCGTCCCAGCCGATCGAGGCCGTGTCGGTCGTGTAGGTGCCGTCGACCTTCTTCATGCCGCCGATGTGCGCCTGCAGCTTCTTGTATTCTTCCTTGAGCTTCTCGGCCGGGGTCGCCTCGGCGTTCAGCACCACCTGCACCGAGGTGCCGGAGCCGTGCGTGAGCACCGGCGAGTTCAGCGCCGGTACGAAGCGGCGGTCGCCGTCCTGCAGCAGCACGTTGACGACGTAGGTGCGCGTGGCGTTGATCTTGCCCGCGTCGAAGTCGAGCGCGAAGGTGAACGGCGGCGCGCTGCCGCCGACCTCGACGATCTTCTCGGCAATGGCGATTTCCGGCTGCGCGACGTCGACCAGCTTGACGTCGAGCTTGGAGCCCGCCGCGACCGGAATCTGGTCGTGGAAGGTCACGGTGCCGTTGATCGTCGTGCCCGGCGCGATCGCCGGCGCGGCGGGAGCGCCGTTCTTGGCCGGCGCGTTCGCACCGCCCTGGTTCGCGGAATCGCATCCGCCGAGAAAGACCAGTGCGGCGACGACCGCGATCCATTGACTGCGCATGATGGCAAACCTCCAAAAGCTGATGACGAAGACAATCGTATATCGGGAGCGACGACCTGCCCCGTGCGATCAACGCGACGCAGGGCGCATCGGGGTCGGAACGCCGGCCGCGAGCTGGAGTCGGGCGGTCGGCGTGGGTCCTGAAGCGGTCACGATAATCCGCCCCGGCGCTGTGCGCAAATCCTCCCGCGGCAGCAGCTTACGCCGCCTGCGTGACGGTGCAGCGTTTTCTCCGGCCGCAGCGGGAAGTTCACAATCCGCGCAACAACGGCACGTTTTTTTGCCGCCACGGCCGGCGATCAGCCCGACGGCAGCAGCGAGACGTCAGCCACGCGCAGGAACAGGCTGCGCAGGCCGGCCAGCAGGGCGAGCCGGTTGGCGCGCACCTTCTCGTCTTCGGCCATAACCATGACGTCGGTGAAGTAGCGGTCGACCGGTTCGCGCAGGGACGCCAGCCGCTTCAGCAGGCCGACGTAGTCGCGCGCGGCGATCAGCGGCGCGGCGTCGGTCTGCGCCGCGGCCAGCGCGGCGGCCAGCTCGCGTTCGGCGCCGGCCTCCAGCAGCGTCTCGTCGACCGTGCCGGACGCGGTCGCGCCGGCCTGGCGCAGGATGTTGCCGATGCGCTTGTTCGCGGCGGCCAGCGACTGCGATTCGGGCAGCGCGGCGAACTCGACCACCGCGCGCAGGCGCTGGTCGAAATCGCTCAGGTCCGCCGGCTCCAGCGCGCGCACGGCCTCGAACGCCTCGCCGGAGAGGCCGCGGTCGGCGTAGTAGCCGCGCAGGCGGTCGAGCACGAAGTCGTACAGCTCGCGGGCCAGCTGGTCGCGGCGCGCGCCGGCGTCGAGCACCGGCGGCTTGCCGTCCTTGCCCTTGGGCAGGCCGCTGGCCAGGGCGGATTCGGGCAGGGCTGCCAGCGCCTCGGCGAACTGCGCCGGCAGGTCCAGCGCCAGCGGTGCCTCGATCAGCGTGCGCGCCAGGCCCAGCGCCGCGCGGCGCAGGGCGAACGGATCCTTGTTGCCGCTCGGCTTCAGGCCGACGGCGAAGATGCCGGCCAGCGTGTCGATGCGCTCGGCCACCGCCAGTACCTGCCCGACCCTGCCCTGCGCGATCGCGTCGCCGGCGTAGCGCGGGCGGTAGAACTCGTCGAGCGCCTGCGCGACCTCGGCGTTCTCGCCGTTGGCGGTGGCGTAGTAGCGGCCCATCACGCCCTGCAATTCGGGGAATTCGCCGACCATGCGCGTCATCAGATCGCACTTGGACAGCGCGGCGGCGTGCGTGGCCAGTCCGGCGTCGACGCCGACCCGGTTGCCGATCACGCGCGCCAGTTCCGCCACGCGCACGCTCTTGTCCCAGACGCTGCCGAGCGCCTGCTGGTAGGTCACGTTCTTGAGCGCTTCCTGGTTCGCCGAAAGCTTCGCCTTCAGGTCTTCGTCCCAGAAGAACTTGGCGTCGGCGAAGCGCGGACGGATCACGCGCTCGTAGCCCTTGCGGATCTCGGCCGGATCCTTCGATTCGATGTTGGCCACGCCGATGAAGCGCTCGGTCAGTCGGCCTTCGCCGTCGAACACCGGGACGAACTTCTGGTTCGTCTCCATCGTCGTCACCAGCGCTTCCTGCGGCACGGTGAGGAACTCGCGCTCGAACGCGCAGGCGATCGCGACCGGCCATTCGGTCAGGTTGGCGATCTCCTCGCGCAGCGCCTCGGACAGGCGCGGCACGCCGCCGGTTTCCTTCGCCGCGCGCGCGACTTCCTCGCGCACGCGTTCGCGCCGCTCGGCCGGATCGGCCAGCACCTTCGCTGCGCGCAGGCTGTCCAGCCAGGAGTCCGCGTCGGCGACGTGCACCGGCTGCGGATGATGGAAGCGGTGCCCGCGCGAGATGCGCCCGGACGCAAGGCCCAGCACCTCGCCGTCGACGACCGTCGCGCCGTGCAGCATCACCAGCCAGTGCGCCGGGCGCACGAAGGCGTAGTCGTGATCGCCCCAGCGCATCGGCTTGGGAATCGGCAGCGCCTTCAGCGCCTCGGTGACGATGTCCGACAGCAGCGCGGAGGTCGGCTGGCCCGGCTTCTCGCTGCGCGCGACGAAGCGCTCGCCCTTGGCGTCGGCGACGCGCTGCAGCTGCTCCACGGCGACGCCGTTCTTCGCGGCGAAGCCGGCCAGCGCCGGCGTCGGTGCGCCGTTCGCGTCGAGGCCGATGTTGAGATACGGCCCGAGCACCTCGGACTTCTGCACCGGCTGCTGCGCGGCCACGCCCGGCACCAGCACGGCCAGGCGGCGCGGCGAGCAGTAGGTCTTCGCGCCGGCGACGTCGGCGGCGACGCCGCGCCTGGCGAGACCTTCGCAGACGCCGGTCGCGAACGCGGCCGCGAGTTCGTCGAGCGCCTTCGGCGGCAGCTCTTCGGTACCCAGTTCGATCAGCAGGGAGGCGTTGTCTTGGCTCATGGCGGCGTTCTTTTTCCTTGCCGTCATTCCCGCGACAGCGGGAATCCGAAAGGCTTTTCAATGGATGCCCGCGTTCGCGGGCATGACGTCAGTGCGGGTTTCGTGGGTTTCAGGCGGCAGCCGGCGTCCTGCGCAGGCCCGGGAAGCCGAGCTTCTCGCGCTGCGCGTAGTACGCCTCGGCGACCGCGCGCGCCAGCGTGCGCACGCGCAGGATGTAGCGCTGGCGTTCGGTCACGCTGATCGCACGTCGCGCGTCGAGCAGGTTGAAGGTGTGGCTGGCCTTCATGACCTGCTCGTAGGCCGGCAGCGGCAGGCCGGCGGCGACCAGCTTCTGTGCCTCGCCTTCGCAGGTGTCGAACCACGCGAACAGCTTCTCGACGTTGGCGTGCTCGAAGTTGTACGTGCTCTGCTCCACCTCGTTCTGGTGGAACACGTCGCCGTAGGTGACGACCCCGTGCGGCGCCTGCGTCCAGACCAGGTCGAACACGTTGTCGACGTTCTGCAGGTACATCGTCAGGCGCTCGAGACCGTAGGTGATCTCGCCGGTGACCGGCCGGCATTCCAGGCCGCCGGCCTGCTGGAAGTAGGTGAACTGCGTGACTTCCATGCCGTTGAGCCAGACCTCCCAGCCCAGGCCCCAGGCGCCGAGCGTGGGCGATTCCCAGTTGTCCTCGACGAAGCGCAGGTCGTGCACGAGAGGGTCGACGCCGAGCGCCTTCAGCGAGCCGATGTACCGATCGAGGATGTCGTCCGGATTGGGCTTCATCACGACCTGGTACTGGTAGTAGTGCTGCAGCCGGTTCGGGTTGTCGCCGTAGCGGCCGTCGGTCGGCCGGCGCGAGGGCTGCACGTAGGCGGCGGCCCAGGGTTCGGGTCCGATCGAGCGCAGGAAGGTGGCCGGATGGAAGGTGCCCGCGCCGACCTCGGTGTCGAGCGGCTGGATCAGCACGCAACCCTGCTCGGCCCAGTAGCGGTTCAGCGTCTGGATGACGTCCTGGAAGGTCGGTCCCGGCATGCGGCAGCTCACGAAGTTGCACAGGAAAAGCGCGCTAGTATAGCGGCCGGCATGATCCGGCAGGCGGCCGGGGAGCGGCGCACGTCGCGATCCGGCGAACCGCAGGCGGGATCGAGGCGCCGGTCGCGGACCGGCGTGACCGCGTGAGTCGGGAACCCTTTCCGCGCAACTGTGAGGGACTGCGCCGCATGGCCAGCGTGACCCAGCTACCCACCGGCGCGAATGCTGCGGCGAACGCCCTCGGCCTGCATCGCCGGCTCGAGCTCGACGAGACCCTCGCCGCCCTGCTCGCCGACGGCCTGCTGATCGAGGCCGACGTCAAGCGCGTGCGCGCCGACGTGCGCACGGCGCGCGGCCGCACCGAGCTGCATCCGCTGACCCTGGTGGCGAACCTCAAGCTGGCCGATGCGCGCCATCCGGACAAGCCGCTGAGCCTGGAAGTGCTCACGCAGTGGCTCAGCGTGCGCGCCGGCCTGCCCTACCTGAAGATCGATCCGATGAAGATCGACGTGGCCGCGGTGACCCAGGTGGTCAGCCACGCCTATGCGCAGCGCTACCGCATCCTGCCGGTCGCGGTGAGCGAGATGCAGGTCGTGTTCGCCACCTCCGAGCCGTTCGACACGCGCTGGCTCGCCGATCTGGCGCACATCCTGCGCCGCGACGTGCAGCGCGTGGTCGCCAATCCGCTCGACGTCGGCCGCTACCTGACCGAGTGGTGGGGGGTGCAGCGCTCGATCCAGCGCGCCAAGGACGCCAAGAACGACACCGGCGACGGCCGCGCGATCCTGAATTTCGAGCAGCTGGTCGAACTGGGCAAGACCGGCGAGATCGGCGCCGACGACCGCCACGTCGTGCACATCGTCGACTGGCTGCTGCAGTACGCGTTCGAGCAGCGCGCGTCGGACATCCACCTCGAGCCGCGGCGCGATTCGAGCCCGATCCGCTTCCGCATCGACGGCGTCATGCACAAGGTGTTCGAGCTGCCCACGCCGGTGATGACCGCGGTCACCGCGCGCATCAAGATCCTCGGGCGCATGGACGTGGCCGAGAAGCGCCGGCCGCAGGACGGCCGCATCAAGACGCGCTCGGCCGGCGGGCGCGAGGTCGAGCTGCGCCTGTCGTCGATGCCGACGGCCTTCGGCGAGAAGATCGTCATGCGCATCTTCGACCCGGACATCGTGGTCAAGGAATTTCGCCAGCTCGGCTTTTCCGAGACCGAGGAGAAGACCTGGCGCGAATTCGTCGACCGCCCGCACGGCATCGTGCTGGTGACCGGTCCGACCGGCTCGGGCAAGACCACCACGCTGTATTCGACGCTGAAGGTGCTGGCGACGCCGGATCTGAACGTGTGCACGGTCGAAGACCCGATCGAAATGGTCTCGCCCGAGTTCAACCAGATGCAGGTGCACAACGCGATCGACCTGGACTTCGCGGCCGGCGTGCGCACGCTGATGCGGCAGGACCCGGACATCATCATGGTCGGCGAAATCCGCGACCTGGAAACCGCGCAGATGGCGGTGCAGGCCTCGCTGACCGGGCATCTGGTGCTGTCCACGCTGCACACCAACGACGCGCCGAGCGCGCTGACGCGCCTGCTCGACCTGGGCGTGCCGAACTATCTGATCCAGTCGACCCTGACCGGCGTCGTCGCGCAGCGCCTGGTGCGCACGCTGTGCCCGCACTGCAAGGCCGAGGCGGCGCTCGACGTGCAGGCCTGGGCCGCGCTGACGCACCGCTGGCATCTGGCGCCGCCGGCGAAGACCTATGGACCGAAGGGATGCCTGGAGTGCCGCAAGACCGGCTTCCTCGGCCGTACCGGCATCTATGAAATGCTGCGCATCTCGTCGGCGGTCCGCGCCCTGATCCAGTCGGACATGAATCTGTCCAAGCTCACCGAAACCGCGTTCGCCGAAGGCATGCAGCCGCTGCGCGCCTCGGCCGCGGCGCAGGTCGCGCGCGGCATCACCACGATTGCCGAGGTCGTCCAGGTGCTGCCGCCGACGGAGTGAGCGCCTATCGACGGAGCCGCCGGCGCAGGGCTTGAAGCGGGCGGATGGCGTCGAAAGCGGCCGCGACCTCGCGTGACGCCACCTCCGAAGCGGTCTACCGGAAGCTGCACGGCCTGGCACCGCGCGAGCGACATCGACCCGGTACGCAGGCCACGCCCACACCATCGCGCTCGTCCGCGAGGCCCGCCCGGACCGGTGCAAGCGCGACGATTCGCAGGCGATCGGCAACTTCCACGCGTACGCGGCGCGGGCGATGCACAACCGGCTGATCGACGCGGCCCGCCAGCGCATGGCCGCCAGGCGCGGCGGATAGCTGCACCGGACCGGTCTGGACGCCTTGGACGCCGGCATCGGTCGCGACGCCGAGAGCATGCGCTTGAACCCGACGCGGCGCTGCACGAACTGGCCAAGGCGGCCAGGGCATCGTCTGCCTGGGGGAGCGCGTCGCAGGCGACTTCAGATCGTCGCGGTGGAGCGGCTGCGCCGGGCGATCCTGAGCGGTACGCCCGTCGATGGCACGGTCGATCATGTTTCGGCGTCTATCGCCAAGGAGCACCCGATGGAGTCTGCACGAACCGCCGGGCGCGACTTCGGACTTCGCGCATGGAGATAGATCGTCATGAACCGCAGCAATCCCGATCTGCGCCGGCTGCCGCTGGCCAGTCTCATCCTCGCCCTCTTCGCCGGGCCATCCGCGGCCGCGGACGGCCCGGCATCCCTGTTGCCGACGGCCGCGACCTCGATGCACGCGGCGGCTGCGCTGGCACGGGGCGGCAACGATGTGACCGAACCGACTGCAACGGTGCGCTTCTACACCAACTGCGACGACGACGGCATGGGCAGCTTGCGCCAGGCGGTCAGTGCCTCGGCATCCGGTGATTCGGTGCGGGCCTCGCCGACGCTCTCGTGCAGCACGATCACCCTGCAGTCGGCGTTGATCTTCGGCCAGACCGATCTGGACATCCGCGGTCTGGGCGCGGACCGCACCACCATCACCGCCGCCCCGGGCGTCGAAGACGGCCTGATCCGCCATCTGGGTTCCGGTCGGCTCAACCTGCAGTTCCTCACCCTGAGCGGCGGTCAGAAGTACCGCAGCGACACGCAGGCGCAAGGCGGCTGCGTCTACGGCGCCAACGACGTGGCGATCAACAGCTCGCGCATCACCCGTTGCACCGCCAAGGGCATCGGCTTCGAGCAGGGACTGGGCGGCGGCGTGTTCTCCGGCGGCCTGACGACGCTGCGTCTGAGCGAGGTGAGCGGCAACCTGGCGACGTCCACGGGCGGCCAATACGCGAGCGGCGGCGGCGTGTACGCGATCGGCGGCGTCGACGCGGATCGCAGCGTGATCGCCGCGAACGTGGCGGATTCGACGAGCAACAGCTGGGGCGGCGGCTTCACCTCGGCCGGCGCGGTCACCATCGTCGACTCGGCCATCGTCAACAACAACGCGCGCACCTCGGGCGGTGCGCACATCCATCCGCCCGCCAGCAGCGCCAGCACGATCACCAACACCACGGTCTCGGGCAACAGCGCGTTGCGCGTGGGCGGGCTCACCTGCATCGGTCCGACCGCCATCGCCAGCAGCACGATCACCGCCAACACGTCGACCGACGGATTGTCCGGCGGACGCATCGTCGGCGGTGGCCTGGATCTGGGCAGCGGCAGCCACAGCATCACCTCGACGATCATTACCGGCAACCTGGCGGGCTCCGCCGACATCGCCGGCAGCATCAACTTGAGCGCCAGTTCGGGCGCCGTACTGGCCGGCAGCAACGACCACATATCGGGATCGACGCTCGCGTTGCCGTCAGGAACCCTCACCACGGCGATGCAGATGGAGCCGCTCGCGCTCAACGGCGCCTCCAGTCCCACCCATGCCCTGCGCGCGACCGATCCGGACGTCGATGCCGGCAGCGCGCCGGCCGGGCAGACGTACGACCAGCGTGGCTATCCATTCCTGCGGACGGTCGGCAGTCAAGCCGACATCGGCGCGTTCGAGCTGGATCCGGACATGCTCTTCGGCGACGGCTTCGATGCGTCGATTCCGAGGCTCCCCGCGCCCATGTAGGACGCCACGGCATCGCCGGGCGCCGCGTCGGAGCGGGTCACGCGGCGCCTGCGGTCTCGCCGAGGTCCGGGGGCGGGATCGCGGCGGCATCGCCGCCATTGAACCGATGGCGGCTGTGGCGGTCGCGTTGCGTCGGGCGACGCGGGTGCCCTCGATGTCGAGGAGGGCGACGGCGGATTCTCTTGACAGGTGCTTGCCCAGACACCAAAAGTGCCACCGGCCGCGCTGCCGCGCCCGGGGTGCGATCACACCGGGCGATACGCGAGGCCACAAACCCGCATTCGGCCCGGTAACCGTCGATGTCCTTCCAACCTCCGTTCGTGCGCGCTGCAGGCAAGGCCACGCTGCTCATCGTGCAGACCGGCAGCACGCTGCCGAGGATCCGCGCGCGTTTCGGCGATTTCCCGCACTGGTTCCGCATCAGCCTCGGCCTCGCGCGCGAGGAGGTCGACGTGGTGCGCGCCGACCTCGGCGAGAAGCTGCCGGCCACGATCGCGCATGCCGGCGTCATCGTGACCGGCTCGCCGGCGATGGTCAGCGAACGCGAACGCTGGAGCGAGGACGCCGCGGCCTGGCTGCGCGGCGCGATCGACGCCGGGGTGCCGGTGCTCGGCGTGTGCTACGGCCATCAGCTGCTCGCGCACGCCCTCGGCGGCCGCGTCGACTACCACCCGGCCGGGCGCGAGATCGGTACGGTCACGATCGAGCGGCAGCGCGCCGCCAACGACGATGCGCTGCTCGGCGGCGCGCCGGCCCGCTTCCCCGCGCACGTCTCGCATCAGCAGAGCGTGCTCGAGCTGCCGCGCGAGGCGACCTTGCTGGCCAGCTCCGCGCACGATCCGCACCACGCGGTGCGCTACGCCCCGAACGTGTGGGGGCTGCAGTTCCATCCGGAATTCAGCGTCGAGATCATGCACGGCTACCTCGCCGCGCGCCGGCCGGCCCTGAAAGGCGACTGTTCGACCGACTGCTGCAGCGCGCGCGCGAACCGGCCGACGCCGCTCGCCCGCACGCTGCTGCGGAGATTCCGCGAGATCGCCGTCCGGCGTCGCTGAGGCGACGCTCCCCGTCGAAAGGGTTCTTCAGGCCGCCTTGCGCGAACGGCCGCCGCGGCGGATCGCGGCCAGCGGATCGCCGAGCTTGAGGCCCGACAGATAGTCGTTGATCGCTTCGTTGGTCACGTCGTACAGCGGGCGACCCATCACGGCGGCGGCGGCCTTGAGACTGTCGCGTACGCGTTTGGATACGCGCAGGCTGGCATCACGTGCGTCGTCGTTTTCCACAATGGTCTTTTTCATGACTGTGCCATTGAGCGGTATTGTTTGCCTCGTAGACAAGTGTACTGCGCAGGCCGCGGCGATCGGCACGCGAGGCCGCGTCGCAGTGTGACGATTTGTAACATGTGTGGAGGCGCGCGTCGCGCGCCCGGTTCAATTCGTCGCCGAAGGCTGGCCCGACGAATCTCCGCGCATCAGCGCGCGCGCGCCGAAGATGCCCACTTCGTACAGCAGGCACATCGGCACCGCCAGCATGGTCTGCGACAGCACGTCCGGCGGCGTCAGCACGGCGGCGATCACGAACGATCCGACGATGGCGTAGCGGCGGCCCTCGGCGAGCTGTGTCGGCGTGACCACGCCGAGCGCGACCAGGATCACCAGCACCACCGGCACCTCGAAGCAGAGCCCGAACGCGAGGAACAGCATCAGCACGAAGCTGAGGTAGTGGCCGATGTCCGGCATCACGGCGACGCCAGCCGGCGCGACCGCCGTCATGAACGTGAACACCGCCGGCAGCACGAGGAAATACGCGAACGCGCAGCCGATGTAGAACAGCAGCACCGACGACACCAGGATCGGCACGGCCAGGCGCTTCTCGTGCCGGTACAGGCCCGGCGCGACGAAGGCCCACAGCTGGTACAGCACGACCGGGATCGCGATGAACAGCGCGACGAAGAAGGCGAGTTTCAGCGGGGTCAGGAACGGCGAGGCGACCTCGGTCGCGATCATCGTGCCGCCCTGCGGCAGATGCTGGATCAGCGGCAGCGCGAGCCAGCCGTACAGCTTGTTGGCGAACGGCAGCAGCGCGAGCAGCACCAGCAGCACGGCGGCGACCGCCTTGAGCAGCCGCGCGCGCAGTTCGATCAGGTGCGAGATCAGCGACTGCTCGCCGTCGTCGGGGCGCTCAGCGTCGCTCATCGGAGGGGGCGCCGGAAGGAGTAGGCGCGGTGGCATCGCGCACGGAGGTCTCGATCTCGCCGGCGGCCTGGTGCAGATCGGCGCGCACGTCGGCGGCGCGCTGCGTGTCGTGGATCGTGCGTTTGAGGTCTTCCGCGGCGAGTTCGCGTTCGATTTCGCCGCGCACTTCCTGCCAGCTGTTGCGCGCGCGGCGCAGCAGGGCGCCGGCCGTGCGCGCGACACGCGGCAGCCGCTCCGGCCCGAGCACGAGCAGGGCGACGACCGCGATCAGGGCGATCTCGCTGAAGCCGATATCGAACATGGCGCCTTCGCAGGTCGCGGCGGAATCGCCGCGACGTCAGCCGTCAGACCGAGTCGCGCTCGGACTTGGTTTCCGTGGTGCCCGGCTGCGCTGGCGGATCCGCCTTCAGCTGCTGCGCGTCCCCGTCCTGCATGCCCTTGCGGAAACCCTTGATCGCCGAGCCGACGTCCTCGCCGATGTTGCGCAGACGCTTGGTACCGAAGACCAGGGCGACGATGACCAGGACGATCAGCCAGTGCCAGATGCTAAAACTACCCATATCGATTCCTCTGAACGAAGCGGGCGTGTGCCCGCCGGTCTGCAGTCGTCCGGAAACCGAAACTCCCAGACCTCGCCTAGCGGCTAGTGTACTCCTCCAGTCGGTCGCGGAAGTCGACCACCGGGTCCGGCACGTTCTGCACGCCGCCGTCGAAAATGCGCCGCGCCGTCACGCCCTTGCCATAGACCGCCTGGTTCGCGTCGTTGTCGATCGTGATCGCGGTGCCGTCGAGCGCGGCGCCGGCGAACAGGCCGCGCGCACGCGAGTACGAATAGATTTCGGCCTTCAGCTGCGCATCGGTTGCGGCCTGGGCGGTGCGGCCGACCGGGCCGGCCGCGGCGGAGGCGTCGGCGCCGAGGGTGAACTTGCCGTGCACGATCGAATCGACGCCGCGCTGCGTGCGGAAGACCAGGATCACGTCGGTCGAGGAGACACCGGCCTGGAAGCCGATGCTGCCGCCGGTCATGCTGACGAAACTCGGATTGGACCAGGTGCCGTCGCGCGTCTTCACCGTGATCAGGCCCGAACCGTGGCGGCCACCGATGACGAAGCCGGCCTTGATGACGTCCGGCACCACGGCGACCGCGTGGGCGTTCTGCAGCAGGTCCTTCGGGATGGCCTTGTCGGGCGCCTCCATGACCTCCTTCAGCACGCGCACGGCGTTCTCGGCACGCTTGTTCTCGTCCTCGCCGGCGCGCGCCGGCAGGGCGGTCGCCGCGAACAGGGTGAGCAGCAGGGCAACGACGGCTTGGCGCATCGGGGTCTCCGGAAAGGCGAATGCTCAGGCTACCAGCCCGACATGAGTCCGCGATGAAGCCGAATCAATGGTCAGCGGCGCAGCGCGCGCGCCGCACCGCCGGCTCCGGCCGCCGCCAGCAGCAGCCCGAGCAGGGCCAGCGCCCACGGCGAACCGACCGGTGCCGCGTGCGTGCCGGTGGTGCCGCGCGTGCACTGCGTGGGACCGACCGTGAAGCCCTTCATGCCGACCTGGCGCAGCGATTCCGGGCCGGTGACCGGACCGAGCACGGTCACCGTGCCGGTGGCCGGGTCGATCGTGGCCAGATCGCTCCAGTCCGCGACGGGCTGGGAATTGTCCAGCGGCGGCACGTAGTTGATGACCGCCCACAGCGTGCCGGCGTCGTCGAAGCTCATCGAGATCGAGTTGACCCAGGTCGTCACGGCCGGGCCGAACGGCCCGATCAGGGTTGCAGCGCCCGTCTGCGGATCGATGCCGTAGAAGTTGTTGTCGCCCTTGCCGCCGGCGCCGTAGAGCCGGTCGCCGCGCGCAGCCAGGCCGGTGATCGTGTGGCCAGTCGAGCCGACCAGGGTCGTCGCGCCGCTCGCCGGATCGACCTTCCACAGCTTGTTGGCCACCGCCGACGACAGCCACAGCGTGTCGTCGCAGCCGGCGATCATGTTCAGGTCGAGGGCGTCGTTGCGGCTGGGATCGCCCTGGCCGTCGAGGCCGAAGCTGCCGATCACGCTGGCGCGGCCGTCCTGGGGGTCGATCTTCACCAGCAGCTTGAAGCCGCCCGCAGCGGCATAGAGCGAGCCGTCGGCGGTGGTCGTCAATCCGCTGATGTTGCCGATGATCTGGCCGCGGAACAGGCCCGACCGGCCCAGCTCGGTCGCCTGGCGGCTGTCGAGCTGGACGCTGTAAAGCGTATCGAACGCCTCTCCGTAGGCGACGTTCGCCGCCGCCCAGACACGGGGTGCGGAAACGGCAAGCATCCCTGCCGCGATCAAGCAGGTCAGTGGGCGCATGGCGGCGTGTTATCGTTATGGTAGTCGTCGCTCCGCGGTGGTCCGCGGTAGCGTTCCCGAGTCTAGCAGCAATCCCAAGCTCGTCAATATCTTAGGCGCGCACCCGCGGACGCGGGTTGCCCCGGTTCCCGCCATGCCCCGCTACTTCGGACAAGCCCCCCATCGCCACGGCAGCGAGCCGTCCGCCGGCGTGCTGCTGGTCAATCTCGGTACGCCGGGCGGGCCGGACAAGCGCTCGGTGCGGCGCTACCTGGCGCAGTTCCTGTCCGATCCGCGCATCGTCGAGCTGCCGGGCAAGCTGTGGAAGCCGATCCTGCACGGCGTGATCCTGCGCGTGCGGCCGGCGCGCTCGGCCGCGCTGTACGCGAAGATCTGGACGCCGGAAGGCTCGCCGCTGCAGACCGGCATGGCGACCTTGAGCACTCGCGTGCAGGAAGCGCTGAAGGTGCAGCGGCCGGGTCCGATCCAGGTGCGCTACGCGATGCGCTACGGCGAGCCGGCGATCGGCAAGGTGCTGCGCGAAATGGCTGCCTCCGGCGTGCGCCGCCTGCTCGTGCTGCCGCTGTTCCCGCAGTATTCCGGCACCACCACGGCGTCGGTGTTCGACGCGGTCGGTGCCGAGCTGTCGCGCTGGCGCTGGGTGCCGGAGCTGCGCTTCGTCGCCGACTATCCCACCGAGGTGCGCTACATCGAGGCGCTGGCGCGCAGCGTCGAGGCGTACTGGCAGCGCCACGGTCGCGCGCAGCGCCTGCTGCTGTCCTACCACGGCATTCCGGAAAAATACTTCCGCAAGGGCGATCCGTATTTCTGCCAGTGCCAGGCGACCGCCCGGCGCCTGCGCGAACGGCTGGACCTGAGCGAGGACGAGCTGATCGTCAGCTTCCAGTCGCGTGTCGGCCGCCAGTCCTGGCTCAAGCCGTACACCGAGGCGGTGCTGCAGTCGCTGCCCGGCGAAGGCGTCAGGCACGTGCAGGTGCTCTGTCCGGGATTCTCGATCGACTGCCTGGAAACGCTGGAGGAAATCGCGCTGACGAATCACGCGCGCTTCCTGCGCGCCGGCGGCGAACGCTTCGACTACATCCCGGCGCTCAATTCCGGCGACGACCACGTCGCCGCGCTGGCCGAGCTGATCCTGCGCCAGGGGCAGGGCTGGGCCGAATTCGATCCGGCCTGGGATGCCGGCCGCGCCTCGGCGCAGCAGATCGCCTCGCGCGCGCGCTACGAGCACGTCCGCGGTGAGCCGCGCTGAGGAACTGAGCATCCCGCTGGCGCAGGGCGCGCTGGCGGCGAAGGCCTGGGGCGATCCGGCGCTGCCGCCGCTGCTCGCCCTGCACGGCTGGCTCGACAACGCCGGCAGCTTCGATCGCCTGGCGCCGCTGCTCGCCGGCGAGCGCTACGTCGTCGCGCTCGACCTGCGCGGCCACGGCCGCTCGTCGCACTTGCCGCCGGACGGCTGGTACCACTACGTCGACCGCTTCGACGAACTGCGCGGGGTGTTCGATCATTTCGGCTGGGCGCGCGCGGGCCTGCTCGGGCATTCGCTCGGCGGCACGCTGGCCAGCCTGTTCGCGGCGCTGTATCCCGAGCGCGTCGACGAACTGCTGCTGATCGAAGCGCTCGGTCCGCTGACGAACGCGGCCGAGGACGCGCTGGCGCAGCTGCGCCGCGCGCTCGACCAGCGCGCCGCCTACGCGACGCGCCGGCCGCTGCGCGTCTTTCCCGACCTGCCGGCGGCGGTCGCGGCGCGTGTCGCCGCGAACGGGCTCAGCGAAACGGCGGCGCGCGCGATCGTCGAACGCGGCGTCACGCCGGCCGACGGCGGTCTGGTCTGGTCCAGCGATCCGCGCCTGACGCTGGCGAGCCCGGTGCGCTTCACCGAAGCGCAGGTGCAGTCGATGCTGGCGGGCATCCGCGCGCGCACCCTGCTCGTGCTGGCGGAACCGGAAACGAGCTATCTGCCGGCCGCGATGATGGAGGCGCGCGCGGCGCAGGTCGCCGGCATCCGCGTCGTGCGGCTGCCCGGCAACCACCACCTGCACCTGGAAGACGCCGGCGCGATGGCGTCGGCGATCCGCGCGTTCCGCGGCTGAACGTTCAGCGCGCGATTTCGGCCGCGCGTGCGGCCTTCGCCAGTTCGACCAGCGCGGCCTTCTCCGCGTCGCCCGGCTCGGTGCCGGCGGCGGTCCAGGTCAGCTCGATGGCGAGGCCGTTCGCGACGAAGCCGACACCGGCGCGCGGATTGCCGCTCTTGCAGGCGAACGACAGCTTGGCGCCCTCGCCGAGCTCGGGCAGGTCGCGGTACTGGCAGTCGGGCGTGCGCATGGCGTCGAGCGAGAAGCCGTCCGCCGTCTTCATGGCGGAAACCAGCAGCGCGCGCGACTGCTGGTCCGCCGCCATGCAGCTATTCTCGCCGTAGACCTGCACCTCGTGCGGCTTGCCGCCGAACAGCTTCTTCAATCCGGCTTCGTCGAGCCACGGGCACGAGGACGCCTTGCGCGCGACCGCCGGATCGTCGGCGCCGCGCAGCGCGCTCTGGCCGAGCTTCGCCGCGGCGCGGACGTCGGTATCCGTCACCGCGCGCTGCAGCACCACGGAGATCGTCACGACCAGCTTGCCCTTCTGCGCAACGATCGAGGTCATGCGCGGGCCTTCGGCCTCGTCGTCCTTCGGTTCGTAGCGGAAGGCGCGCTCGCCCAGGCCCGCCACGTCCTTCATCACGTACTCGCCGGCCAGACCCTGCCGCATGCCGTCGTAGATGCGGCCGGCGTCGGCCGCGGACGGCTTGAACTGCTGCATGAAGCTGACCGAATTCGGCGGCGCGCTCTCGTCGGAGAGGAAAGTGCAGTGGCCGACGGCGCCGCCGACCATCGTGTGCCACGGCGCGAATTCGGGAAAGGCCGCGTCGACCTCGGAGGTCGGCAGGAAGCCGCATTCCTCCGCGGCGTGGACGGTCGCCGCGGTGCCGGCGAGGGACAGCAGGAGCAGCGATCGGACGGCGGTGCGGAACATGGACACTCCTGAAGGAAGGGATCAGGAGTGGATATCACCGGATCGCACGTGAAACGCGCAAGCGTGGCGTGCTGCGCGCAGGCCGCGCGCGCGGATCACTCCGCTTCGGCGCGGATCAGGCGGTTCAGTTCGGCCTTCAGGGCCTGGCCGTTCAGGCGCAGCCAGTCGCGCTGTTCGCGCCATTCCGGATACAGCTTCTCCACCAGCGCCCAGAAGCGCGGCGAATGGCTGCGGATGCGCAGGTGGCAGAGCTCGTGCACGACCACGTAGCGCAACGCGGCCGGCGGCGCCAGCGCGAGGGCGAGGTCGAGCGTGACGCGGTCGCGCGTGTCGAGGCTGCCCCACAGGCTCTTGAGCGGGCGCAGCTTGACTGCCGTCGGCGCGCGGCCGAGTTCCGGGCAGTAGCGCGCGAGATAGCGGCTGACGTCGCGACGGATCTGCGCTTCGAGGAACGAGCGCATCAGCGCGCGCGCCGCGGACAACGTGGACTTGCCGTGCGGACGCGGCAGGGTCAGCACCAGGCGGTCTTCCTGCTGCTCGATGGCCGGATAGGCGCCGTCGCGCCAGGACAGGCGCGTGGTCTCGCCGCGCAGCGGGATCACCGTGGCCGCGCCGGGCTTGAGCGGCGGCGGGGCCGAACCCAGGCTCAGCTCGTCGAGTTTGCGCTCCAGCCATTCGCCGTGCTTGCGCAGGAACGCGAACACCTGGGCCGGATGTGTGCCTTCGGGGTAGGTGACGCGTGCGCCGCCAGAGGTCACCGTCAGGCGCAGACGGCGCGCCTGCGGATGGCTCTTGCGCAGAACCTTGATCGTCTCGCCCGCAGGAGTGGCCAATTCCAGATAGTCGTTCGCGACATCCACCGTCTTCTACTCCTGCGATCCCGCCGGCGCCGCTAGTCGCGATCTCCCGGGCGGGGCAATCCGAACCATTCTTCAAGGCGCTCGAACAGGGTCTTCAGTTCGAGCGTCATCAATGCAAAGCTCGCGTCCAGTTCGGCTCGCGCCGATTCGATGTTGTCGCGGTCGAGTTGGTCGAGCACGACGTCGAGGAAGCGCAGCTTGCGCACGGCGAGATCCTCGCCGAGCACGAAACTGATCCTCTCGTCGAATTCGAGGCCGAGCTGGAAAACCTGCTTGCCCGACTTCAGATGCTCCCGAACCTCGTCCGATTCAAGGTCCTGGCGCCGGCAGCGGACCACGGCGCCGGCCTCGGCCGGATCGCGCAGTTCGCACTCGTCGCCCAGGACCAGTCCTGCGGGCAGCTTGCCACTAATCAGCCAGTCCGTCATCAAGGCCCGCGGCGACTCCTCGGGGGCCATCGGCGTGGCCGGAAAGCGTCCCAGGGCTTCACGAACCTGACTGACCGCGTCCTCCGCCGCCTTGCGGCTGGCGCTGTCGACGACGAACCAGCCACCCTCCGCGTCGAGATAAGCAGACAGTCGTGACGGGCGTATGAAGGCACGCGGAAGAAGTTCGGAAATCACCTCTTCCTTCAATCGCTTGCGCTCTTTTCCGCCGACCCTGCGGCCTTCCTTTTCGGCCACCTTGGCGACTTTCTCGGCGAGCGCCTCGTTGACGACGACGCTCGGCAGCAGGCGCTGCTCGGCGCCGATCGAGAGCAGGCTGAACGCACCAATCTGGTGCATGAGCTCCTCGCTGTCGCGGCCGAACGGCGACACGAAGCCGCGTGTTTCCAGCTCCATCGGCCCGCACTCGCGCAGGCGCTGCGAGTCGAGGCCCTGGTCGAGCTTGTCGAGGGACTTGCTGGTGCTTTCGGGGAAGCGGAACAGGCTGAGATTGCGAAAGAACATGGAATGGCCGGGATTGGGGATTCGGGATTGAAGATCGGGTGGAGCAGGAACGACACGGGATCGCTCCGGTGTCGGTCGGAAGCCGTTGCCGAGCGTGGAACCGTACGCCGGCTGTAGATCGGCCGGCGCGCGCTAGGAAGGCTCGGCCGTCTCGCGCGCCTCACCGGCCAGCCACGCATGCGCGTCGGCGCGCATGCGGCCGACGGCAGCTCCGAGCCCGGTGAAATCGAACAGCGTGCGATCGGCCAGCTGCGACGGCGCGACGTTGCCGATCGCGCGGAAGATGCTGTCGACGCGGCCGGGGTGCTTTCGGTCCCATTCGGTCAGCATCGCCTTGATCGCCTTGCGCTGCAGGTTTTCCTGCGAGCCGCACAGGTTGCACGGCATGATCGGGAAGCCCTGCTGCGCGGCGTACTCGGCGATGTCGTCCTCGGCGCAGTAGGCGAGCGGGCGGATCAGCACGTTGCGGCCGTCGTCGGAGCGCAGCTTCGGCGGCATCGCCTTCAGCGAGCCCTGGTGGAACAGGTTGAGGAACAGCGTCTCGACGATGTCGTCGCGGTGGTGGCCGAGCGCGATCTTGGTGTAGCCGTGCTCGGCCGCGTAGGTGTACAGCGAGCCGCGGCGCAGGCGCGAGCACAGGCTGCACATGGTCTTGCCTTCCGGGATCACGCGCTTGACGACGCTGTAGGTGTCCTGCTCGAGGATCTCGAACGGCACGCCGACGCCGCGCAGGTAGTTCGGCAGAACGTCCGCGTCGTAGCCCGGCTGCTTCTGGTCGAGATGCACCGCGGTCAGCTCGAAGCGCACCGGCGCCTTCGCCTGCAGTTTCAGCAGGATGTCGAGCAGCGTGTAGGAATCCTTGCCGCCGGACAGGCAGACCATGACGCGATCGCCGTCCTCGATCATGTTGAAGTCGGCGATCGCCTGGCCGACCTGGTGGCGCAGGCGCTTGGCCAGCTTGCCGGCTTCGTATTCGTGCTTGCGGGACGCAATCGCGTTCATGGCGGATATCTGGTGCTGCGGCCGGCGACGGCCGCTCTGATTTTTCGCGATCGGCGAAGACCGCGGGAAGGATTTCGAAAGCGCAGCCGGGGCGGCCTTCCGGTCGTCGCGACCGGAAGGGATCGCGGCGGAAACCCGTCCATTGTAAACGCCGCCCGTCTCAAGTTCTGCGGCGGCGGCCGTCGCGTCGCGGACGCGGCGCCTCCGGCGCCGCGATCTCGGCCGAGGCGCTGGCGTCGGCGTAGCTGGCGCCGGAGGCGCATACGAAATCGCGGAACGCCTGCGCGATCGGCAGCAGCTGCTTGCCGCGGCGATGCACCACATGCCAGCGCCGCACGACCGGCAGCCCGGCGACGCGGGGAACGCGGACCAGACCCAGCGTACGTTCCAGTGCGAGCGTGTTCAGCGACAGGAAGCCGATGCCGAGCCCGGCCATCACCGCCTGCTTGATCGCCTCGTTGCCGGTCATCTGGATGACCTTGCCCGGCGAGAACTTCTCGCTCGCGAAGTAGCGTTCCATCACGTTGCGCGTGCCCGAGCCCGGCTCGCGCACGAGGAAGGTGTCCTCGGCCAGGTCCTGCAGGCGCAGGCGCCGGCGGCGCGCGGCGGGATGTTCGGGCGGCAGCACCAGGCCGTGCGGATGGTCGGCGAAGGCCAGCGCGACCGCGTCCAGCGATTCGGGCGGTACGCCCATGATGGCGAGATCGATCTCGTTGTCGCCGAGCAGCTGCAGGATGCGCGCACGGTTCTCGATCTGCAGCGACAGCACCGCGCCGGGATGCTGCCGCGTGAAGGTCGCCAGCAGGTGCGAGGCGAAGTACTTGGCCGTGCTGACGATGCCGACGTTGAGCTTGCCGTGCTCGCGTCCACGCATCGCGGCGATCTGCTGCTCCAGTTCGTCCAGCTCGTGCTGCACGCGGCGCGCGCAGGCGGCGACCGCCGCGCCGGCCTCGGTCAGGCGCAGCTGGCGGCCGACCAGTTCGGTCAGCGGCAGGCCGCAATCCTCTTCCAGCGCCTTCAGCTGCATCGACACGGCCGGCTGCGTGAGGTGGCAGACGCCGGCCGCGGCCGAGACGCTGCGCAGTCGCGCCACCTGCTCGAACACGCGCAGCTGGCGCAGCGTGACGCGCTTCATGGCGTCCTCCCGGGTATCAGGAAAATTGATGCAGCAGCCTAGCAGAATTGAATAGTCCTGATAGGCGGCCGCGCCTACAGTCGATCCCACACGACGCCACGTCGTCCCGCGAGCCCGAAGGACGCGCCATGAACAAGCCGACCAGCGACGCCACCCAGATCACCGACGCGAAGAAGCGCTACGCGGCCGGCGTGCTCAAGTACCGGCAGATGGGCTACTGGCTGCCCGACTACGAGCCGAAGGAAACCGACGTCATCTGCCTGTTCCGCATCACGCCGCAGGAAGGCGTCGATCCGGTCGAGGCCGCCGCCGCCGTCGCCGGGGAATCCTCGACCGCGACCTGGACCGTGGTCTGGACCGACCGCCTGACCGCCTGCGACAGCTATCGCGCGAAGGCGTACCGCGTCGAGCCGGTGCCGAACAATCCGGGCCAGTACTTCGCCTGGGTCGCCTACGACCTGATCCTGTTCGAGGAAGGCTCGATCGCGAACATGACCGCCAGCCTGATCGGCAACGTGTTCTCGTTCAAGCCGCTGAAGGCGGCGCGGCTGGAGGACATCCGCGTGCCGGTCGCCTACGTGAAGACGTTCAAGGGACCGCCGACCGGGCTGGTGGTCGAGCGCGAGCGCCTGGACAAGTTCGGCCGCCCGCTGCTCGGCGCGACGACCAAGCCCAAGCTCGGCCTGTCGGCGCGCAACTACGGCCGCGTCGTCTACGAAGGGCTCAAGGGCGGCCTGGACTTCATGAAGGACGACGAGAACATCAACTCGCAGCCGTTCATGCACTGGCGCGACCGCTTTCTCTACGTGATGGACGCGGTGAACAAGGCCAGCGCGGCCACCGGCGAGGTCAAGGGCAGCTACCTCAACGTGACCGCGGCGACGATGGAGGACATGTACGAGCGCGCCGAATTCGCCAAGTCGCTCGGCTCGGTCATCGTCATGATCGACCTGGTGATCGGCTACACCGCGATCCAGTCGATGGCGGCGTGGGCGCGCCGCAACGACATGATCCTGCACATGCACCGCGCCGGCCACGGCACCTACACGCGGCAGAAGAACCACGGCGTCAGCTTCCGCGTGATCGCCAAATGGCTGCGCCTGGCCGGCGTCGATCATCTGCACACCGGCACCGCGGTCGGCAAGCTCGAAGGCGATCCGCTCACCGTGCAGGGCTACTACAACGTCTGCCGCGACAGCTACACGCGCCAGGACCTGCCGCGCGGGCTGTACTTCGACCAGGACTGGGCCGACCTGAAGAAGGTCATGCCGGTCGCCTCGGGCGGCATCCACGCCGGCCAGATGCACCAGCTGATCGACCTGTTCGGCGACGACGTCGTGCTGCAGTTCGGCGGCGGCACGATCGGCCATCCGCAGGGCATCCAGGCCGGCGCGACGGCGAACCGCGTCGCGCTGGAGACCATCGTCAAGGCGCGCAACGAGGGTCGCGACATCCGCAACGAAGGGCCCGAGCTGCTGCGCGCCGCCGCGCGCTGGTGCACGCCGCTGCAGCAGGCGCTCGACACCTGGGGCGAAGTCACCTTCGACTACACCCCGACCGACAGTTCCGACTACGTGCCGACGCCGCAGGTGGCGTGACGGCGACTCGCACCCGGAGAACGCGCCATGATGAGCAATCCCAACCAGCGCATCACGCAGGGCCAGTTCAGCTTCCTGCCCGACCTGACCGATGCCGAGATCGCGGCGCAGGTGCAGTACGGGCTCGATCGCGGCTACGCCTGGAGCGTGGAGTACACCGACGATCCGCATCCGCGCAACACGTACTGGGAGATGTACGGCAACCCGATGTTCGACCTGAAGGACGCCGCCGGCGTGCTGATGGAACTGAACGGCTGCCGCAAGACCTTCCCCGGGCGCTACATCCGCCTGCTCGCCTTCGATTCGACGCGCAACGTCGAGACCGTGGTCATGAGCTTCATCGTCAACCGGCCGCCGGACGAGCCCGGCTTCATGCTCGAGCGGCAGGAGGTCGACGGCCGCTCGCTGCGCTACACGATCCGCACCTACGCGGCGGACCGGCCCGAAGGCGAGCGCTACCGCTAGGTCATTCCCGCGTCCCGGCGCCAATCCCCGAGCATCGACCCGAGCATCGACCGATGAACCAGGCGATCGATCTGAAGGCCCTGTGGAACGAGTCCGGCGTGCAGGCCGTGCTCGACGCGCTCGACGCCGAGCTGGTCGGGCTCGCGCCGGTCAAGCGGCGCATCCGCGAGATCGCCTCGCTGCTGGTGGTCGACAAGGTGCGTCGCGAATTCGATCTGCAAGCCGGCACGCCGTCGCTGCACATGAGCTTCACCGGCAACCCCGGCACCGGCAAGACCACGGTCGCGATGCGCATGGCCGAACTGCTGCACCGCCTGGGCTACAGCCGCAAGGGACACCTGGTCGCCGTCACGCGCGACGATCTCGTCGGCCAGTACATCGGCCACACCGCGCCGAAGACCAAGGAAGTGCTGAAGAAGGCGATGGGCGGCGTGCTGTTCGTCGACGAGGCCTACTATCTCTACAAGCCCGAGAACGAGCGCGACTACGGGCAGGAATCGATCGAGATCCTGCTGCAGGTCATGGAGAACCAGCGCGACGATCTCGTCGTGATCCTGGCCGGCTACAAGGACCGCATGGACACGTTCTTCCGCAGCAATCCGGGCATGAGCTCGCGCATCGCGCACCACATCGACTTCCCCGACTACCGCGACGACGAACTCGCCGCGATCGGCGAGCTGATCCTGGGCGGCTGGAACTACCGACTGTCGCCGCGCGCGCGCGAGGTGTTCGCCGACTACGTGCGCCTGCGCCGCACGCAGCCGCATTTCGCCAATGCGCGCTCGGTGCGCAATGCGCTCGACCGCGCGCGCCTGCGCCAGGCGCATCGCCTGCTCGAGGGCGGCGCGGCGGTCGACAAGGCCGCGCTGCAGACGATCGAGGCCGAGGACATCCTGCAGTCGCGCGTGATGGCGGCGGTCGCGCAGGAGGGCGGGCGATGAACGCGATCCTGCGCGCGCTGATCTTCGACGTCGACGGCACCCTCGCCGACACCGAGGAAACCCACCGCCGCGCGTTCAACGCGAGCTTCGCCGCGGCCGAGCTGCCGTGGTGGTGGAGCCGGCGCGTCTACCGCGAGCTGCTGCGCGTGGCCGGCGGACGCGAGCGCATGCGCGCGTACGCGCAGGCCAGCAGCGACGGCCTCGCCGAACGCGGCGATTTCGAACTCCTGCTGCGCCGCCTGCACGAGGACAAGACGCGCCGCTACGACGCACTGCTGCGCGCGCAGCCGCTGCCGCTGCGCCCGGGCATCACGCGCCTGTTCGACGAAGCCGGCGCGGCCGGCGTGCGCCTCGCGCTCGCCACCACCACGAGCGCGGCCAATCTCGACGCGCTGCTCGCGCCGCATTTCGGCGCAGCCTGGCGCGAGCGGTTCGCCGCCGTGGTCTGCGGCGGCGACGTCGCCCGGCTCAAGCCCGCGCCCGACGCGTATCTCCAAGCGCTGCGCCGGCTCGGATTCGGCGCGGACGAGGCGCTCGCCTTCGAGGATTCCGCCAACGGCATCCGCGCCGCGCAGGCCGCCGGCCTCGGCGTGGTGGCGACGCCGACCTGGTATTCGCTGGCCGAGCCGCTGCCGGCGGCGCTGGTCGTGTTGCCGCATCTGGGTGACGCGGTGACGCCGCTGCCGCCGGAAGAGCCCGGCGCGCCGTTCGTCGATCTGGCGCACCTGCGCAGCTGGCACGCGGCGCAGGCCGGATCCGCACCACCGAGGAGGGCCGCGGCATGCTGCTGACCGACAAGACCACGTTCACCGAATTCCTGATCGAGGCGCGGCGCACGCATCCGGAGGCGCGCGGCGACCTGAACGGCGTGCTGACCTCGGTCGCGACGGCCTGCAAGGCGATCTCGCGCGCGGTCGCGCACGGCTCGCTGGCGGACCTGCTCGGCAACGCCGAGGCCAGCAACGTGCACGGCGAACGGCAGAAGAAGCTCGACCTGATCGCCAACGACATCTTCATCCGCCTCAACGAGAACCGCGGCTACGTCGCCGGCATGGCCTCGGAGGAGCTGGAGCAGCCGTACCGCCTGCCGGCGGCGTACGAGCGCGGCAAGTACCTGCTGCTGTTCGACCCGCTCGACGGTTCGTCGAACATCGACGTCAACGTCTCGGTCGGCTCGATCTTCTCGATCCTGCGCGCGCCGTCGCCGGGCGTCGATCCGCAGCCGCAGGACTTCCTGCAGCCGGGCGTGCAGCAGATCGCCGCCGGCTACGCGATCTACGGGCCGTCGACGATGCTGGTGCTGACCACCGGCGCCGGCGTGCACGCGTTCACGCTCGATCCGCTGCTGGGCGAATTCATCCTCTCCCATCGCGACCTGAAGATTCCGCGCGAGACGCACGAATTCGCCATCAACAGTTCCAACAGCCGCTTCTGGGAGTACCCGGTGCAGCGCTACGTCGACGAATGCCTGAAGGGCTCCAGCGGCCCGCGCGACAAGGACTTCAACATGCGCTGGATCGCCTCGCTGGTGGCCGAGACGCACCGCATCCTGATGCGCGGCGGCGTATTCCTGTACCCGCGCGACAACCGCAACCCCGGCGTCGCCGGACGCCTGCGCCTGACCTACGAGTGCAACCCGATCGGCCTGCTGATCGAACAGGCCGGCGGCTGCGCCAGCACCGGCTACAAGCGCGTGCTCGAGGTGCGGCCGGAGACGCTGCACCAGAAGATCGGCTTCGTGTTCGGCTCGCGCAGCGAGGTCGAGCGCATCGAGTGCTACCACCGCGAAGGCGACATGCGCGACAGCGAGCAGCCGCTGTTCGCGCAGCGCGGCCTGTTCCGCACACCGGCCTGATCGAACGGTCATCGACGAGGGGAGAGCCATGTCCGAACTGCATCCGATCATCGCCATCACCGGTTCTTCCGGCGCCGGCACCACCTCGGTGACGCGCACGTTCTCCAACATGTTCCGGCGCGAGGGCATCAACGCGGCGATCGTCGAGGGCGACAGCTTCCACCGCTACGACCGCAAGGCGATGCGCGCCGCGCTGGCCGAGGCGGACAAGGACCGCCACTCCAATTTCAGCCACTTCGGCCACGAGGCGAACCTGTTCGAGGAACTCGAACGGCTGTTCGCCGACTACGCCGCGGCCGGCCGCGGCCGCCGCCGCCGCTACCTGCACGACGCCGCCGAAGCCGAGCCCTACGGCCAGGAGCCGGGCACCTTCACCGAGTGGGAGGACGTGCCGCCGTCGGACCTGCTGTACTACGAGGGCCTGCACGGCGCGGTCGTGCACGGCGACGTCGACGTCGCGCGCCACCCGGACCTGCTGATCGGGGTGGTGCCGGTGATCAACCTGGAGTGGATCCAGAAGCTGCACCGCGACCGCTCCAGCCGCGGCTACTCGACCGAGGCGGTGATGGACACGATCCTGCGCCGCATGCACGACTACGTGCACTACATCTGCCCGCAGTTCTCGCGCACGCACGTGAACATCCAGCGCGTGCCGACCGTGGACACGTCCAACCCGTTCATCGCGCGCGCCATCCCCAGCGCGGACGAGAGCTTCGTCGTGATCCGCTTCCGCGACCCCAAGGGCATCGATTTCCGCTACCTCATGTCCATGCTGCACGACTCGTTCATGTCGCGCGCGAACACGATCGTCGTTCCGGGCGGTAAAATGGAGCTTGCCATTGAAGTCATCTTCACGCCGTTCGTCTGGCGCATTCTCGAACGCAAGCAGAAAGCCCAGGCGCGGCAAGCCCATCTGGAGCGCGTCGCATGAGCAATCCCCAACCCGCCGTCGCGGCGGGCGTCGATACCCGTCTCGCCGATGCCAGGCGGGCCAATTCGATCCGCTTTCTGGCCGCCGACGCGGTCGAGAAGGCCAAATCCGGCCATCCCGGCATGCCGATGGGCATGGCCGAGATCGCCGTCGCCCTGTGGACGCGGCACCTGCGCCACAACCCGGCCGACCCGCACTGGGCCGGGCGCGACCGCTTCGTGCTGTCGAACGGGCACGGCTCGATGCTGCTGTACGCGCTGCTGCACCTGACCGGCTACGACCTGTCCCTGGACGAGATCCGCAACTTCCGCCAGCTGCACTCCAAGACCCCCGGCCATCCCGAGGTCGGCGTCACCCCGGGCGTGGAGACCACCACCGGCCCGCTCGGCCAGGGCCTGGCCAATGCGGTCGGCATGGCGCTGGCCGAGAAGCTGCTCGGCGCCGAGTTCAACCGGCCCGGCCACGCCGTGGTCGACCACCACACCTACGTCTTCCTCGGCGACGGCTGCCTGATGGAAGGCATCTCGCACGAGGTCTGCGCACTGGCCGGCACCTGGCAGCTGGGCAAGCTGGTCGCGCTGTACGACGACAACGGCATCTCGATCGACGGCGAGGTCAAGGGCTGGTTCACCGACGACACCGCCGAGCGCTTCCGCGCCTACGGCTGGCAGGTCATCGGGCCGATCGACGGCCACGACGTCGACGCGGTCGATCGTGCCATCGCCGAGGCGAAGGGCGAAGCCGGGCGGCCGAGCCTGGTCATCTGCCGCACCGTCATCGGCAAGGGCGCGCCGACGCGCGCCGGGACGGCCAAGGCGCACGGCGAGGCGCTCGGCGGCGACGAGCTGGCGGCCACGCGCAAGGCGCTGGACTGGCCGTACGCGCCGTTCGAGGTGCCGGACGACCTCTACGCCAGCTGGGACGCGCGCACGGCCGGAGCGGAGCAGGAGGCGGACTGGAACCGCGGCTTCGACGCCTATCGCGCCGCGCATCCCGATCTCGCCGCGGAACTCGCGCGCCGCCTCGCCGGCGAGCTGCCGGCGAACTTCCCCGACCTCGCCGCGGCGCTGATCGCCGACGCCGACGCGAAGGCCGAGACGGTGGCCACGCGCAAGGCCAGCCAGTACGCGATCGAGGCGCTGGCGCCGGCGATCCCGGAAATGCTCGGCGGCTCGGCCGACCTCACCCATTCCAACCTGACGCTGTGGAAGAACGCGCCGCTGCTCAGCGGCGCCGGCACCGGCCGCCACATCAGCTACGGCGTGCGCGAGTTCGGCATGGCGGCGATCATGAACGGCATCGCCCTGCACGGCGGCTACATCCCGTTCGGCGGCACCTTCCTGACCTTCAGCGACTACAGCCGCAACGCGATCCGCATGGCGGCGCTGATGAACCTGCGCGTGATCCACGTGTTCACGCACGACTCGATCGGCCTGGGCGAGGACGGCCCGACCCACCAGTCGGTCGAGCACGTGTCAAGCCTGCGCCTGATCCCGAACCTGGAAGTCTGGCGTCCGTGCGACACGGTGGAGACCGCGGTCGCCTGGAAGCTCGCGCTCGAAAGCAGGAACGCGCCGACCGCGCTGATCCTGTCGCGGCAGAACCTGCCGTTCGTGCCGCGCAGCGGCGAGCAGATCGCCTCGATCGCGCGCGGCGGCTACGTGCTGGCCGAGGCCGACGGCGGCGTGCCGCAGCGCGTGCTGATCGCGACCGGCTCGGAAATCGGCCTCGCGCTCGCCGCGCGCAGGATCCTGCAGGACGAAGGCGTCCCCACGCGCGTGGTGTCGCTGCCGTCGACCGAGGCCTTCGACCGCCAGGATGCGGCATACCGCGCCAGCGTGCTGCCGGCCGGCGTGCGCAAGATCGCCGTCGAGGCGGGCACGACCGCGCTGTGGTGGAAGTACGTCGGCCTCGACGGCGCGGTGGTCGGCATCGACCGCTTCGGCGAATCGGCGCCGGCCGCGAAATTGTTCGAATTCTTCGGCTTCACGCCGGAAAAGGTCGCACAGGTCGCGCGCGGCCTCTGAGCCCGCCTCGTCCCGGCGCGGGCCGGACGGGGCGGCAATCCATTCCGTCACCGCACCGGGAGAGCGTCATGGCCCTCGTCTCGCTGAAACAGCTGCTCGATCACGCCGCCGAGCACGGCTACGGCCTGCCGGCGTTCAACGTCAACAACATGGAACAGATCCACGCGATCATGCAGGCCGCCGACGAAGTCGACAGCCCGGTGATCCTGCAGGCCTCGGCCGGCGCGCGCAAATACGCCGGCGAGGCGTTCCTGCGCCGGCTGGTCGAGGCCGCGGTCGAGCAGTACCCGCACATCCCGATCGTGATGCACCAGGATCACGGCGCCAGCCCGGCCGTGTGCCAGGCGTCGATCCGCTCGGGCTTCACCAGCGTCATGATGGACGGCTCGCTGCGCGAGGACATGAAGACGCCGGCGAGCTACGAATACAACGTCGAGGTCACGCGGCGCGTGGTCGAGATGGCGCACGCGGTCGGCGTCTCGGTCGAGGGCGAGCTCGGCTGCCTGGGTTCGCTGGAAACCGGCACGGCGGGCGAGGAGGACGGCGTCGGTGCCGCCGGCGTGCTCGATCATTCCCAGCTGCTGACCGATCCGGAGGAAGCCGCCGACTTCGTCGCGCGCACCGGCGTCGACGCGCTGGCCGTGGCGATCGGCACCTCGCACGGCGCATATAAGTTCACGCGCCCGCCGACCGGCGACATCCTCGACATCGAACGCATCAAGGCGATCCACGCACGCATCCCGCACACGCACCTGGTCATGCACGGATCGTCGTCGGTGCCGCAGGACTGGCTGGCGATCATCCGCGAGTACGGCGGCGACATCTCCGAAACCTACGGCGTGCCGGTCGAGGCGATCGTCGAAGGCATCCGGCACGGCGTGCGCAAGGTCAACATCGACACCGACATCCGCCTCGCCATGACCGGCGCGATCCGCCGCGCGCTCGCCGTCGATCCGGGCGAATTCGATCCGCGCAAGTTCTTCAAGGAATCGGTGGCCGCCGCGCGCGGCATCTGCAAGGCGCGCTTCGAGGCCTTCGGCAGCGCCGGCCGCGCCGGCGCGATCCGGCCGGTGCCGCTGGAGAACTTCGCGCGCCGCTACGCGGAGGCGGCCTGAACGCCGCGGCGCCGGCGGGAGCGCCGTTCGCGGCGATCCTGTGCGATCTCGACGGCACCCTGCTCGACACGGTGCCGGACATCGCCGAGGCGGTGAACGCGATGCTGGCCGAACTCGGCCGCGCGCCGATCGCCGAGGGCGTCGTCGCCGGCTACGTCGGGCAGGGCGTGGACGTGCTGCTGCACCGCGTGCTCGGCGGCGGCCACGACGCGCGTGCCGAAGCCGCCCTGCATGGCCGCGCGCGCCGGCTGTTCGACCTCGCCTACGCCGCCAGCAACGGGCGTCGCGCGCGGCCGTATCCGGGTGTGGTCGCGGGGCTTGAGGCGTTCCGCGAGCTCGGCCTGCGCCTGGCCTGCATCACCAACAAGCCGCAGGCGCCGTCGGACGCGGTGCTCGCGCAGTTCGGCCTCGACCGCCGCTTCGAGTTCACGCTCGGCGGCGACGCGCTGCCGCAGCGCAAGCCGCAGCCGGAGCCGCTGCTGCACGCGGCGCATCGCCTGGGCGTGCCGGTGCCGGCCTGCCTGATGCTCGGCGACTCCGCCAACGACGCCAGGGCCGCGCGCGCGGCGGGCATGGCGGTGGTGCTGGTCGACTACGGCTACACCGAAGGCCGGCCGATCGGCGAGATCGAATGCGACGCGGTGATCCCGAGCTTCCTCGCGCTCGCCGAAGCCCTGCGTGCGAGCGGGCGGCGTTCGCTGCGGATCGCCGCCGGCGCCGCCTGAGAGCGGCGCGCGACGGCACGCCTGCCATGCCGCGGCGCTAAACTGCGCGCAACGCATCCGGGCGCCCACATGCTCACCGACGACCCCGCCGCCATCGTCCGCCGTCTCGCCGAGCTCCGGCTCGAGCATCGCGACCTCGACGTCGCGATCACCAACATGCCGCGCGGCCCCGGTTGCGACGAGCTGCAGCTCACGCGCATGAAGAAGCGCAAGCTCAGGCTCAAGGACATGATTTCCTATCTCGAGAACAAGCTGATCCCGGACCTCGACGCGTGATGCGCACGGCGGCCGGCGCGTGCGCCAGCCGCCGTGGCGGGTCCGTTCGCGATCAGTTCGGCGTCCAGCGCACCTCGTCCAGATACACGTTCACGGTGTAGGTCGTGTGCGCGCGTTCGAGCCAGATCGCGTCCAGCGTGACGTTCGCGGCGGTGATCGCGCCGTTGCCGCCGACCCAGGCGTTCCAGACGGCCGCATCGGCGAGGTTCCATTCGACCCAGGTCCAGGTGTCGGCCGGAACCGCGCGCAGGGTCGAGCGCTCGGTGCCGTCCGAATCGTCCACGCCCAGGCCGACGCTGAAGCCGCCGCCGGCGACGTAGACCCAGAGGCCGAGCTTGCCGTTGCGCGCCACGCTGGTGTTGGCCGACGGCGTGCCGCTGCCGGACAGGAAGCGCACCGCCCAGGGCTGCGTGTTCGACGGGTTGTCGACCAGGCGCAGGTGCTCCGAGCAGCTGCCCACGCGCGCGACCGTGCAGTCGCGTTCCGCGGTGGAGCTGGCGGCGATGCCGGTGCTGCTGCCGGAGTAGGCCGGCGCGGTGCCGAAATGGCCCTCGCCGCTTTCGAAGCCGTCCAGCGTGCGCGGGGTGCCGCCGCCGCTGCCCGGATTGAGCAGCGTGTAGTAGCGCCGCCAGTCCCAGTTGATGCCCGGGTCGGTGTGGGTCTGTCCCGGATAGTGCTGGTGTCCCTTGATCTTGACCGACGCCGGCAGGACGTTGATGCCGCTGCCGGCGGCGCCGTTGTAGGCGCTCGAGCAGGGGATCGAGTAGCGCGTGCAGAAGTGGCGGGTCAGCGCGGCGGACGCGTTGTACATCGCCGTCGTGTACCAGGCCGCATTGTCGACGTAGCCCTCGTGCTCGATGCCGAGCGTGTAGCCGTTCTCGCTGCCGATGTGATGCGCCGCCTGCGCCTCGCGCACCATCTGCGTGACCTGGCCGTCGGAACTGCGGATCAGGTAGTGCGCGCTGACCGAGGACGGGTTGTTCTGGAACCAGGAGATGCTGCCGGCGTAGGAGCCCTGCATGGTGTGGATCGCGACCGCCGTCGTCGACCCGCTGCGCGCGTGGAAGTAGGGCGAGGCGACCCACAGCGCCGGCGCGTAGTCGGTGCTGTTGAGGCCGGGGTCGCCACCGCCGGCGCGATCGGCCGCGTGCAGGGTCTCGTCGCGCGCGTCGATCGCGTAGCCGTCCGTCTCGACGCTGCCGCGGGACAGGTCCAGCCGCACGAACGGCGCACGCTGGCGGACCAGCGCCGCGGGCGCGAACTGGCGCTCCCACTCGATCGCGCGTGCCTGGACGCGGATGCCGTCGTCGTCGACGCCGCGGTCGAGCGCGAGCAGCACGTCGTAGGCGAAGCCTTCGCGCGCGAACGCGTCGATCGCGGCACGCGACGCCGGGCCGAAACCGGCGTAGGCGGCGAGCAGGTCGGCCTCGCCTGCGTCGGGCGGCAGTCGCCGCGCGGCCTCGGCCAGCAGCGCCGCCGCACCGAGGATGTTCCAGCGCGGATCGCGCTCGACCTGCGCGCGGCCGACGCCGAGCAGGGCCGCCGCGTCGCCGACCTGGTCGGCGAAGCCGCCGCCCTCGTACAGGCCCATCACGCCGACCGCCGGCGCGGACTCGGCATCGGGCGCGCGCACGCCGTCGAGCATGACCCAGCGGCTCTGCACGTAGGCGATCGATTCGAGCACGCCGCGCGGCAGCTGCGGATAGCGCGCGTAGGCGGCTTCGAACAGGGCGGGCCAGCCGGCGCGCGCGGCGGCCAGCGCGGCGCGATCGGTGGCGGCCTGCCGTTCGGCCACGACCGCATCGCCGGCGTCGCGCGATTGCGCAAAGGCGGTCGTGCACGACAACAGGGACAATCCAAGCACAAGTCGGTTGATGCGCATGATTCCTCTCCAAGGTCCGTGTGGGTTGCGGGAGCCCCCTGAGGCGAGGCGCCCGACTGCGGCGGCGCTGCCCTCCCCGCGAATACGGGCCGCGTCGCGCAGCTCCCTGGACGCTGGCCGAAATCCAGACTAGCCATGCGTCCGGAACCCGTCGATTGCGGGTTTTCCCCAGCATTTCGGCCGCCGCGAGGCGTTCGCTTTGTGCGCTGCATCCCAGTCGCGGATCGCGATTGCGGATGCGGGAAATCGTGCGAAGTGCGGGCGGGCTCGTCGTTCGCGAGCACCGATCGCGTCAGATCACGCGCAGGGTGATCGCCTTCAGCACCGCGCGCGTGCGGTCGCGCGTGCCGAGCTTGTCGAGGATGTCGGAGACGTAGTTCTTCACCGTGCCTTCGGCGAGGAACAGCGAGCGTGCGATCTCCTTGTTGGAGTAGCCGCCGGCGAGCAGGCGCAGGATGGCGATCTCGCGTTCGCCGAAGTTCGCCTTCGGCGCCTCGGTCTCGCGATACGCGTAGCGTGCGCGCACCGGATCGGTCGCCACCGGCTGCAGCAGCGAATCACCGCGCGCGACCGCGCGGATCGCGTCGTGCAGGTCTTCCGGCGCAGCGTCCTTGAGCAGGAAGCCCTGCGCGCCGGCGGCCACCGCGTCGAGCAGCAGGGCACTGTCGTCGAACGTGGTCAGCAGGATCAGCGGCGTCGCGTCGCCGCGGCCGCGCAGCGCGCGCAGCGCATCGGTGCCGGACAGGCCCGGCATGCGAATGTCCGACAGCACCACGTCGACCGTCGTGGTCGCGAGCGCGTCGAGCAGGGCCTGGCCGTCCTCGGCTTCGGCGACCACGTGCAGGTCGCCGAAACCTTCCAGCAGCGACTTCAAGCCGGCGCGCACCAGTGCCTGGTCGTCGGCCAGCGCGATGCGGATCGGCGCGGTTTCCGGCACGGTCATGCGAGGGGAATCCAGGCGTCGATGCGGAAGCCGCGGTCGCCGGTCAGGGCGAGCCCGCCGCCGAGCGCCTCCAGGCGTTCGCGCATGCCGGCCAGGCCGTTGCCGGGACGCACGACCTCGCTGCCGCGGCCGTCGTCGCGCACTTCCAGCACGATGCGCCCTGCTTCGCGAGCGAGCCGCAGCCACACGTTGTCGGCGCCGGAATGGCGCGCCGCGTTGGTCAGCGCCTCCTGCGCCGTGCGCAGCAGCGCCTGTGCCTGCACCACGTCGTCGACGCGCGCGTCGGCGGCGACGTCGACGTGCACGCGCGGGCGCGGCAGCGGCGCGGCGAGTTCCTCGATCGCGCGTTTCAGATCCAGTCCTTCGTGCCGGCGCAGCTGTCCGACCACGCCGCGCAGGTCGTCGAGCAGTTCCCCGGCGAGCCCGGCCGCGGTGCTCACCGCCGGCGGTGCGCCGGCCGGATCGCGCGCGAGCAGGGACAGCTGCAGCTTCAGCGCGGTCAGCTTGTGCCCGGCGACGTCGTGCAGTTCGCGCGCCAGGCGCAGGCGCTCGCCGTCGCGCGCGCTCTCCTCGAGCAGCGACCGCGTGGCGAGCAGGTGCGCATTGACCTGCGCCAGCTCGTCGCGCGAGCGCTCGGCCTGCTTGGCGTAGTAGCCGGTCAGGCCGGCGAACGCCTGGAAGCCGGCGAACAGCAGGGTCACGATCAGCGCGCTCGCGACCGGCCACGCCGACAGCAGGATCGCAAGCAGGCCGAGATTGGCGCCGACGACCAGCGCGATCAGCTGGCCGCGCGGCAGGTCGACCGCCTGCGCGACGACGAGGATCAGCAGCACCGGCGCGATGCCGTCGCGGGTCAGCGCAACCAGCGCCAGCGCGGCCGCCGCCTCGACCAGCAGCGCGGCGAGCACCGGGCCGCGCCGCGGCGAGCAGGACGACCACCAGGCTTCGAACACGAAGCCGGCGAGGAACACCAGCATCAGTGCGATCACCGCCACGTACGCCGCGCGACTGCCCCCGGCCGGGGTGTTGAAGCCGCCGACGAGCAGGCCGGCCAGCACCGTCGCCCAGGTCAGGTAGGCGGCGCAGTGCAGCGGCGAGAACAGCCGGCGGAGACGATCGGGCATGGCCGGGCTCGGGCGGACGGAACCGTTGTGTACCGCCTCGCCGCGGTCGGCTCAAGCCCTCCGCGCGAAGTGGTGACTTCCGGCAGGTCGAAGTCGTGACGGGCGGCATCTGTCGTCGCCGTGCCGGCGCGCCGAGGATGGCGTCACCGCCGCCACGGCGCCCAGCCCGGTTCCTTCCGTGTCCGATCGCCTGCGCATCCGTCCGACCCTCGCCTCGATCGCGGCCTTCCTCTGCCTGACCCTGCTGCTGGTCGAGGCGCACGAACAGCTGCACGCGCTGTCGACGCGGCTGCTGTGCGGCGGCTGGGCCGAACGCACGTTCGACAACGTGCTGCCCTACCCCGGCTGCGGCGCGTCGCGGCTCGCCTTCGTCGACGCCGCCGGCCCGCTGTTCTCCTATGCCTGCCTGTGGATCGGCGCCGCGCTGACGGGGCGCGCGAACCCGCGCGTGCAGGCCTTCGGCTTCGCCCTGCTGTTCGCCAGCCTGCCGCTCGGCCGCGTGCTGCCGCAGGTCGTCACGATCTTCGCCGCCGGCTCCACCTCGGACGAGTACTCGTTCGTGCGCCGCCTCGCCGGCGATGCGCTGGGACGCGACGCGACCGGCTGCGCCGCGCTCGCGCTGGCCCTCGCGCTGAGCGTGCCGCCGTTGCTCGTCGCCTGGCGCCGCCTGCCGGCGCAAGGACGCCTGCGCACGTTCGCACGCTTCTACCTGCTGCCGCTGCCGTTCGTGATCGCCTGGCTGATGGTCGGCATGAACGGCCTGCTCGCGCGCGGTGTGCTGGGCTCGCTCGACCTCGCCGGCTGGCCCGGCCTCGTCGCCGTGCACACGGCGGCGGTCGGCGTGCTGCTGATGCTGCTGCGCACGCATCTGACCGGACGCGCGGCGGTCGCCGCGTGACCGTCCTCGTCTTCACCGTCCGGGAGAGCCGCCAATGATTCTCGACATTCTTCGCGCCACGCCGGTCTGGGTGTTCGCGCTGTTCGCCTGGCTGCTGTGGATGGGCGTGGCGCGGTTGCGCACGCGCGTGCGCCGAGTGCGTTCGCTGTGGATAGCTCCGGTGCTGTTCGTCGCCTGGGGTCTGTCCGGTCTGCTCGGGCGCGCCGGTCCGCTCGCGCCGACGCTCGCCTGCTGGATCGTCGGTGCCGTGGCCGGCGCCGCGATCGGCCGGCGGATCGAGCCGATGCCGGTCGTCGACCGCGCGTCCGGCGCCGTCCGCCAGGCCGGCAGCGCGATTCCGCTGCTACGCAATCTGGCCCTGTTCGGCGCGCACTACCTGCTGCACGTCGCCGCCGCGTTCGCGCCGGCCTCGGCCGCGCGGCTGATGAGCTGGGACATCGCGGTGTCCGGGCTCGGCGCCGGCTACTTCATCGGCTGGGCGGCGCTCGTCGCGCAGATGTGGCGCGCCGCGCCGTCGTCGTCCGTCACCGCCACCGTTCCCTCCAGGAGTTCGCCATGATCGCTCATCCGAAGTACGTGCTCGCCGCCGCCCTCCTCGCCTGCACGACGGTGCGTGCCGCAGGCCTCGACGTCACCGTCACTGGCGTGAGTCCGGCCAAGGGCACGCTGCAGATCGAAGTGCTCGATTCCGCCGCGGCCTGGGACGGCAAGGGCAGGTCGGTCGCCGCCGCCACGCGCCGGGCCGCCGCGGCGCAGGAGACGTTCCGTTTCGACGGCCTGGCACCGGGCAGCTACGCGGTGCGCGTGATGCTCGACGAGAACGACAACGGCAAGCTCGACACGAACTTCATGGGCATGCCGGTCGAGGCTTACGGCATCAGCAACGATCCGAAGGTGATGCGCCGGCCGACGTTCGACGAGGCGAAGTTCGAGCTCGGCGCCGACGGCGGCGCGATCACCGTCCGTCTGCGCTGAGGGCCGGCCCGTGGACCGCCGCCAGTTCCTGCACCGTTTCCTCGCCGGCAGCGCCGCGCTGGCGCTGGCGCCGCGCCTGCTGCGCGCCGAAGTCGCCGTCGCCTCCGACAGCACGCGCTTCGCGCAGGCGCTGGCGAAAGAGCCCTGGCTGGCCGGCTGGAAGGACGTCGCCGCCGAATCGCTGGGGCCGACCGTCGCGACGCTCGAAGGCCGCTGGCCGAAGGAACTCGCCGGCACGCTGTACCGCAACGGTCCGGCGCGCTTCGAGCGCGCCGGCTTCCGCTACCGGCACTGGTTCGACGGCGACGGCATGCTGCACGCGTGGCGCTGCGCGAACGGCCGCGTCGAGCATCGTGCGCGCATGGTCGCCACCTCGAAGTACGTGCGCGAGCAGGCCGCCGGGCGCTTCCTGCTTCCCGCCGCCGGCACCACGATCGACGATGCGCTGCCGATCCGCAACAACGACGACGTCAACACCGCCAACACCGCGGTGATCCGCTTCGGCGGGCGCGTGTTCGCGCTGTGGGAGGGCGGCTCGGCCATCGAGGTGGATGCCGACGAGCTGCGCACGATCGGGCCGGTGGCCTGGCGCGAGGATCTCGTCGCCGCGCCGTTCTCGGCCCATCCGCTGCTCGATCGCGACGGTTCTCTGTGGAACTTCGGCTCGCTCGACCTGCTCGGCGGTTCCGGGCTGCTGCTCTGGCACCTCGGCGCCGACGGCAAGCCGATCCGGGTGGCGACCTTGCCGAGCGAGGGACACGGCTACCTGCACGCCTTCGCGATGACCGCGCGGCATCTGGTGTTCGTGCTGACGCCGTACCGGATCGAGGAAGGCCGGGCGGCGTTCTTCGAGCGCCTGCGCTTCACGCCGGAGCGGCCGTGCCGCATCGCGGTCGTGCCGAAGGACGCGCTGGACGCGCCGCGCTGGTTCGAGGCCGACTTCGCCGCCGTCTACCATTTCGCCGACGCCTGGGAGCGCGGCGGCGAGATCTTCGTGCGTGCGGCGCGGCATGCCGACGTCGAGGCGATGCGCTCGCCGATGGCCGCCGCGATGCGCGGCGAGCGCGGCGACGGCGCCACGCGCACCGACCTCGCCACCTTGCGCCTGGACACGGCCACCGGCCGCGCGCGCTGGGAAGCGGGCGGCGTGCGCGGTCTGGAATTTCCGGTGTTCGACACGCGCCATGCGGCCGCCTCCGCGGCGCGCGTGTACGCGCCGCTGCACCTGGACCGCGGCTCGCCTTACTTCGACGCGGTCGCCGCGATCGACGGCGAGCGCACGGCCATTCATCGCTACGGCGCCGGCGTGCTCGCCGAGGAGCATCGATTCGTGCCCAAGCCCGGCCGCCGCCGCACCGGCGAGGGCTGGCTGCTCGGCACGCTGCTCGACACCCGGCGCGGCCGCAGCGGCCTGGCCGTGTTCGACGCCGAACGCGTCGCCGACGGCCCGCTGGCGCAGGCCTGGCTGCCATACACGTTCCCGCTCGGGTTTCACGGCTGGTTCGCCGGCTCCGCGCGCGCCTGAGCGCGCCGGTCCGGCGCGCCGCGGGCCTGACCATCGGCACTGCCGCGGCGGGGAATCGATGCGATCATCGGCGTTTCTCTGGACGGAGAACGCGATGAAACCCTGGTCCGTGACCCTGTTCTGCGCGGGCGTTGCCCTGAGCGCGCTCGCCCACGCCGAAAGCGCCGACCAGCGCTTCGAGGCGCTGTACAAGAAGGAATGGAGCTGGCGCCAGGAGCAGTTCTCCGGCTACGACGACGAGGACCGCCAGTCCAGCCCGCGCGACCGGCGCCTGCCGGACGTCGATCCGGCGACGCAGAAGCGGCGCCTGGCCTACTGGGACGACGTGCTCAAGCAGCTCGGGACGATTCCCGCGGGCGAGCTGTCGGCGGAGAACCAGGTCAACTTCGCCGTCTACCGGCCGCAGATCGAGAACTACGCCGCCGGCCTGCGCTTCCGCGACTACGAGATGCCGTTCAACAGCGACTCGCAGTTCTGGTCCGATCTGGGCTTCATGACGCGGCGGCCGCTGAAGAACGCCGACGCCGCGCGCAGCTACGTCGCCAAGCTCGACGACGTGCCGCGCTACTTCGAGCAGCAGATCGCCAACATGCGCGCCGGCCTGAAGCGCGGCTTCAGCGTACCGCGTGCGGTGCTGAACGGGCGCGACGTCTCGATCGCCAGCTACGCCGAGGCGAAGACGCCGCAGGACAGCGAGTTCTACAAGCCGCTGAAGTCGCTGCCGGCGTCGATCCCGGCCGACGAGCAGGAGCGCCTGCGCGCCGATGCGGCGCGCGCGATCGGCGAGCACGTGATTCCCGCCTACGCGAACCTGCTGAAGTTCTTCCGCGACGAATACGTGCCGAAGGCGCGCAAGACGCTCGCCGCCGAGGCGATGCCGGGCGGCAAGGAGTGGTATCGCCAGCAGATCCGCGACTACACGACGCTCGATCTCAGCCCGGAAGAAATCCACCAGATCGGCCTGAAGGAGGTCGAACGCATCGACGCCGAGATGCAGGCGACGATGAAGCAGACCGGCTTCCAGGGCGACTTCGCCGCGTTCCTCGAGTTCCTGCGCACCGACCCGCAGTTCTACGCCAAGACGCCGGAGGAACTGCTGATGCACGCGGCGTGGATCTCCAAGCAGGTCGACGCCAAGATCGGCCAGTTCATCGGCCTGCTGCCGCGCGGGCGCTTCGGCATCGAGCCGGTGCCGGCCGCGATCGCGCCGTTCTGGACCGCCGGCCGCGGCAGCGCGCATACCTACTGGGTCAACACCTACGACCTGCCCTCGCGCCCGCTGTACAACCTGCCGGCGCTGACCCTGCACGAATCCTCGCCCGGCCATTCGCTGCAGGGCGCTCTGGCCGACGAGCAGAAGGGCTATCCGGATTTCCGCAGCAAGAACTACATCTCCGCCTACGGCGAGGGCTGGGCGCTGTACTGCGAGAAGCTCGGCAAGGAGATGGGCATCTATCACACGCCGTACGAGGAGTTCGGCCGCGAGACCTACGAGATGTGGCGCGCCGCGCGCCTGGTCATCGACACCGGCGTGCACCACAAGAACTGGACGCGCGAGCAGGCGATCGACTATCTCGCCTCGCACACGGCGCTGAGCCGGCACGAGGTCGAGACCGAAGTCGACCGCTACATCTCCTGGCCGGGCCAGGCGCTCAGCTACAAGCTCGGCGAGATCAAGATCGTCGAGCTGCGCGCGCGCGCCGAGAAGGAGCTGGGTGCGAAGTTCGACCTGCGCACGTTCCACGACGCCGTGCTCGCGCTGGGCTCGGTGCCGCTGCCGGTGCTCGAGCAGCAGATCGAACGCTGGATCGCCGACCAGAAGGCGTGACGGCGCGGATTCGGCGCGGCCGCGACGAGGCGGCCGCGCAGCGCGTTGCGCGCGGGGATCAGAAGCGGTAGCCGAGCGCCACGCCGTAGACCCAGGGATCGATCTTCACGGTGCCGACCTTGGCGCCGTTGACCTTCGCGTCGGTTTCGATGCTGATCCAGCGCAGGTCGGCCATGAACGACCAGCGTTCGTTGATCGCCACGTCGACGCCGGCGTGGACGGCGGCGCCCCAGGAATCGGACAGGTCCAGATTCGTGCCGGCCAGCGGGCCTTTCTCCTTGATGCTGAAGAAGCGCGTGTAGTTGAGGCCGACGCCGACGAACGGCGAGACCTTCGCGCCGGGCGCGAAGTGGTACTGCACGCTGACCGTCGGCGGCAGGTGCTTGACCTCGGCCGCCCGCGCGCCGTTGAGCCGGACCTCGTGCTCGAACGGCAGCGCCGCCAGCACTTCCAGCCCCCAGTTCGGCGTCAGGAAATACTCCAGCGACACCGTCGGACGCGCGTCATTGCCGACGTCGGCCTTCAGCGCGCCCCCGGCGAGGCGACCGTTGTTGGATTTCGGCGATACCTGATGCGCGCCGAACTTGACGATCCAGTCGCCGGCTTCCGCGGCCTGCGTGGTTGTGGCGATGCCTGCCAGGCACGCGGCCAACACGATCGCTTTGCATCTCATCGAGCGTTCCTCCGTGATGGACGCCCGGCGGTGTCGACGGAATGTCGCGCTGCCCCGGGCGCCGTGCGGAACGCTAGCAAACGCCATGCCTTTGAAAAACCGGAAAAAAGGTATTGTGCGTCACATTCCCTTTGTAAAAAGGTGCGCATTAATGTCGCAGCCCGGCACGGCGGCTGTCGACGTGCGTCAGTGTGCGATTTCGTCGTAGCCGCGGCCGAGGAACTGCAGCAGGCAGAAACCGTGGCCGAACGGATCGGCGAGCGTCGCGATGCGACCCCAGGCGGCCGTGCGCGGTTCGCCTTCGAGTACGGCGCCGGCTTCCTGCGCGCGACGCAGCGCGAGCGTCAGATCGGGCACGACGAAATCCAGGTGCACGCCGGTCCAGTGGCGGCGATAGTCGCGCGTCTGCGCGATCGCCTCGCCCGCCGCGCTGCCGGCGGCCTTGCGCAGCAGGTAGATCGGCGAGGTCGCGCCGAGCAGCTCGACCACGTCGCCGCCGAAGCGGCGGCCGACGCGCAGTCCGAGCGCGGCGACGTAGAACGCCTCGGCACGCTCGAGGTCGTCGACGTCGATGTTGGCCAGCAGCGACAGGGACATCAGGGCTTGGGCGCCGGCTCGCGCGCGGACGGCCTGGTCTTCGGCTTGGCCGGCGCGGCCTTCGCCGGTGCGCCGCGTGCGGCTTCCGCCTCACGCTTCCACTGCTCGAGCAGGGCCGCGCGAATGGCTTCCGGCGAGGCCGTGGTCTCGGGCGCTGCGGCCGTCGCGGCCGGTGCCTCCGGCGTGCCGGTGTCGAGGTAGCGTACGAGGCGGGCGACCTGCATGCCGAGGATCTCGTCGACCTGCGGTGCCAGCGCGTCCAGCCCGCTCGAACCGGCGCCGTTGACGCGGTACTCGACGTCCAGACGCGCCGTGCCGTCGTCCTCGGCACGGATCCAGAAGCTGAGGATGCCCTTCAGCGCGAGTTCCTGCAGGGGACCGAGCGCCGTCTCGATGCGCAGCAGGTGCTCCGGCATGGCCATGACCACGCGGCCGTGCTCGGCGCTGCCGCCGGACCAGCGCTCGCAGAAGCAGCCGCCGGCTTCGGCCTTCAGGCTGAGATTGGATGCCTGGCCGGACCAGGTGTGTTCGCCGTTCCACCACATCGGCACCGCCGTGACCGCCGCGTAGGTCTTGGCCGGGGGCGCGGAGACCGGCTCGGAATAGGCGAGGAAGAAGCTGTCCGCCGCCGCCTGCCGGACTTCCGCGTGGGCGGAGGCAGCGAGAGCGAACAGCGGCGCGAGCGCCGCCGCGGGGAGGATGCGTTTCATGCGGATTTTCGTCTCGGCGGAGGGCCGGTTCATGGACGCCGTCGCGGCGCATTAGTTTCGCGCAAATCGCCGCTGGGCTGGCGATGACTTTCCATATGAAGTAGTATCTACTCATACTTCATCTATGGAGTTCTTTCCATGAACGACGTCGCACTGCACCCGACCCGCGAGCCCGCCGGCGAACTCGGCGGCCCGGCGCTGCGCGCGTTCTTCGCGATCGCCGAGCGCTGGGGCCTGCGCATCGCCGAACAGCGCCGCCTGCTCGGCGACCCGCCGGAGTCGACGTTCTACAAGTGGAAGCGCGAACGCGAGGGCACGCTCGGCCGCGACGTGCTCGAACGCATCAGCTACGTGCTGGGCATCTACAAGAACCTGCAGATCCTGTTTCCGGAACCCGAGCGCGCCGACGCCTGGGTGCGCAAGCCCAGTTCGGCGCCGACCTTCGGCGGCCAGTCGGCGCTGGAACGCATGCTCTCGGGCAACGTCGCCGACCTCTACGTGGTGCGCCAGTACCTCGACGCGCAGCGCGGCTGGAACTGACCGCGATGGCCGCCCTGCCACCCGAGAAACGCATCCGCTGGACGCGCGCCTACCGCATCGTGCCGAGCCGCTTTCCGCCGGTCGGCGTGTACGACCGCGTCGCCGATCCGGCCGACCTGGAAGCCCTGTACGAAATCGAGGCGCTGACCAACCCGCGCCTGCGCGAGGAGCTGGGCAGCCTGCGCATGCTGCCGAAGGAACGCCGCATCAGCGGCGCCGGCACGACGCCGATCATGGCCGCGTTCACGCATCTGAATCCGGACGGCAGCCGCTTCTCCGACGGCAGCTGGGGCGTGTTCTACGCCGCGCATCGCGTCGCCACCGCCGTCGAGGAGACGGTCTACCACCGCGAACGCTTCCTGCGCGCGACCAGCGAAGCGCCGCTCGACGTCGAGATGCGCTGCTACCGCACCGCGGTCACCGGGCGCCTGCACGACCTGCGCGGCGGCTGGCGCGCCGAACACGATCCAAACGACTACGCGGCCAGCCAGTCGCTGGCGCGCACGCTGCGCGCGGACGGCTCGAACGGACTGGTCTACGACAGCGTGCGCGATGCGGGCGGCGAATGCGTCGCGCTGTTCTATCCGGACCTGGCCGCGCCGTGCGTGCAGGCGCAGCACCTGATCTACCGCTGGGACGGCGAACGCATCGCCGCCGTGCTCGAAGTCAACGCGGTGACGCGGCGCTAGCTGCGCCTTCCGTTCAAGGGCCGCGGCGCTCGAAGCCGTCGGCGAAGATCGCGTCCGTGGCCGCCGCGCGGCGCAGCAGCAGCTGCGCGGCGGTCTGCGTGCCGCCCAGCGACACCGGCTTGAGCGCGACCACGCGCCAGCCGAGCTGCGCGAGCTGGTCGATCGTGTGCGAGCCGGCGACCGGGCAGGCGAACACCGTGTCGGCGGTCGGCGTGGTCGCGGCTCCCTCGGCCGGCGCGTAGCAGATTTCCGACGCCTGCGCCGTCGCGGCCAGGGCGGCGACGGCGAGCGCCGCTGCGGCGCGCTTCATGGTTTCTGGATCACGAGCTGGTTCGCCGTCGTGTTGTTCTCGGTGACCACCGGGCTGAGCTGCACCACCTGCCAGCCGGCGGCGGCGAGCTGGTCGATGGTCTTGTCCTGGCCGGCCAGCGGGCAGTCGAACTGCGTCGTGCTGGTGGGCAGGTTCGGATCGGTGAACGGCAGGCTGGGGCTGTAGCAGATGTCGGCCTGGCCGGCCTGCGCCAGCGAGGCGCAGCACGCGAAAGCGGCGCACAGCATCGACACGGGAGTGAAACGCATGGGCGGGATTTCCGTAGAAGGGGCTACGCAATGTACGCGCCCGCAAGCGTGAAGTGCGCGCGCGGGCGGTAACGAAGCAGTAACGCTTCGCGCGAAAAAGGGGAAGGCGCGGTTTTCGCGCCTACGGCCGTTCGAGGATCGCCGTCACGCCCATGCCGCCGGCGGTGCAGATCGAGATCAGGCCGCGGCCGGAGCCCTTTTCCTCGAGCAGGGCGGCCAGGGTCGCCACCACGCGCGCGCCGGTCGCGGCGAACGGATGGCCGGCGGCGAGGCTGGAGCCGTTGACGTTGAGCCGGGCCGGATCGATCGAGCCGAGCGGCGCGTCCAGGCCGAGGCGGTTCTTGCAGTAGTCGGCCGATTCCCACGCGCGCAGCGTGCACAGCACCTGCGCGGCGAACGCCTCGTGGATCTCGTAGAAATCGAAATCCTGCAGGGTCAGGCCGGCTTCGGCCAGCATGCGCGGCACGGCGATCGTCGGCGCCATCAGCAGGCCTTCGCCGCGCAGGAAGTCGACCGCGGCGACGCGCGCGTGGGTCAGGTACGCCTGGATCTTCAGGCCGCGTTCGGCGGCCCATTCGTCGCTGGCGAGCAGCACCGCGGCGGCGCCGTCAGACAGCGAGCTGGAGTTGCCGGCCGTCAGCGTGCCGTGGCCGGAGGTCTTGTCGAACGCCGGCTTCAGTGCGGCGAGCTTTTCCAGCGTGGTGTCCGGCCGCAGGATGTTGTCACGCTCGACGCCGCGGAACGGCACCACGAGATCCTTGAAGAAGCCGCGCGCGTACGCCGCGGCGAGCTTCTGGTGGCTGGTCAGGGCCAGGCGGTCCTGCTCGTCGCGGCCGATCTTCCACTCCCGCGCCATCAGCTCGCAGTGCTCGCCCATCGACTTGCCGGTGCGCGGTTCGGCGACGCCGGGGAACGAGGGCTTGAGCTCGGACAGCGAGAAGCCCTTCACCGCCGTCTCGAGTTTCTCCAGCGGCGTCTTCGCGCGGTTCATCGTCAGCAGGCGCTGCTGCAGGCCCTTGGAATACACGATCGGCACGTCGCTGGTCGTGTCGGAGCCGCCGGCGATGCCGGCGTCGATCTGGCCGGCGGCGATCTTGTTGGCGACGATGATCGCGTTGTCGAGCGAGGTGCCGCACGCGCGTGCCGTGGTGATGCCCGGCGTGGTCGGGGCCAGGCCGGAGGACAGCGTCGCCTCGCGCGCGATGTTCCAGTCCGAGGAGTGCTTGATGACCGAGCCGAAGGCGACTTCGCCGAGCTCGAGGCCGTGCAGGCCGAAGCGCTCGACCAGGCTGCCGAGCGTCTTCACCGCCATGCCGAAATTGCCGACGTCCGCGTATGCGGTGTTGTTGCGGCAGAACGGAATGCGCACGCCGCCGATGATGCCTACCCGTTTCGAGCTCACGATCTACCTTCCGTATCCGCTGCTGTCGTCCTGGTCAGCGCCGTCGCCGTTCGACTTCGCCGGGGCATTGTAAGCCGAGCCTGCGCGGCGTGTTCAGGCCAGCCCGGCGGGCAGCGGGCCCCAGTGCGCCTCGTTGTGCCGCCACAGCTCGCGGAACCAGACGCGGAACATCGCCACTTCCTCGCCGCGCGCATCGTCGCCGAGCGCCTCCAGCATCGCCTGCGGCTGCAGGCCGCCGCCACTGACGCGGACCATCGCGTCGAACAGTTCGTTCCACAGCGGCGTGTAGGCGATGCGTGACGCGTCGCGCTCCACGCGCGCGCGTTCGGCCACCGCGTCGCGCCGGCCGCCGGTCTTGATCGCCACGGCCTGCACCCACGGCGAATCGCTGAACGTCGCCAGCGGCTCGAAGCCGGCGCGCTGCGCGAACGTGCGCACTTCCTCCGGCGTGGAGAACTGGTTGCGCGCGACGTCCTTGCGGTGGCTCGGGTCGGCGTTGCGGTGCTGGTCCACTTCCAGCGCGAAACGGCGCCAGCCGATGTCGCTGGCGAGGTTCCAGGTGTCGAAGAACACCAGGCCGCCGGGTTCGAGCACGCGCGCCAGCTCCTCCAGGTAGAGGAAGAAGTCTTCCTTGTCCATGTGGATGAACACGGCGACGCAGTACGCCTTGCTGAAGCTCGCCGACGGCAGCGTCTCGAGGCGGGTGCGCTTGAGTTCGGTCAGGCCGACGTTGGTGAAGTCGGCCAGGCGCTCGCGCGCGACGCCGAGCATGTTCGCCGAGATGTCGGCGCCTTCCCAGTGCGCCACCTTCGGCGCCAGCTCGCGCCCGATGCGGCCGACGCCGCAGCCCAGCTCGAGCACGCGATCGCCGGGCTGGAGGTCGAGCGCGCAGGCGACCTGGCGCGCGGTGTACGCGCCGGTCAGGCGCGCGACGTCCTCGTTCGCGCTGCCGTCGACGGCGATGAACGCGCCGGTCGTCGTGCTCGCCTTGTCGTCCCAGAAGGTCTTGTAGTTCGTTGCAGCCATGGAATGTCGGATCCGCTCAGCGTTTCAAGGAGGGCAGCGATGGTACATGCAAGCCCGCTCCGCGGCCTCGCCGCCGTGCCGTTTCCGGCGCCGGACCGCGGCGGCGGCCGTCACGAGGGCCGCTTCCGGCGCGAGCTGCCGAGCTTGCGCGTCAGCGTGTTGCGGCCCAGCCCCAGCGCCTTCGCGGCGTGCTGGCGATGGCCGCGATGCGCGGCGAGCGCGGCGTCGAGCAGGACCCGCTCGAACTCGGTCAGCGCCTGCGCGTGGAGATTGGCGGTGCCGGCGGCGAGTGCGCGGTCCGCCCAGGCGCGCAGGGCCGCGCTCCAGCCCGACGGCTCGGGCTCCGGCGCGTCGGCGAGCAGCGACGGCGGCAGGTCGCCGACGCCGATCTCGCGGCCCGGCGCGAGCACCGCCAGCCGGCGGCAGAGGTTCTCCAGCTGGCGCACGTTGCCCGGCCAGTCGTAGGCGCGCAGCGCGCCGAGCGCGGCCGGCGAGAAGCGCTTCGCGCCGCTGCCGGCCACCGCTGCCGCGCGACCGAGGAAATGCTCGGCCAGCGCCGGGATGTCGTCGCGCCGCTCGCGCAGCGCCGGCAGGTGCAGGCGCACCACGTCCAGGCGATGCAGCAGGTCGGCGCGGAATTCGCCGCGCGCGACCTTGGCGTCGAGGTCCTGGTGCGTCGCCGCGACGATGCGCACGTCGGCGCGGATCAGTTCGCGTCCGCCGACGCGGTAGAACTCGCCGGCGGCAAGCACCCGCAGCAGGCGCGTCTGCAGGGCCAGCGGCATGTCGCCGATCTCGTCGAGGAACAGTGTGCCGCCTTCGGCCTGCTCGAAGCGGCCGGCGTGGCGCCGCGCGGCGCCGGTGAATGCGCCGATCTCGTGGCCGAACAGCTCCGATTCGAGCAGCTCGGCCGGGATCGCCGCCGTGTTCAGCGCGACGAACGGCTGGCGCGCGCGTGCGCTTTCGCGATGCAGGGCGCGCGCGACCAGCTCCTTGCCGGTGCCGGTCTCGCCGGTGATCAGCACGCCCAGGCCGCTCGCGGCGACGCGGCCGATCGCGCGGTACAGCTCGCGCATCGCCGCGCTGCCGCCGATCAGCTCGGGCTCGCCGCTGGCCGCGGCGAGCGGCGGCGCCGGTGGCGTGCTGCGCGGCGTCGATGCGGCGCGGCGCGCGGCGGCGACCGCCTGGTCGAGATCGAACGGCTTGGGCAGGTAGTCGAAGGCGCCGAGCCGGTACGCCGAAGCGGTCGAGGCGACGTCGGTGAACGCGCTCATGACCACCACCGGAATGCGCGGCTCGCGCAGGCCGATGCGTTCGAGCAGCTTGAGCCCGCTCGCGCCGGGCATGCGCACGTCGGTGAACAGCACGTCCGGCTCGTCGGTTTCCAGCGCGGCGAGGGCCGCTTCGGCGTCGGCGAATTCGCGCGGACGGAAGCCCGCCTCGCGCAGCGCGGCGCCGAGCACGACGCGCACGCTGCGGTCGTCGTCGACGATCCAGGCGGCGGTTTCGCTCATGTGGTCGTGCCTCGCATCAGGATTCCGTCTCGCCGAGCGGCAGCAGCAAGGTGAACACGGTCGCGCCCGGACGGCTGACGTAGCCGAGTTCGCCGCCGTGCTCGCGCGCGATCTCGCGCGCGATCGCCAGGCCCAGGCCGGTGCCGTCGGCGCGGCCGGAGACCAGCGGCTCGAACAGCGTGTCGGCCAGTTCGGCCGGCACGCCGCGGCCGTCGTCGGCGAAGTCCACGCGCAGCGCGTAGCGCGGGCCGTGTCCGCCCAGGCGCGCGCCGTGCTCCACGCGCGTGCGCACGCTCAGCGTCCGCGCGCCGGCCTCGGCCGCGTTGCGCGCGAGGTTCAGGCAGGCCTGCTGCAGGCGATCCGCGTCGGCGGCCAGCGGCGGCAGGCTCGGATCGTAGTCGCGCCGGATGCCCGGCGTGTCCGGCTCGGCCGACAGCAGCGCGGCGACGCGCTCGACGACCTCGTGGATGTTGACGCGCGCGAGGTGCGGCTTGGCACCGGCGTTGAGCAGGCGGTCGGACAGCGCGGCGAGGCGGTCGACCTCGGCCACGATCAACTGCGCCAGTTCGGCCATCTCCGGCTCGTCCAGGCGCCGCTGCAACAGCTGTGCGGCGCCGCGCACGCCGGCCAGCGGTCCCTTGACCTCGTGCGCGAAGCCGCGCAGCGATTCGGACAGGCGCAGCGCGGAATGCTCGACCGGCGCGGACTGCAGCTCGAGCAGCAGCGTGTCGGCGTCCAGCGGCGTCAGCGCCAGATCGGCCGCGCGGTCGCCGATGCCGGTGCGCAGGCGCGCGTCGCGCAGCCAGACGCGGCGGTCCTCGGCCAGCGCGCGCGCGGCGGCCTCGGCCAGGCGAGGCGGCTTCGCGTCAAGCAGGGCCAGCGCTTCGCCGCGCCAGCTGCGCGCGCCGGCGCCGAGCCAGTCGTGCAGGCTCTGGTTGACCGCGCGCAGGACCAGGCTGCGGTCGACCAGGGCCATCGCGGTGGCGCACGATTCCAGCGCCGCCCAGACCGCGCCGGAGCGGTGCGTCGGTGCCTTCGGGGAGGGCGTCTGCGCGGACATTGCACCAGTCTAGTGCATGCGCCGCCGGTGTTGGCGCGGCTCAGACGCCGTGATGGCGTCCGCGATACGGTCGGTAGAACGCCTTCAGCGCGGCGAGGTCGGCGTCCATGTCCTCGCCCGGCCGGAACAGCGGGCCGATGCCGATCGTCCTGGACGGATAGTCGAAATACACCGGCAGGATCGGCACGCCGGCCGCGCGCGCGATGTGCCAGAAGCCGCTGCGCCATTTCGCGACCGGACGGCGCGTGCCTTCCGGGGCGATGCCCAGCCACAGGCGCGGACTGGCGCGGAAGCGGTCGACCATCTGCTCGACCACGCCGTGGGTCGCGCTGCGCTCGATCGGAATGCCGCCGAGGCCGCGCAGAAGCCAGCCGAGCGGGCCGCGGAACAGTTCGCGTTTGCCCATGAACGCGATGTCGACGCCGAGCGCGACCTTCAGCAGCAGTCCCCACACGCCGTCCCACCAGGAGCTGTGCGGCGCGGCGATCAGCACCAGCTTGCCGACGTCGGGAAAGGAGCCGGCCATGCGCCAGCCGCAGCGGTGCAGCGCCCATGCGCAGAGCGCGCGCCGGCGGTTCGGCGCCAGCTGCGGAACGCCGGCCGGCAGCGGCGCCAGGCCGATGCCGCTCATTCGGCGCTCCAGTGGCGCCCTCCACGCGTGCGCTTGATCGACGAGCGGGTCTTCTTCGCCTCGATGCGGCGTTCCTTCGAGGCGCGCGTCGGGCGCGTCGCGATGCGCCGTTTCGGCGCCACCAGCGCGGCGCGGATGATGTCGGCCAGGCGTGCGCGCGCGTCGTCGCGGTTCTTGGCCTGATCGCGGAAGCGGTTGGCCTGGATCACCAGCACGCCGGCGTCGGTGAGCCGGCGGTCGCGCCGCGCCAGCAGCCGCGCGCGCACCGCGTCGGGCAGCACGGTCGAGGTCGCCACGTCGAAGCGCAGTTCGACGGCGCTGGCGACCTTGTTGACGTTCTGGCCGCCGGGGCCGGCGGCGCGCACGAAGCGTTCGACGAGTTCCTCGTCGGGAATGGTCAGCACGCCGTCGATGTCGAGCATGGGCAGGTCCGGCGTCGGGTGGGCGTGCTGGGTTTCGGGCGGCCGTTACTGGCCGGCCGGCGGCAGGGCGAGCACGTCGCGCGCGGTCTTGGCGGAATTGGACGCTTCTTCGCCGAGTGCCTCCATCGCTCCCGCATTGCCGTGCTTGGCGAACTGCTGCATGCGGCCGCGCAGCTTCCCCATGCTGGTGGTGCAGTAGGCAGCGAAGCGCACCAGTCGCTGATTGGCGCCCGGCTCGGCGGCCTTCTGGTTGGCCTGCTGACACAGAGTCTCCGCCTCTTGCAGCGCCGTACCCGCCGTGCCGAGATCGACATTGAGATCGGGTGCCGGAACGGCCTGGGACGGGAGCGCATTGGGCGCCGCCGGCGGCCGCTGGCCGCCGAGCTTGGCCATCGCCGCGGCGCTGCGCGCGGCCTGCAGTTCCATCGCCCGGCGCACCACGCCCGGCGCGCTGACGTCGGCGAAGGTGAACTTCTCCGGATTGCGGCCGGCATCGGCGATCCAGCCGTCGAGCTTCGTGCGGCACGCCTTGCGGCCGTCCTCGCCGGCCGCGCGCATCGGCAGGTTCTTGACCAGGTCCGAATCGCCCGACCACGCGCGCAGGCATTCAATCGCCAGTCCGTCGAGCGGCGCGGCGGCATCGGCCGGGCTGGCGCGCTCGCTGCGCAGCAGGGTGCCCAGCTGCGGATCGGTGGGTTCGCGCAGGCGCGAGCAGGCCGTCGCGCCGAGCGCGCAGGTGATCGCGACCAGGAGGAATTTGTTCATGTGCCGATCTCCGTCGAAAAGCCGTGGATTCAGGTACGCCGCCGTGCGGCGGCGAAGCAGGCCGCCGCCGCGGCGAGGCCGAGCCATGCCGCGGGCGGAAGGCCGGCGAACCGCGGCGACGCGGGCGAGAGCACCGCGATCGCCAGCGTGCCGGCCAGGAGCGATACGCCGAGCGCGAGCCACACGGCCACGCGCTGCCCGCGCCGGATGCGCAGGTCCAGCTGCCTCAGATCGTCGGAAGCGATGCGAAGTTCCAGGCGGCCGCTGCCGGCCTGGGCCAGATAGTCGTGCACCAGCTGCGGCATGTCCGGCGCGGCGGCGATCCATTCGGGTACGCGTCGGCGCAGCGCCTTGAGCATCGCGCGCGGACCGTGGCGGCGGCGCCAGATCCGCTCGAGCACCGGCTTGGCGGTCGCCCAGATGTCGATGCGCGGGTGCAGCAGGCGGCCGACGCCCTCGATGTTCAGCAGCGTCTTCTGCAGCAGGATCAGCTGCGGCTGCAGGGTCAGTTCGTGGCGGCGTGCGACCTGGAACAGCTTGACCACCACTTCGGCAAGCGAGATCTCCGACAGCGGCCGCGTGAAATACGGCTCGCACACCGCGCGCACGGCCGCTTCCAGTTCGTCCAGGCGCGCGTGCGCCGGCATCCAGCCCGCGCGCACGTGCAGCTCGGCGATGCGCGCGTAGTCCTGCTCGAACAGGGCGAGGAAATTTTCCGCCAGCCAGTACTGGTCGCGCTCGGGCAGCGAACCCATGATGCCGAAGTCGAGCGCGATGAAGCGCGGATCGTGCGTGCGCGTGGCGTCGACCCAGATGTTGCCGGCGTGCGCGTCGGCGTGGAAGAAGTTGTCGCGGAACACCTGCGTGTAGAACAGCCGCACGCCCTTCTCGGCCAGCGCGACGCGGTCGATGCCGGCCGCGTCGAGCGCGGCGAGGTCGTCGACCGGGATGCCGCGCACGCGCTCCAGCGTCAGCACGCCCTCGGTCGTGTGCGACCAGATCACCTCGGGAACGAGCAGGTCGTCGGAGCCGGCGAAATTGCGCCGCAGCAGCGAGGCGTTGGCGCCTTCGCGCTGCAGGTCGAGTTCGTTGGTCAGCGTCGTCTCGATCTCGGCCACGACGTCGCGCGGGCGGATCTTGTCGGCGTTGGGATGGAAGCGCTGCACGAGGTCGGCCAGCGCGTGCAGCAAGGCGACGTCGGCGGCGATGCGGACGTGGATGTCCGGGCGCAGGATCTTGACCACGACCTCGCGCGCCGGCGAATCCGCGCCGGCCGGCAGGGTCGCCGCGTGCACCTGCGCGATCGAGGCCGAGGCCAGCGGCGCGTCCGCGAAGCTGGCGTAGCGCTGCTCGATCGGCGCGCCCAGCGCGCGCTCGACGGCGGCGCGCGCGAGCGCGGGATCGAACGGCGCCACCTGGTCCTGCAGCCGCGTCAGCGCATCGGCCACGTCCGGCGGGATCAGGTCGCGCCGCGTCGACAGGATCTGCCCGAACTTCACGAAGATCGGGCCGAGTTCGGTCAGCGCCAGGGTCAGCCGCTCGCCGCGCGGCAGCGTGGCCACGTCGGCGCGCGCGCGCGGCAGCAGTGCGCGCGCATAGTTGAGCGGGCGGAAGCGATGCGTCGCGTCGACCAGATCGTCGAGGCGGTAGCGCACCAGCACGCGGGCGATGCGTACCAGGCGCGGGATCTGGCGCCAGCTCGTCATCGTGCGGTGTTTCCGGCGTGCGCGGCGAGGCGGCGCACGCGCGCATCCAGCCGGTCGGCGCGCTCGCGCAGGGTGTCGACGTCGTCGAGGAAGCGGTCGAGCTCGGCGCGCGCGACGAGGTCGCGGCCCTCCTCGGTGAGGAATTCGGCCGTATCGCGCGCGAGGCCGCGCGCGGACGCCGTCGACCACGCCAGCGCGCCGCGCAATGCGCGCGCCAGCGGCACGCCGAGCACGTCGCCGAACGTGCGTGCGAACGCCTCGTCGAAGTCCGGCGCGAAGCGCGAGGCGATCCGTTCGAGCCGGCGCGCCAGTTCCGCGTCGCCGGCGATCTCGACGCGGCCCGGCAGCGGCGACGCGTCGCGGCCGCGGGCGAGTGCGAGCGAGAGCAGCGCGCCGGGCGTCGCGGCGACGCGCAGCGCGCTCTCGCCCTCGAAAGCCGGCCCGACGCGCAGGCGCTCGCCATCGACGGCCAGGCGCAGCGACGGCGCCGCGCCCTTGAAGTCGATCGTCAGCGCGCGTCCGTGCAGCGCGGACAGCGCCGACTTCGTTTCCGGGTCGAGGCCGACGAGGCGGTTCAGCGCCGCTTCGAGCGCACGGCCGAGCACGGCGAGCAGCGGGTTGGGCGCACGTGCGGCGCGGGCGGCGGATTCGGACATGGGCGGCGATTCTACCTGCCCGCTCCGTCGAAAGGCCGGCCCGCCGCCTCGCTCGCGCGTGGTCCGTTCACGCAGCGCCGACGCGGGCGCGGCAGAATGGCGCCGGACACCGCAGCAGGGGAATTTCGATGATCCGCCGATGGCTCGCCTTCGCGTTGCTCGCCCTCGCCTGCGGCGGCGAGCTGCAAGCGACGCAGGAATTCAGCGGGCGCGCGCCGTCCGGTGCGTGGTTCCGCATGGAAGCGCCGGACGACTGGAAGCCCGGCGATGCGCTGGTGCTGTTCCAGCACGGCCTGGACTTCAGCGACGCGAGCGGTCCGCCGAGCCTGGGCCCGCTGAAGTCGGTGATGCTTGCCGAGGGCTACGCGATCGCCGCCAGCGCGTTCAACCAGCGCGGCTGGGCGATGTTCACGGCGATCGACGACAACCGCGAGCTGGTCGCCCTGTTCGAGCAGAAGTTCGGCCTGCCCGGCGAGATCGTGCCGTTCGGCGGTTCGCTCGGCGGCCTGATCGCGTTGAAGCTGGCCGAGGCGCCGGGCTTCCCGCCGGTGCACGCGGCGTACTCGCTGTGCCCGGCCGCCGCCGGCTCGCGCATCTGGGACACCGCGATCGACGCGCGCCTGGCCTACGACGTGGTCTGCAAGGACGCCGGCGAGCTGGAGGAAGGCGCACCGCCGCTGCCGTGGGCGCTCGACCTGGAGGACATCCCGGACGACCTCGGCGACCTGCTCGACCAGGCGCGCGTGCTGCCGACCCTGGTCGACGTGAACCGCTGCACCGGCGTGAACCTGCCAGAGTTCCTGCGCAATGACGCGATGAAGCGCCGATTGAAGGAACTGATGGACTTCACGCAGATCACCGACGAGAAATTCTTCGTCACCAACATCGGCTACTCCATCTACGTGATGAGCGACCTGGTGCGCGCGCCGGACAAGCTCGGCGGGCGCAATCCGTTTACCACGGCGGGCGTGGACTACGGCAGCGACGCGAACATCCAGGCCGGCATCACGCGCATCCGCGCCGATCCGCGCGCGGCGGCGCGGCTGCGCAGCGTGTCGGATTTCCGCGGCCGCGTCGGCTCGGCCAGGATCGTGTCGATGCACACCAGCCGCGACCAGCTGGTCATTCCGTCGAACCAGGAATTCGTGCGCAAGGTGCTGCCGGCGGATCAGCTCACCAGCGTGATCGTCGACGAGGAGACGCCGAGCCACTGCGGCTTCAGCACCGCCGAAGGCATCGCCGGCTGGGAAGCGCTGCGCGCCTGGCGCGACGGCGCGGTGCAGCCGGACGCGACTTCGCTGCAGCAGTTGTGCGAAGCCCTGGTCGCCGGCGGACAGGTGACCGGCGCCTGCCGCTTCGACGCGGATTCCGAGGTCGCCGCGTTCGACGGCATCGTGCGGCCGCGGCCGCCGGCCTCGCTGCAGCGGCCGGCGCGTTCGAACCGTCCGCTGCCGCCGCTACTGCCCGTGCACGGAACGCGCGCGCTGCCCTGACGGCGGCGCGCGCCGGCCGCGGTGCAGCTCAGTTGCCCTTGACCGGGTAGGTCTCGACCGCGCCGTTCTCGTTGCGCTGCTCGATGCGCATCGCCGGCTTGCCTTCGCGCGAGGCCGGGCCGCAGTGGAACGCGCGCCAGGCCTGCTCGCCGTCCTGCGGATCGCCGACCGGCTGCACGGTGTCGGCACCCATGCGCGCGGCTTCGTTGCGCGCCAGCACCTCCAGTTCGTCGCGCACCTTCAGGTCGCGGCGGCCGATCGGGCCGACGTGGTCGAGCACCGACACGGTCACCTTGCCCATGTCCTTGCAACCGGCGCCGACGTCCTGGTTCCAGGCCGTGCGCACCTTCTCTCCGCCGGAATCGAGCTTGACGCCCCAGCTGCAGGCGGCGAGCGGGACGGCAGACAAGATCAACAAGAAACGTTTCATTGGGTACTCCGTAGATGCCCACATTGGGGATCAAGCGATTGCGCTATCCGGAAAAGCCGTGCGCAGACTCCCCTCTCCCGCTTGCGGGAGAGGTCGGCGCGCGCAGCGCGCCGGGTGAGGGAGGACCTGCAACGATCCACCAAAGTTTCCCTCATCCGCCTCCGGCACCTTCTCCCGCAAGCGGGAGAAGGGACAGCCGGTCACTGGACGGCTTGCCTGCGCCGCGAAACCCTTCTAGCGCAGCGTCTTGCCTTCCGCGTCGATGACCTTGACCTCGCCGAGCTTCAGGTCGCGGATCGGCTGCTCGATCTTCTTGAGGTCGCCGACGATGACCCAGGTCAGCGCGTCCGGCTTGACCACCTCGACCGCGGCGGCCTGCACGGCGGCGTCGGTCTGCGCCTCGATGCGCGGCTTGAGCGTCTGCACGTAGTCGTCCGGGCGGTCGTACAGCACGATGCCGCTGAGCGCGCCGAGCACGGCGCCGGTGGTCTGGTACTCGCCGGGCATGCTGCGCACGTCGCCGACTTTGATCTTGTCGATCTCCTCGTGGGTCAGCGGCTTCGGGCCGATCACGTCCTTCGCCTCGCGCAGGATCTCGGCCACCGATTCGCCGGTCTTGTCGGTCTGCACCGGCGCGTACATCAGGTACGGACGCTGGCCGAGCGCGTTCTGCAGGAAGCTGAAGGCACCGTAGGCCCAGTGCTTGTCCTCGCGCAGATTCATGTTGAGGCGCGAGGTGAAGCTGCCGCCGAAGGCGCCGTTCATGGTCTGGATCTCGAGGTTGTTCTTCGCCTTGGTCGACGGCGCGACCACGCCGGCGAGGATCAGCGACTGCAGCGCGCCGGGACGGTCCATCAGGAACACGCGCGGCTTCGCCGGTGCGGCGACGTCGGCGACGTTCTTCTTCGGCAGCGCCGATTCCGGCGCCTTCCAGTCACCGAACACGGCGTCGAGCTTGGCCGTGATCGCCTCCAGCGTGGTGTCGCCGGCGACCAGGATCCTGGCGTTGTCCGGCCGCACGAAGTCGCGCACGTAGGCGCGCAGGTCGTCCTGCGTCAGCGACTGGATCGAAGCCTCCGTGCCGGAGCCGGTGAACGGAATCGCGTAGGCGTGGCCTTCGCCGTACAGCAGCGGCGGCAGCGTGCGCAGCGCCAGTCCGGTCGGCTGGGTCTTCTCCTGCGCGATGCGCGCCAGCCACTGGCCGCGGATGCGCGCGAGGTCGGCGTCGCGGAACGCGGCGTTGCGCACGATGTCGGCGTACAGCTTCAGCGAGGGCTCGAGCTGCGAGCTCAGCGCGTTCAGGCTGGCGCTGGAGGTGTCCAGGCCGGAGCCGGAGCCGATCTCGGCGCCGAGCCGCTCGGCGCGACGCGCGATTTCCAGCGAATCCAGTTCCTTCGTGCCCTCGTCGAGCATCGCCATCGTGAACGCCGAGGTGCCGAGCTTGCGGCCCTGGTCGGAGGCGTAGCCGGCGTCGAACAGCATCTGCATCTGCACGACCGGAATCGCGTGGCGCTCGGCCAGCACGACCTCGATGCCGTTCTTCAGCTTGCCGCGCTGCAGCTTGGGGAAGGTCAGGTCGGGGAAGCTCGTCACCTGCGGCACGCCCTTGCTGCGGTCGACCTCGGACTTGACCGTGCGCAATTCCTGCTTCGCCGGCAGCTTCGACTCCGGCCGGCCGGCCAGTTCGGCGCGGCCGGGCTTTTCCATCTCGTCCTCGCCGGAGAAGTCGGCGTCCTTCGGCGCCGGCGTCACGGTCAGCGTGTAGTCGCCCTTGGCGATCCACTTCTTCGCCGCGGCCAGCACCTGCGCCGGCGTCGCCGCCTCGATGCGCGCGAGGTCGGTCTTGTAGGCGGCCGGATCGTCGCGGTAGAGCTGGCCTTCGGCGAGGATCGTCGCCTTGCCGTTGACCTTCTCCAGCGCGCGGATGAAGCCGGCGCGCGTGCCGATCTTGACGCGTTCCAGCTCGTCGGCGGTCGGGCCGCCGGCGAGGAACTTCTTCCACTCGTCGGCGACGGCGGCCTCGACCTTGGCCGGATCGACGCCGTTCTTGACGTCGACCTGCAGCTGCAGCTGCGAAGCCAGCGCGAACGGCTGCACGCTGACGGAGACGCTGTCGGCGAGCTTGTCCTTGTAGACCAGGCGCTCGTACAGGCGCGAGGTCTTGCCGCCGCCGAGCACCGCGGCGGCGAGTTCGAGCTGGGTCTCTTCCGGATCGCCCAGCGCCGGCACGTTCCACTGCCGGTAGATGCGCGTCTGCGCGACGTGGTCCTGCATGGTGTCGCGCGTGGACTGGCTGCGTTCGGCGGTCCAGGGCTGCTGGCGCGCGACCGGCGGGCCGGCCGGGATGTCGCCGAAGTACTGCGTCATCTTCTGCCTGGCGACTTCCGGCGTGATGTCGCCGACCAGCGCCACGGTCACGTTGGCCGCGCCGTAGTACGTGCCGAACCACTGCTTCACGTCGCCCAGCGAGGCGGCGTTGAGGTCCTTCATCGAGCCGATCGTGTCGTGATGGTAGGGATGGTTGGCCGGGTAGGCGTTGGCGCTGATGCGCTGGTCGACGCGGCCGTAGGGCTGGTTCTCGCCCTGGCGCTTCTCGTTCTGCACCACGCCGCGCTGCTCGTCGAGCTCCTTCTGGCCGATCGCGCCGAGCAGGTGGCCCATGCGGTCCGACTCCATCCACAGCGTCATGTCGAGCGCGGTGGTCGGCACGGTCTCGTAGTAGTTGGTGCGGTCGAACCAGGTGGTGCCGTTCTGGTCGGTCGCGCCGGCCAGCTCGAACGGACGGAAGAACTCGTCCTTGTGGTTCTCCGAGCCCTGGAACATCAGATGCTCGAACAGATGCGCGAAGCCGGTCTTGCCCTTCGGTTCGTCGGCCGACCCGACCCGGTACCAGACGCTGACCGCGACCACCGGCGCCTTGTGGTCCTCGCTGACGATGACGGTCAGGCCGTTCGGCAGCGTGAAGCGCGTGAACGGGATGTCGATGCCGTCCGGGGCGGCGGCGGCCGCGCCCTGGGCCAGGCCGAGGGTCAGCAGGACGGCGGCGATCTGCTTGCGCATGAGAACTCCTTGTTGGGTCCGGCCGATCCGTCGGGGCCGGATGAGAAAAGCTGGACGGAAAACCTGCGGCAGGCTAACCGCGGCGTCGGCCCCCCGCAACGGACGGATGTCATAGACTGCCGATCGAATCGGGCCGTTCGTACAGGAGCGCGACATGACGCACGTCCTCGTCACCGGCGCGAACCGTGGCCTCGGCCTCGAATTCGTGCGCCAGCTGCTCGCGCGCGGCGAACGCGTCGTGGCGACCTGCCGCCAGCCCGGCCGCGCGCTGCCGCTGAACCGGCTCGCCGGCGAACATCCGGGGCATCTGGTCGTGCTGCCGCTGACCCTGCCGGAGCCGCGCTCGATCGCCGAACTGGCGCGCGAGCTCGAAGCGCTGGACCTGCGCATCGGCCTGCTGATCAACAACGCCGGCGCGACCGTCAACGGCGAACGCCTCGGCACGATTGCGCTGGAAGGCCTGCATCACGCCTTCGACGCCAACGCGGCCGGTCCGCTGCTGCTGACGCAGGCGCTGGCGCAGCGCCTCGAGCCGTCGGCGAGGATCGTCAATCTGTCCAGCAGCCTCGGTTCGATCGCCGGCACCCGCGCGCTGTACACGCCGAGCTACGCGATCAGCAAGGCGGCGCTGAACATGGCGAGCAAGCTGCTCTCGGTCGCCCTGGCCGATCGCGGCGCCATCGTCGTCGCGCTGAGCCCGGGCTGGGTGCGCACCGACATGGGCGGCGCCGGCGCGCCGCTCGGCGCGGACGAATCGGTGGCGGCGATGCTGCGCGTGATCGACGGCCTGAAGCCGTCCGACAACGGCCGCTTCCTGGCGCAGACCGGCGCGGCGATCGACTGGTAGGTCGGGCGTGGATGCAATACTGCGCAATTCACGGATCGGCGGCATCGCCGACGAGGGCGGCATGCGGCAGATCTCCTCGCGCTGGACGTACTTCCACAAGCGGATCTTTCCGCTGCTCTGGTTCGGTTTTCTCGCCCTGTTCGTCGTCGTGGTTCTGCTGGCGCCGCGCGGACAGGACCCTTTCGAGCCGGTCTTCCTGCTCGGTCCCGTCGCGATGGCCGTGTTCGGGTATTTCCTCATGCGCTCGCTGATCTTCGACCTCGTCGACGAAGTCGTCGACGCCGGCGACGCGCTGATCGTGCGCAAGGCCGGCGAGGAAGCGCGCATTGCGCTCGCCGACATCGTCAACGTCGATTCGACGACCCTGGTGAACCCGCCGCGGATTACCCTGACCTTGCGCACGCCGTGCCGTTTCGGCCGCAAGGTCGCGTTCTTGCCGCCGCCCCATCGCCGCCTGTGGGCGCCGTTCGCGCCGAATCCGATCGCCGAGGAACTGGTCGAACGCGTCGATCGCGCGCGCCTTGCGCGCGGCTGAAACGCGCGTCCGCCGCGCAGGTCCGACCGCGCGATCGGTTTGAGGTACCCTGCCGTGCCGCCTGCGCAACGCAGGCGAGGCACGTGTGGGTGGAGCAAGTTTCGTCGATGTCCGCGAGCAGTTATCGGTTTGGCCGGTTCCGTCTCGATCCGCGCTCGCGAGAGCTGTGGGCCGACGGCGAACTCGTCGGCATGCCGCCGAAGTCGTTCGACTGCCTCGCCTATCTGATCGAGCATCGCGACCGCGCAGTCGGCCGCGACGAACTGATCTCCGCCGTCTGGGGCAGCGCCGACGTCGCCGACCATTCGCTGGCGCAGACCCTGCTGCGCGCGCGGCAGGTGCTCGGCGACACCGGCGCCGAACGCACGATGATCCGCACGGTGCCGCGCTTCGGGCATCGCTGGGTCGCGGCGACCGAGGAAGTGGCCGCCGTTCCGGCCACCGTCGCCGTGGTCGCAGCCGCAGCCGCAGCCGCAGCCGCAGCAGAGCGGCCTGCGGAAAATCCGCCGCGCGCCGACGCGGGCGCGGACGCCGCGCCGATGCCGCCGCGGACGCCGCGAGGCTACCGATGGCTCGCCGCCGCCGCGCTGTTGCTCGCGCTGGCGCTGGCCGGCGGCTACCTCTGGCAGGCGCGCGCGCCGGCTCCGGCAAGCGTCGCCGATGCGGCGGAGCTGTTCGTCGTGCTGCCGGTCCGGCTCGCCGATGCGCAGGTCGAATCGGCCTGGGTGCGCCTGGGCGCGATGGACTACATCGCGACGCTGCTGCGCCAGAACGCCAAGCGGCACGTGCTGCCGAGCGAGCAGGTGGTCAGCGTGGTCGGCACCGCCGGCCGCGCCGAGGCGAGCGACGACGGCCAGCTCGGCCGCCTGCGCGCGGTCACCGGCGCCGGCTGGATCGTCAGCCCGCGCGCGAGCGCGTCGGCGCAGGGCTGGCGCTTCACGCTCGACGTCTACCACGGCGACGGCCTGCGCAGTTACGAGGGTGCGGGGGCGACGCCGCTCGAGGCCTCGCGCGCCGCGGCGATCGCCCTGATGGACGCGCTCGGCGTGCCCGACGCGGCGGCACCGCAATCGCCGCTGCCGGTCGACGAACTGCTGCAGCGGATCGACGCGGCCCTGCTGGTCGGCGACCTGGCGCAGGCGCGCGGCCTGGTCGACGGCGCGCCGCCGGCGCTGCGCGGCGATCCGCGCCTGCGCGTGCGCGCCGGCCAGATCGCGGTGCGCCAGGGCCGGCCGGACGAGGCGGAGAGCCTGTTCCGTCCGCTCGCCAGTGACGACGCCTCGATTGCGCTGCAGGTGCGCGCGCTGGCCTACCTCGGCCTGGGCACGGTCACCGTCGGCCGGCTCGACTTCGGCGGCGCCGAAGCCGCCTACGACAAGGTGATCGCGCTGCTCAAGGACAGCGACGAAATCCGCCTGCTCGGACGCGCCTACATGGGCCGCGGCGTGGTGCACGCCAGCCGCAACGAATTCGGCGCCGCGATGGCCGACTTCGGCCGCGCGCGCGTCGACCTGCAGCGCGCCGGCGACCGCATCGGCACGGCCAACCTCGAAATCAACGTCGGCATGGCCGAAATCAACCGCGGCCGCATCGAGCAGGGCATCGCCGCGCTCGACCGCGCGATCCCGATCCTCAGCGGCTTCGGCGTGCGCGACCAGCTGGTGATCAGCCTGCACAACAAGACCTACGCCCAGCTCGGCCTGCTCGACGTCGGCGGCGCGCTGGCGACCAGCCAGCGCGCGATGGAGCTGAGCGCGCAGCTGGCGAACCAGGTCTTCGGCCGCCGCGTGGCCGCGGCGCGGGCGCGCGCGCTGTTCGCCGCCGGGCGCCTGCGCGAGACCGGGGAACTGATCCGGCGCTTCGATCCGCAGCCCGACGATCCGAGCCAGAGCGACACCGAGTTCTCGATCCTGCGCGCGGCCCTGCTCGGCGAACGCGGCGACTACGCCGCGCTCGACGCGCAAGGCGACGCGCTGCTGGCGCGCGTGGCGCGTTCGGCCGACGCCACCGGACAGGGAATGCTGTCCGAGGCGAGCTGGATGGTCGTCGACGCGGCGCTGCGCCGCGGCAGGATCGAGCGCGCCGCGCAGGTGCTGCAAGGCCTGAAATCGGCGCCGCCGGCGCCCGAGGATCTCGATCGCCGCTGGATCGAAAAGCTCGCCGAGGCGCGCCTGCTCGCCGCGCGCCGGCAGCCAGGCGCGGAGGCGGCGTTCGATGCCGCGCTCGCCCTGGTCGAGGAACGCGGCGCGCCGTCGGCGCTGGTCGTGGCGGCGACCGGCTGGCTGCCGGTGCTGCTCGAATCGGGCGAACTCGAGCGCGCGGCCGCTCTCGGCGGCCGCCTGGTGCCCTACGCCGACCGCGACTACCACGCCGCGCAGGCGATGGCGCAGCTGTATCGCACGCTCGGTCGCCAGGAGCTCGCCGCCGAAGCCCAGGCGCGGCTGCGCCTGCTGGCCGGCGAGCGCGCGCCGGACTCCGACGCGCAAGCCGCACGCTGAGGCGACCCGCGCGAGCGCCGCCGGCGGCCGGATCCGGGCGCCCGGCGAGGCGGTTCCCGCTCCTGCGGCGCCCACGCAAGCCGATGATTTCCGGACGATGTTTGGAGTCCGTGCGGGTTCCGTGCGGAGCGCATGGCGGCGCTGTGCGGTGGCCGCGGCGGCGCGGCGGGTATTGATCGGAGACGGCGACGGCGGCGCATCGGCGATCCGCACGCGGCCGACTATTTGAAAGATGGGGAGCACGATGAAAACGATCCGCAGCAAGGGACCGGCGCTGGCCGGCCTGATCGCGCTGGCTCCGCTGGCGCTGGCCGGGACCGGCGCGAGTGCGCCGACGCCTCCCGAACGCGCCGCCAGCCTGGCCGCGGCCTGGCCGGCCACGGCCGGCCTGCTCGATCCGGCCGTATCGGCCGCCGGCGGCCGCAGCGACCGCACGCCGCCGCGCGCGGACCCGGCCGGGTCCGCGCTGCGCGTCATCGACGAAGGCTTCGCGCAGATCGACCTGTCGCAGGGCATCTTCGCGCAGGGCTGGATCCGCCAGAACAACAGCGACCATCCCTGGCTGGTCTGGCAGCAGGGCGGCCTGGTCAACACCTTCCTCGCCTACGACGGTTCGCCGAGCGCCTACATCGCCTCGCATCCGTACTCGACGCTGGCCAACGCCGGCACCCTCAGTTCCTGGCTGGTGACGCCGCCGATCGAGTTCGGCCCGAATACGAAGGTCTCGTTCTACACGCGCACCGTGCTCGGCTCGCAGTGGCCCACACGCCTGCAGGTGCGCGCGTGCAGCGGCGCCTGTGCCGACGTCGGCACGCAGCCGGAGGACGTCGGCGGCTTCCAGACCCTCCTGCTCGACATCAATCCGGACGAGGCGCCCTCGGTCTATCCGGAGGAATGGACGCGCTATGAGCTGACCGCCGCCGACGGCCTGCCGGCCGGCGGCAGCGGGCGCCTGGCGTTCCGCCACTACGTGCACCAGGACGACGGCGTGCTGCGCGGCGAGTGGACCGGGCTGGACCGCGTCGTGGTCGAGCAGGACGACGCCGCCGACGCGCCGCTCGATCTGGAAGTGACCGTGGCCGCCGCCGATCCGGCGCAGCCGGACGCCTGCGGCAGCGCCACCTCGCTGGAGATCGCCGCCGGCGACCAGGTCAACTTCTGCTATCGCGTCACCAATCACACCGGCAAGACGCTGCGCTACCACTCGCTGCGCGACACCCAGGTCGGCACCATCCTCGACCGCGAGCCGATCGAGCTCGCGCCCGGTGCGAGCCACCAGTACAACCGCATCCTGACCGTCAGCGAATCGATCGCGCCGACGGTGACCTGGTCCGGGCAGGCCGATCCGCCCGGCGGCTACGCCGTCGACGACGGCCAGCCGCTGGACTGGGTCGACGTCAGCGACGGCACGCTGTCGCTGGACGGCCGCATCGACTTCCCGGCCGATTTCGATTTCCGCCTGTTCGGCGATCGCATCCAGACGCTGTGCACCGGCTGGGGCGCGGTCACCAACCTGCGCGATTTCTACGGCAGCTGCCCGTCGCTGGCGCAGTTCGGCGTGCTGCCGCTGCCCGATCCGTCGCTGGCGCCGTACGCCAACGCGCTGGCGCTATACGAGACCTCGATCGGTGGCGGCAACGTCTACTGGAAGATCCTCGGCAGCGCGCCGGACCGCCGCTTCGTGATCGCCTACGAGGACGTGCTGGTGACCGGCGGCGACGGCAATCCGGACCACGGCCTCGACGCCGAAGTGATCCTGCACGAAGGCAGCGGCGTGATCGAGTTCCAGTACGCCAACACCGCCTTCGGCGGCCAGCCGGCCTGCGCCCACGGCGGCTGCGCCGGCATCGGCCTGCAGAACAAGAACCTCGCGCAACAGTACTCGTTCCACCAGCAGAGCCTGCGCGACGTGCGTCGCCTGGTGTGGACGCCGTCGGATCCGGACGTCTACGCGCGCACGCGCCAGGTGCAGGTCGTCGCGCGCCGCGCCGAGGTTTCCGTCGACACCGATTCGATCGAGCGCGCCGTGCCGCTCGGCGGCGAGGCCACGGCCAGCGTGCAGATCGCCAACCTCGGCGACGGCCGCCTCGACTGGCAGGCCGGCGCCGCGGCGGCGAACAGCCACCTGCCGTCGACGCCGCGCTTCGCGCTGCCGCTGCACGACGCCGCCGCGGCGCGGTTCGCCGCCAGGCCCGACGCGAACGCCGTCACCGGCAAGCGCGGCGCGGTGCCGCGCGTGGCCGGTACCACGCCGGCACCGCGCGGCAGCGACGACCGTCCGCTGTGGGCGCTCGACATCTGGGGCGGCTATCTGCTGAACGGCACGATCGACTCGGCCGACTACTCGGGCACCTGGGGCGGCGGCTTCGACCTGCGCGGCATGTTCGGCGCGACCACCTTCACCGGCGCCGATTTCCTCGACGACGACTTCGGCGCGCTGTACGCGCTCGACGCCGACGACCACCAGCTGTGGCGCTTCGCGCCGATCAGCACCGTGCCGAACGCGTACGCCGATGCCGAGCTGATCGGCACGCTGGCGCTGCCGTCGGCGGAAACGCCCAGCGGCCTGAAGCAGGACCCGACCAGCGGCGCGCTCTACCTCGCCACCTCCGACGGCTACGGCAGCCGCCTGTGGACGGTCGATCCGCGCAACGCGACGGCGAGCCAGGTGGCGGTGCTCGACGGCGCGCCCGGCATCATCAGCATCGACTTCGACAACGACGGCCGCCTGTACGGCATCGACGTCACCGAAGACGCGCTGTACGCGATCGACAAGACCACCGGCGCGACCGGCGTGGTCGGCTCGCTCGGCTTCTCCACCAACGGCTACATCAGCGCGCTGGCCTTCGATCCGGCCGACGATTCGGTCGCCTACCTCGCCGCCTTCGGCTACCTCGACGCGACCGGGCGCGAGGACGGCTCGCTCTGGCGCGTGGACAGGAGCACCGGCCAGGCCAGCTTCCTGCATCCGATCGTCGGACCCGACGGCGGCTGGTCGCAGATCTCCGCGATCAGCTTCGCGCACCGCGGCAATCGTTGCGCCGAGCTGACGCAGATTCCCTGGCTGCGCCTGGACGCCTCCGGCGGCTCGCTGCAGCCGGGCGATCCGGCCGCCACGCTGAACCTGGTCTTCGACGCGGGCACGCTCGGCGACGGTACCTACCGGGCCGACCTGTGCATCCACAGCAACGACCCGCTGAAGCTGCGCACGGCACTGCCGCTGACCTTCGTCGTCGGCGATCCCGACCGCATCTTCCGCAACGGTTTCGACGGAGCCGCGCCGTGAGCCGCGCCCGCCTCCCGCATGCCTCGGCCGGCGCCGGCGGCGCCGCCTTCCCGCCCATTCCGGAAAACTCCATGAAACGCCTGCGCCGACTTTCCTGCCGCCTGCCGCTGCTGTGCCTGCTCGCGCTGCCGCTGTTCGCGGCCTCCCAGCCGGCCTCGTCTGCCACGCCGTCGCCGGACGAGATCGTCGGCCTCGACGACGGCTTCGACCCCGGCGCCAACGGCACGATCGACGTGCTGGTGCCGCAGGCCGACGGCAAGCTGCTGGTCGCCGGCGGCTTCGACTACATCGGCGGCGGCCAGGCGCTCGGCTTCGCGCGCCTGCTCGTCGACGGCCGCATCGACCGCACGTTCGACGTCGACCTCAACGGCCCGGTCAAGACCCTGCTGCCGCTCGACGACGGCCGCGTGCTGATCGCCGGCTACTTCAGCAAGGTCGACGGCGTCGACCGCTACGGCTTCGCCGCGCTGCAGGCCGACGGCCGCCTCGACCAGGACTACGACCTCGGCCTGGGCAATGCCCCCGTCGCGTTCATGCGCCAGCCCGACGGCAGCATCCTGCTGGTCGGCGTGGGCACCGGCCTGATGCGCCTGGATGCGCAGGGCCGGCCCGACGCGGATTTCGTGCCGTTCTTCGTGACGGAAGGCTGGTACGGCTCGGTCTATTCGGCGGCGACGCAGGCGGACGGCAGGATCGTCGTCGCCGGCTACTTCGAGCCGGCCGACGGCTCGACGCCGCTGGCCTTCGTGCGCCTGAACCCCGACGGCAGCTGGGATGCGGGTTTCCAGCAGCCGTCCGACGAGGACGCGCAGATGCTGGCGTTCTCGGTGCACAAGCTGGTCACGCTCGGCGACGGCAGCCTGGTCGGCGCCGGCCCGTTCGAGCTGCCCGACCACGGCAGCGGCAAGCAGACGGGTCTGCTCAAGCTGCATCGCGACGGCGGCCTCGACGCGGACTTCCGCCCGGACCCGAACGCCGCGGTGAAGGACATCGCCGCGCAGCCCGACGGCCGCCTCCTCGTCGCCGGCGCGTTCAGCCGGATCGACGGCACGCAGGTGCTGCGCGTGGCGCGTCTGAACGCCGACGGCCACCTCGATGCCGGCTTCGCCGCCAACGCGAGCGCGCCGACCAACGCCCTCGCCGTGCTGGCTGACGGCAAGATCGCGCTCGGCGGCGAGTTCACGCGCGTCGGCGGCCAGCCGCGCCAGCGCATCGCGCGGCTGGAGGCCGACGGCCGCGTCGAGACCGCCTTCATCGCCGGCACCGATCCGGTCTATCCCGGCGTCGACGCCACGCCGCGCTGCCTGGTGCAGCTGCCGGACCAGCAACTGCTGATCGGCTGCGGCTTCACCTACGTCGGCACCACGCGCGCGGGCATGGCGCGGCTGCGTGCCGACGGCAGCATCGATCCGGGTTTCGTCGCGCCGACGATCGAGCCGGGCTACTCGAACGCGGTCGAGGTGATCTCGCCGCAGCCGGACGGCAAGTTCCTGATCGGAGGCCGCTTCACCAAGGTCAACGGCGTGGCGCGGCCGGGCCTGGCGCGGCTCAACGCCGACGGCAGCCTCGATGCCAGTTTCGCGCCGCCGAACTGGGCCGGCTCCGGCGAGCCGTGGGCGCGTGCGGTCGCGCTGCAGCCGGACGGGCGCATCGTGGTTTCCGGCCTGCGCGTGGTGACCGATCCGCTGGAACACCAGCCGACGATGACCCGCCTGAACGCGGACGGCTCGATCGACGCCGGCTTCCACGTTCCGGCGCTGGACAACCCGGTCGAGCCGCTGCAGCTGCTGCCCGACGGCAAGATCCTGATCGCCGGCTACTTCGGCCGCATCGACGGCACGCCGCGCCGCGGCATCGCGCGGCTGAACGCCGACGGCACGCTCGATGCGGCGTTCGCCTCGCCGTTCCAGGACAGCGGCGTGGTCAACATCCTGCAGCCGCTGCCGGGCGGCAGGATCCTGATCGCCGGCTATCTGCCGATCGACGGCGAGTCGCAATGGCTGGCGCGCCTGAACGCCGACGGCTCGCTCGACCGCAGCTTCCGCCCGGCGATGCCGGACGAGGCGATCCAGTCGCTGGTGGTCGGGGCCGACGGCGCGATCGCGCTCGGCGGCAAGTTCACCCGCGTCGGCGGCGAAACGCGCCGCAACCTCGCGCGCCTGCGGCCGGACGGCTCGCTCGATCCCGACTACCGGCCGGCCGTGGACGAATGGATCACCGCGATGGCGCAGCTGGCCGACGGCAAGCTGCTGGTCGCCGGCGACTTCACCGGCATCGACGGCCTGACGCGTTCGCACCTGGCGCGCCTGCCGGCCGCCGGCGGCGCTTCGCGGCGTCTGGACGTCGACGCCGCCGGCACGTTGCGCTGGACGCTCGGCGGTGCTTCGCCGATCGCCACCGAGGCGCGCTTCGACGTCTCGCTCGACGGCAGCACCTGGACGCCGCTCGGCCAGGGCCAGCCGACCGCGAACGGCTGGCGCTACGCCGCCGGCGCCGCGCTGCCGCGCGACACCGGCTTCTGGCTGCGCGCGCAGGGCCGCACCGGCGGCCGCGAAGGTGCCACCGGCAACGGCTCGGTGTCGCTGCTCGAATCGACCTTGTTCGCCCGCCTGCAGACCGCAGCCGTCTACATGCTGACCCCGCAGGCCGGCGTCGGCGGCCGCCTCGATCCGGCCAAGCCGGTGGCGGTCTACGCCGGCGAGGTGCGTCGCTTCGAGGTCGTCGCCGAGCCCGGCTACACGGTCGAGGGCGTCAGCGGCTGCGGCGGCAGCCTCGCCGGCAACGTCTACACGACCGCGCCGGCCGGCGCCGACTGCACGGTGACCGCGAGCTTCCGCGACGACGGCGGCGACCGCCTGTTCGCCGATGGCTTCGATGCCGCGGCGCGCTAGGCGCCGCATGGTCCGGCCTCGGCGCAAGACCATGGCGCATCGATACACCGCGGCGATCGCGCTGCTCGGCCTCGCCGCAGCGGTGCCGAGCGGCGCCGCCGAATTCGCAGCGCTCGGCCTGCCCGGCAGCCAGCTCGCCGCGCTGTCGGCCGACGGCTGCACCGCCGCCGGCGGCATCAGCGGCGGCGAGGCCGGTTTCCGCTGGAGCGTCGGCGGCGGCGTGCAGAAGCTGGAGGCGGCGATCAGCGTGCGCGCGCTGTCGGCCAGCGGACGCTACGCGGCCGGTTCCAGCCTCGACGCCGAGCGCCGCGAGGTCGCCAGCTACTGGGACGCCGACGGCCGCCTGCACCGCCTCGGCGGCGCTCCCGGCGTCGATGCGATCAGTGTCGTCAGCCAGGCGTTCGGCGTGACCGACGCGCAACAGGTCGTCGGCAGCGTCGGCAACGCCGCCGCCGCGTTCGCGTGGACGCCGGCCGATGGCCTGCGCCTGCTCGACGCCGGTGGCGCGGCGGCCGCACGCGCCGAGGGCGTCAGCGACGACGGCACGCTGGTCTACGGCTGGAGCGAGAGCGCCGACGGACACCGCCGTGGCGTGCGGTGGTCGTCCGGCGCGGCGCGCCCACTGCGCGGCGACGACGCACGCGACGTACGCGAGATCGCGGCGTCGAGCCGTTCGGCCGGCGTGCTGCTCGGCCTGGCCGAGGACGCGCGCGGCGGCGTGAGCGCGTATCGCTGGAGCGCCGATCGTGGCGTCGTCGCGCCGCCGCCGTTCGAGCCGGCGCGCTTCGTGCGCCTGCTGGCCAGCAGCGAGGACGGCCGGCTCGTCGTCGGCAGTGCCGGCCAGGGCGACGAGCGCCGCGCGATCGTCTGGAGCGCCGCCGACGGCGTGCAGTTCCTCGATCGCTGGCTGGCCTCGCGCGGCGTCGCCGTGCCGCCGGGCTGGCGGCTCGGCGCGGCGACCGCGATCTCCGCCGACGGCCGCCGCATCGGCGGCTGGGGGCTGCGCGACGGACGCTTCGATTCGTTCGTCCTGGATCTGGGCGCCGATACCGGTTCCGCGACCACCGGCTGCGCCACGAAACGCTAGGAGAATCCCGACTTTTCCTTTGCGGCGAACTGCGGGACACTCGGCCAACGCTCTCGTGCGTCGCGCACGCCGGAAGATTCGTCAGCCATGCGCAATCCGCGTCTGTTCGTCATCGGCGCCCTGATCGCCGTCGCCCTGATCTGGCTGTACTTCGTCCTGCCCAGGCCGCCAGCCGAGCGCCCTGCGCCCGTGGCGGCATCGACCGCCGCACCGCCGCACCCGGTCGTGAAACGTGTCCTGGCCGAGCCTCCGCCGGCCCCGCCGACGCTGCCGCCGACCGTGCCGATCGCACCGCCCGTGGTTCCTCCCGGCGACGATCCGCCCGCGCCGGAGCCGGTGCCGGCTGAGGGCGAGGCCGCCGCCGAGGAAGAACCGCCGGCCACGCCGCCGGCCGATCCGGATCGCGCCGCCGACCTGTTCGCCGACCTGCTCGCCGAACAGGAAGCCGAGCCGGAGAAGGACCGCCTGCCGAACACCGCGCGCGACCTGTGGAAGCGTTTCGACGAGGAGAAGGCGGACGAGGACTGGTCCGCCGCGGCGACGCCGAAGCTGCAGGACTCGCTCGACCGCTGGGTCGGCGAGCTGCCCGAAGGCACCGGCGACCACATCGCGCTGGTGCACGTGGAGTGCCGCGCCAGCCTGTGTCAGGTGCTCGCCGCCGACAACGACCTGTCCGGTCAGGGCGCGCGCGCGCAATCCGGGCAGGAGTGGCAGCAGGCGATCGCCGGCCTGCGCGGACAGCCGTGGTGGAGCGAGTCCGGCTTCACCGACATGACGACCCAGGTCGTCACCACCGACGGCTACGTGCTGTACACGACCTACCTCCTGCGCGGCGGCACGCCGCCGTCGTCCTGAGCGCCGCGCAGGCGTCGCGGGACCGCGGATTTTCCCGTCTGCACCGGCGTACGCGGACACCGGCGTACGTCCGCCGGCGCGTCCGTCCGGCCACCCATGACTTTCGGACTAGCAACGCAACTGCTTGATCCTGCATCTATTGAGCTGCAGACGGACCCTGCGACTGCGTTGGCATGGTGCTTGCGTAGTACGGATCACGAACCGTCTTGCAGGAGAGAGTCATGAATACCCGTATGTTGCGCAGTGCCCTGACCCTGGCGTTGATCGCCGGCGCCGCCGCGCACGCGAACGCCGCCACGATGTCGGTCGACGCCGGTGCGCCGATCCAGGCGACCCTGCTGCCCGAGGTGACCGTCGTCGCCAGCAGCTCGCGTCCGTACCAGGAACCCACCCTGCGCGTCGCCGCGACCGCGCCGCTGAGCGTGACCCTGCTGCCGACCGTGCACGTGAATGCGCGGGCGCAGGAGGAACTGGCGATGGTCGTGCTGCCGACCGTGCGCGTCGTCGCGCAGGCCGAGGAGAAGATGGAAGACACGCTCGCCTACCAGAACGAGCGTGCGCACGGCTTCCAGCGCGTCAACGCCGCGGCGACGAGCACGGCGGTCCCCGGTTTCCGCGCCAGCCTGATGCCGCAGTGAGCGGTTCGACGAACCGCTCCGGCGCGGTCCGGCTTCCGGCCGCCCCGCTCGCGCATGCGATCATGCGCGCATGCTGCATGTCGTCCTGTTCCAGCCCGAGATTCCGCCGAACACCGGCAATGTGATTCGCCTCTGCGCGAACAGCGGTGCGGCCTTGCATCTGATCCAGCCGCTCGGTTTCGAACTCGACCACGCCAAGCTGCGCCGCGCCGGGCTCGACTATCACGAATTCGCCACCGTGGCCGCCTACGACGATCTCGCCGCGTTCCTGCACGCCGTCGCGCCGCGGCGCCTGCTCGCATTGTCGACGCGCGGCAGCCGGCGCTACGACTCGGTCGAATACGCCGACGGCGACGCGCTGCTGTTCGGCCCCGAGACGCGCGGTTTGCCGCAGGACGTGCTCGACGCGGTCGATGCGCAGCACCGCCTGCGCCTGCCGATGCGTCCGGGCAACCGCAGCCTGAATCTGTCGAACGCGGTCGCGATCGTCGTCTACGAGGCGTGGCGGCAGCTTGGGTTTGAGGGGCAGGGCTGAGGGCTGAGGGCTGGAAAAGTGGCCTCTCCAGCCCTCAGCCCTCAGCCCTCAGCCCTGCTTCCGGATACTCCGGCTTCTGCTCGCGCGACAGCAGCGCGTGCATGCCTTCGGTCGGGGTGAGTTCCTCGTGCAGCACTTTCTGCACCAGCGCGGTGATCGGCAGTTCCACGCCGTGCGCGTCGGCCAGCTTCATGACCGTGTCGACGGTCTGCACGCTCTCGACCACCTGGCCGATCTCGGCCACGGCCTGCTGCAGGCCGACGCCGCGGCCGAGCGCGAGGCCGAGGCGGCGGTTGCGCGACAGATCGCCGGTGCAGGTCAGCACCAGGTCGCCGAGGCCGGCGAGGCCCATCAGCGTTTCGGGACGCGAGCCGAGCGCGCCGCCGAGCCGCAGCATCTCGGCCAGGCCGCGCGTGATCAGTCCGGCGCGCGCGTTCAGTCCCATCTGCATGCCGTCGGCGACGCCGGTCGCCACGGCGAGCACGTTCTTCATCGCGCCGCCGAGTTCGGCGCCGGGCACGTCGCTGCCGGTGTAGGCGCGGAAGAACGGCGAGTGGAGCTTCTGCGCCACGTCCTGCGCGAAGGCGGCGTCGCTCGAATGCACGGTCAGCGCGGTCGGCAGTCCGAGCGCGACCTCGCGCGCGAACGAGGGGCCGGTCACCACCGCGGCCGGGCGGCCGGGCAGGCGGTCGGCGACGAGTTCGTGCAGGAAGCGGCCCGATTCAGGATCGAAACCCTTGGTCGCCCAGGCGATGCCGACGCCGGGAGCGACCCAGGGCGCGATCGCCGCGAGCACGCCGTCGAAGGCGTGGCTCGGCACGGCGATCAGGATCGTGCCGGCGTCGCGCGCGAGCGGCTCGATCGTGGCCGACAGCTGCAGCGACCCGGGCAGCTCCAGCTCGGGCAGGTAGCGAGCGTTGCGGCGCGTCGTCGCCATCTCGACGATCGCCTGCGGCGACCGTCCCCACAGCGTCGTCGGCACGCCGTTGCGCGCCAGCTGTACGGCCAGCGCGGTGCCCCAGGAACCGGCGCCGAGCACGGCGACCGGTGACGTCGCACTCACCGCCCGTTCCCTGCGTTGCGCCGGGGTCAGGCGTTCGCGCTGGTTTCGCCGGAACCGGCTTCGGCGCGGCGGCGCACCTGTTCGGCGTAGAGCGCGTCGAAGTTGATCGGCTGCAGGAAGAAGGGCGGGAAGCCGCCGTTCTGCACCAGATCGGACACGGTCTGGCGCACGTACGGGAACAGCACGTTCGGGCAGTACGTGGAGAGCACCGCTTCGCGCGCGGCGGCGTCGAAGCCGCTGAGGCCGAACACGCCGGCCTGGTGCACTTCGGCGAGATAGGCGGTCTTGTCCTCGACCTTGCACGTCGCGGTGACGCTCAGCACGACCTCGAAGGTGTCGGTGGCGATCTGCGCCACGCGCTGGCTGAGATTCAGCTCGACATTCGGCTGGCCCTGCTGCTGGAAGATCTGCGGTGCGCCCGGCGCCTCGAAGGAGACGTCCTTGAGGTAGATGCGCTGCAGATTCAGCTGCGCCTGGGCCTGCTGCGGAGGGGTCTGGCCGTTCGGCGCGCCGTTGCTGTTGTCTGCCATGAATCTGCTCGCAAGTATGAGAGGGAAAGGACGTCGATTATTCCACGGACACGCAGGCCGCGCATCCGCGAAGACCTCAGGTGCGTCCCTTCGCCAGCGGCATCTGCGCCTCGATCCACGCGCCGATGCCGCCTTCGAGCCAGAACACCTTGCTGAAGCCGGCCTTCTTCAGGCGCTGCGCGGCCTGCGCCGAGGTCTGGCCGTTCTTGCAGACGACCGCGACCGGCAGGTCGCGCACCTTCGCCAGTTCCTTGCTCTCCGGATCGAACTGGCTCATCGCGACGTGCCTGGCGCCGGGGATGTGCCCCTTCTCGAAATCGGCCAGGCTCGACACGTCCACCAGCAGCGCGTTGTCGCGGTTGATCAGCTGGGTCAGGCCGGCCGGCGTCAGCGCCTTGTAGCTGCGCATGAGGCGCTGCGCCTCGTTGGCGACCAGCGCGATCAGCACGCCGAGGAAACCGAGCGACAGGAACGGATGGTTGCCGAGGAACTCGGGCAGGCGATGCAGGAAGTCGGACATGGGGTCGGCGGCGGGCGCGAGGGCCGCGCATTATCCCGGAGCCGTCGCGGCGAGGCAAAGCCGAAGGACGCATTCCGGTCTTGGCTCGATCCGCGGCGCGGGCGATCATCCGCGCATGCGTTCGTCGACTTTCCGCCTGATGCTCGCCTACGGCGCGCTCGCCGCCGTGGTCGCGGTCTGCCTGCGCCTGGTCAGCCTGATGCCGCTGCGCTTCGACTGGGGGCGCGAACTGGTCGCCGCGGCGATCGCCCTGGCCGGCGTCGGCGCCGGCCTGTGGTTCGCGCGGCGTCCGCGCGAGCCGGCCGTCGTCGCACGGCCTGACCCCGTCCCGCCGCCGCCCGACGCGGCGGGCGCGGAGCAGGGCGGGACGATCCTGCTCAGCCCGCGCGAGCGCCACGTGCTCGACCTGCTCGCCGAAGGGCGCAGCAACAAGGAGATCGCGCGCGAACTGGGCGTGTCGGCAAACACGGTCAAGACCCATCTGGCCAACCTGTACGCCAAGCTCGGCGCGCGCCGGCGCACCGAGGCGGTGGCCGCGGCGCGGCGCAGCGGGATGATCGTGCGCTGACGTCGTGCGGGAGCCTGCGGCGTGGCGGAACCGTCCATCCTGCCGGAATTCACCCGACAATCACCCGTTCGGGCGATGGGGCGGCGGCGCCGGGGCCGCTAGCGTTGCGTCCACCTTCCCACGGAGATCGCGTGATGAAATCCCCGATCCTGAAGTACGGCGTGCTCGCCGGTATCGTCGTCAACGTGCTGATGTTCGGCCCGATCGTGGTGTTCGGCGAGCGGCCGGACTGGATCCGCTACGGCGAGATCGTCGGCTACAGCGCGATGGTGCTGACCATGACCCTGGCCTACTTCGCGATGCGCCACGAGCGCACGCGGCTCGGCGGTTTCCTGAGCTTCTCGCGCGGGCTCGGCGTCGGCGTCGGCGTGACGGCGGTCGCTTCGGTGCTGTTCGGGCTGGCCACCTACGCGTTCTACTGGATCGTCGGTGATCGCTTTCCGCAGAAGCTGTGGGATCACTACGTCGCGCAGATCCAGGGCAGCGGCGCCGACGCGGCGAGCATCGCGCGCCAGCTCGCCGAAATGGAGCAGATGCGTCCGCTGTTCTTCAGCTACGCTTTCCAGGCCGTGCTGATGTTCGCGACCTTGTTCCTGATCGGCCTGGCCGTCAGCCTGGTCTCCGCGGCGCTGCTGCGCCGTCCGGCGCAGCTGGCGCGCGCCGCGGCGTGAGCGGCCGGCTCCTCACCATCCATCCTCATCGGGAGACGACATGAAGCGGGTCACGGGCATCGGGGGAATCTTCTTCAAGGCCAGGGACGCGGCGGCGCTGCGCGCCTGGTACGCCAGGCATCTGGGCATCGACGTGCAGGAGTGGGGCGGCGCGGCGTTCCGCTGGTCCGACGCCGACGGCAAGCCGGTCGGCGGCACCACGGCCTGGTCGATCGGCGACGGCGGCTATTTCGCGCCGAGCCAGTCGCCGTTCATGGTGAACTACCGCGTCGAGGACCTGACCGCGCTGCTGCAGGCGCTTCGCGAGGAAGGCTGCGAGGTGCTGGACAAGACCGACGAGTCGGAATACGGCAAGTTCGGCTGGGTCATGGACCCGGAAGGCAACAAGGTCGAACTGTGGCAGCCGCCGCCGGGCGGCTGACGCGCGCCTTCGCGGCATCGCCTGCGCTCAGCGGCCGGCCAGCTCCAGCGCGGCCCTGAAATCCGGCGCGAAGCGCAGGTGCGCGCCGTCCGGCACGACGTGCATCTGCGCCAGCACGCGCCGCGGCTGCTCCTGCAGCCCGGAAAGAATCACCTGCGTGCCCATGCGCCGGCAGCGCTCGATCATCTGCGTCAGCGCGGTCACGCCGGAGGCGTCGATCAGCGGCACCAGGCGCAGGCGCAGGATGAACACCCGCGGCGGCTGCCGGTACTGGTTGAGCACCTCGTCGAGGCGGTTGGCGACCGCGAAGAACAGCGGCCCGGAGATCTGGAACGCCTCCACGCCGGGCGGCAGCTGCGCGCGCTGGTCCGGCGCCGGTTCGCTGCCGTCTTCGTCGTCGAGCAGCGACACGCCCGATTCCATCGCCACGACCTCGCTCATGCGATGCATGAACAGGAACGCGGCGAGCACGAGGCCGACTTCGATCGCGACGGTCAGGTCGAACATGACGGTCAGGGCGAAGGTCAGCAGCAGCACGGCGCGATCGCCGATCGGCCCGCTCATCAGATGGCGGAAGCTTTCGATCTCGGCCATGTTCCAGGCCACGATGACCAGCACGGCGGCCAGCGCGGCCAGCGGCACGTAGCTCATCAGCGGCGCCAGCACCAGCATGAACAGCAGCAGGAACAGCGCATGCGCGATGCCGGCGACCGGCGAGCGGGCCCCGGCGCGCACGTTGGTGGCGGTGCGCGCGAGGGCGCCGGTCGCCGGCAGGCCGCCGAACAGCGCCGAGCCCGCGTTGGCCACGCCCTGCGCGATCAGCTCGCAGTTGGAGCGGTGGCGGCCCCCGATCATGCCGTCGGCGACCACCGCCGACAGCAGCGATTCGACCGCGGCGAGGAAGGCGATCGTGAACGCGCTCGGGAACAGCTCGTGCGTGCGCTCGAACGGGATGTGCGGGATCTCGAACGACGGCAGCGTGGCCGGAATGCCGCCGAAGCGCGTGCCGATGGTTTCCACCGGCAGCTGGAACAGGGCGACGGCGAGCGCGCCGAGGATCACCGCGATCAGGAAACCCGGCGCCGACGGCTTCCAGCGGCGCAGCGCGACGATCGCTGCGATGCACACGGCGGCGAGCGCGGCGGCGGCCGGCGTGAAGCCGGGCAGGTGCTGCAGGTAGGCCGACCAGCGCTCGAGGAACTCCGGCGGCACCTTGTCCAGCGGCAGACCGAGCAGATCCTTGACCTGGCTGGAGAAGATGCTGACCGCGATGCCGGCGGTGAAGCCGGTGATGACCGGCTTGGGAATGTATTTCATCAGCGTGCCGACGCGCAGCAGCCCGGCGGCGATCAGCATCAGCCCGGCCAGCAGCGTGCACAGGATCAGGCCGCCGTAGCCGAACTTGTCGATCACGTTGAAGACGACCGGGATGAAGGCCGCGGTCGGCCCGCCGATCTGCACGCGCGAACCGCCGAGCAGCGAGATCAGGAAGCCGGCGACGATCGCCGTGTGCAGGCCCTTCTCCGGCGTGGTGCCCGACGCGATCGCCAGCGCCATCGACAGCGGCAACGCGACGATCGCAACGGTCAGCCCGGCGACGAGGTCGTGGCGCAGGTCGGCCGGGCCGTAGCCCTGCCGCAGCACGGTGTAGAGCTTGGGCACGAAGATCTGCCAGCTCGCCGCGCGGGCGGGAGTCGCGGCATTCACGTCGGTATCGGTGACGGCATCGCGGCGGTCTATTGCGACTGCGTGATGTCCGGCAGGCCGGTCATCAGCCACCAGCGCTTGCCGGCTTCGTCGTAGCGCCAGGTCTGCCGGTCGATCACGCTGCGCGCAGCCTGCGTGTTGACGTTGACGAGGCCGATCTCGACCACCTGCTGCACTTCGTTCTCGCCGACCGGGATCGCCGGCTGCTCGTTGTAGCCGGTGATCTGCACCTGCCGGAACCGCGCCAGCTCGAGCGGCGTCGGCGGCCGTTCGGCCAGCACCTTCGGATCGATGAAGGCCTGCGCGTTCTCGACGGTGCCCCAGCGCAGCGTCGCTGCGTAGGTGCGCAGCGTGTCGGTCAGCACGGTTTCCTTCGAGCGCATCTTGTCGGTCGCGCAGGCGGCGAGCATCGCGCTCGCGACGGCGATCAGCAGGACTTTCGCGTGACGGTGCATGAGGGGGATCCTCCCGAACCGCGATTGTGCCGCAATCGGGTGGCGGCCGTCAGCGTTTGGCCAGTGCGACAAATCGCGCATCGAGCGTCGCCGCGGGCGAGCCGTCCGCCAGTGGCACGGTGCAGTGCACGCGCAGGCGGCCCTTGCCGCGCGCGGCCAGCGTCGCGAAGAACTCCTCGAACGCCTCGCCCTCGGCGAGCCGCGCGACGGCGGCGAAGTCCTGCCACACCGGCGCGAGGTAGCGGACCGAGCTGTCCTGCACGTAGATGTCGCACGCCAGCGCGCGCGCGTCGACGGCGAGCTTGATCAGGCCCCAGCCCGACAGCGTCATCAGGCTGGCGAGGCTGCCGCCGAACGCGCAGCCCTTGTCGTTGACGTTCGGCGCCAGCGGCGCGGCCAGGGTGAGCGAGGCACCGTCGTAAGCGTCCGCGCGCAGCGCCATTGCGCGGGCGAGCGGAATGTCGGCGAGCAGTTCGTGTTCGAGGGCGGCGGCGTGCACCGCGTGCGCGGCGTGGGCGAGGTCGATCATGGGCGTCCGTGCGGTTCGTGCGGTCGCGCGAGTGTCCGGGAATCGGGCGTGCCGCTCAACGGTCAGACCGCCGCGGCGCGGTTGAAGTCGCCGATGGCGGCGATCAGTGCGGTCAGCGCGTCGCGCTCGATCTCGCTCAGGTACGGGTTCCAGGCGTCCAGCAGCATCACCACGCGTGTTTCGTCGCTGCGGTTCCAGGCCTCGTGCTCGTAGGTGTCGTCGAAGCTGAAGCAACGGCCTTCCTCCCAGTGCCGTCGTTCGCCGCCGACCTCCAGCGCGAGGTCGCCGTCGGGCACCCGCAGCGGCAGATGCGTGACCACGCGCGTGTTGGTGACGCCGTGATGCGGCAGGATGTGCGTGCCCGGCGCGAGCAGCGAGTAGCACACTTCCGGCGCGTGCTCGCGGATGCGGCACAGCGGCGCGGCGTCGAGCGCCGCGGCGGTGCGCGGGCACTGCCGCGCGTGCTCGTCGTGGCGCTCGCCGTGGCGGAAGAAGAAGTAGGCGTCCCAGGTCGGCGTGCCGCGCTCGCTGTGCAGCTGCTCGCGCAGCCGCTGCGGATCGTCGATGCGGCCGAGGAACGGCTCGAAGCCGCGCGACTGCGCCAGCGCGGCCAGCATCTCGGCGCGGATCGCCGGCGCCTGCGCTTCGAGCGCGTCGTACCAGGGGAACAGCTCGCGCTCGAAGTAGCGAGGACTGGGCAGGTCCGGGACGTAGAGGAACGTCGGCCGCTGCTTCGCCGGACCGTACGCGAGCGGTTCGTCGCCGAGGTACATCGCCAGGCCACGTTCGACGCGCGCCAGCGCGGCGCCGCCGTGGCGTTCGCGCAGCGGTGCCAGCAGGGCGGAGAACAGCTCGCGCCGGCCGGTCGCGACGAAGCGCATCGCGTGCCGCACCAGCGGCCGCAGCGGCGGCGGCGTGCTGGCGTCGTCGAACCAGGCGCCGTGGCGCTGCGCGGCGACGATGGCGCCGAAGTACGCCGGCAGCGCGTCGGCGTCGCGGCCGAGCGCCTGCAGCGTCTCGCCCAGGCGCAGGCGTGCGAAGAACGCGTCCGGTTCCCGGTGCACGGCCCGGGTCAGCACCTCGTGGGCCTCGTCCAGCCGCCCGCGTTCGCGATACAGCACGCCGAGGTTGCCGAGCGTGACGGCATCGTCGGCATGCGCGCGCCGCGCGTGCTCGAGCAGGCGCAGCGCCTGCCCGGCGTCACCGCGCGCGTGCGCGCGCAGGGCGAGGAAGTTCAGCGCGTCGGCGTCGTCCGGCGCCTCGTCCAGCAGCTGCGCGAACGCGCGCTCGGCCTCGTCGTGGCGGCCGGCCTCGGCCAGCGCGCGCGCGGCGCGGCTGCGCGCGGCGGGATCGGAATCGTTCATCGCCGCCCCGGCGCCGATGCGGCGAGGCTCAGCGCCGCAGCGCGGGGTTGAGCGTGTAGGTGCCGGTCAGCGCCGCCTCGGCGAGCACGTGGCCGTCGATCGCGGCGCGCACCTCGGCGAGCGCGAACCGCGACGGAAGATCGAGCGCGGCGACGTCGAGCGCGTACAGCACGAAGCGGTAGTGGTGCAGGCGATCGTCGTTCCACGGCGGGCAGGGGCCGTCGTAGCCGAGGTAGTCGCCGGCCATCGACGCGTCGCCGGCGAACCAGCCGGCGTAGTCGTTCACGCCCTGGCGCGAGCCGGGCGGACCGTGCGGATCGCGCTTGCCGTGGGCGACCACGCCCTCGCCGCAGGCGCCCTGCGCCAGTTCGCGCAGATCCGCCGGCACGTCGACGAGGATCCAGTGCGTGAATTCGGTGCGCGGCAGCGACGCTGGCACGCGCCGGCCGGGCTGGTTGACGTCGTCGCCGACCGTCGGCACGTCGACGTCGATGCACAGCAGGGCGAACGAGCGCGTGCCGGCGGGCACGTCCGACCAGGCCAGGTGCGGACTGCGGTTGTCGCCGAACACGCACGGCTCGCCGGCGGCACCGGGCTTGCCGAACGCCAGCGCGGCGGGGATCGGCTGCTGATCGTTGAAATCGTCGCTGCGCAGCTGCATGGCTCACTTTCCCTTGGCGGCGGGCTTGGCCGCGTAACTGACACGGTAGACCGCGCCGGCGTAGTCGTCGGACACCAGCAGCGCGCCGTCGGGCATCACCAGCACGTCGGCCGGGCGTCCCTGCGCGACCTCGTCGCGCTGGAAGCCGTCGACCAGCACGTGCGGCTTGCCGACCTTGGCGCCGTCGGTCTCGACCGCGACGACGCGGTAGCCGGACTTCTTGGAGCGGTTCCACGAGCCGTGCTCGGCGATGATCGCCGCGCCGCGGTATTCGGCCGGGAAGGTCGAGCCGGTGTAGAAGCGCATGCCGATCGCGCCGACGTGCGGGCCGAGCGCGAACATCGGCGGCGTGTAGTCCTTGCACGACTTGCCGGTGCCGAATTCGGGGTCGAGCGTGTCGCCCTGGTGGCAGTACGGGTAACCGAAGTGCTCGCCGCGCCGCGTGATGCGGTTGAGCTCGTCGGACGGCAGCTCGTCGCCGAGCATGTCGCGCCCGTTGTCGGTGAACCACAGCTGCTGCGTGCGCGGCTGCCAGTCGAAACCGACCGTGTTGCGGATGCCGTACGCCTCGTCGCGCCAGTCGCTGCCGTCGGCCTTCATGCTGATCAGCTTGGCGTAGTCGTTGCCCTTGTCGCAGATGTTGCACGGCGCGCCGATCGGTACGTACAGGCGCCCGTCGGGGCCGAATGCGATGAACTTCCAGCCGTGGTGCGTCTCGCCGGGCAGCTTGTCGGTCACCACCTCGGGCTTGGGCGGCGTGTCGAGCTTGTCCTCGATGCCGCGCAGGACCAGCACGCGGTCGACCGCGCCGATGTACAGGTCGCCGTCGCGGAACGCGATGCCCGACGGCATGCGCAGGCCGGTGGCGATCGTGCGCACCTTCTCCGCGCGGCCGTCGCCGTCGGCGTCGACCAGCGCGTAGACCTTGCCCGCGTCGCGCGAGCCGGCGAACACCGTGCCCTTCGCGCCGAGCGCGAGCTGGCGCGCGTTGGGTACTTCGGTGGCGTAGACCTCCAGCTTGAAGCCGGGCGGCAGGGTCAGTGCCTCCGGCGCGAGCGCGGCGGAACACGGAGCGGTGGCGAAGGCGAGTGCGAGCAGGGCGTGACGGCGCATCGGCATGTCCTCTATTCGAGCCGTTGGAAGGCTTCGGCCAGGGTCTTCTCGTAGTGCCGCCAGTGTCCGGCCGGGAAGTGCACCGGCAGCCCGCCCAGGCCCTGCATGGTGAACGCGAAGCGCGGACCGGGGCGCAGCTCTTCGAGTCCGAGGAAGCGCGCCAGTTCGCCGCCGGCGCCGACCGGGTCGGCGAGGATCGCGTCGGCGGAGACCACCAGGCGCTGCGGCTGTTCGAGTTCGGCGCCGTGGTGCAGATGGCGGCGCGCGCGCGCCAGCCAGTCGGCCGCGGCGAGCGCGTCCTCGCACGGAAGCCCGGCGATGAAGCCGATGCCGAGCCAGTTCAGCAGCGCGTCGCGCGGATCGCGCTCGACGATGACCAGGCGCGTGCCCGGCATCGCGCGGCGGACCAGGGCGAGCAGATGCGCGTCCCAGCGCGGCAGCCAGTCGACGATGCGGCGGCCCGGCCCGATGCCGTTCGCGCGCAGCGGCGCGAGATAGCGTTCGCGCAGCGCCGCGCGCTCGGTCTCGTCGAGCTCGCCGCAGTAGTGGCGGAAGCGCGGCAGGCTGAAATCGTCGTCGCGCATCACCGCGCTGCCGCGGTCGCGCAGCACGCCGATGGCCGGCTGCTGGTCGGCGAGCAGTTCGGCGATGCGTTCGATGCCGCTGCCGGGCGTGCCGAGCAGCAGCACCGGTGCGTCCGGCCACGGCTCGCCGGGCGCTTCGGCGAGCGCCTCGGCCAGTTCCGGACGCGGCGGATCGAGCGGCGGAATCATCGACGGCATGCCGCGCTGCGCCTCGGCGAAGCAGCGCACCGCTTCGGCGGTGTCGCCGGCGCGATCGTGCAGGCGGCCGAGGTAGTTCCAGCGCAGGCGCTTCTGGCCTTCGCTCAGGCTCAGCTTGCCGAACGCCTCGAGCGCCTCGCGCGCGCCGGCGTCGTCGCCCTGGTGCAGCAGCGCGCGGATGCGGATCAGGTGCATCTCGGCGTCGTCGGGCTTGGAGCGCAGCACGCCGGCGGCATGCGCGCGCGCGCTGTCGAGCTGGCCGAGGTATTCCTCGACGATCGCCAGCCGGTTGCGTGCGGCGGTGTCGAGCGGGTTGCGCTCGCTCAGGATGCGCAGGTCGAGCGCGGCCTGCGGCCACTGCCCGGTCAGCATCAGCACGTCGGCGCGCAGGGCGCGCATCTCGTCGTCGTCGGGCACGTGCGCGAGATAGCGCCCGTAGGCGTCGACCACTTCGGCGTTGCGGCCGAGTTCGGCCAGGGTCATCGCCAGCGCGCGCGTCGGCATCGCCAGCGTCGGCTCGGTCTCGAGCGCGGCGCGATAGCCGGCCACCGCTTCCTCCAGACGTCCTCCCGCGCGCGCGACGTCGGCCAGGCCGAGCTGCGCGACGCGCTCGTAGCCGGGCAGCTCGCCCAGGCGACGGTAGTGCGGTTCGGCTTCGGCCGCGCGGCCTTCGCGGATCAGGTGTTCGGCCAGCCACGGCCGCACCTGATGCAGGTTCGGGTCCAGCCGCAGCGCGTTCTCGTAGGCGCGCTCGGCGAACGCCGGCGTGCCGCGCAGGCCGAACGCCTGGCCGAGCAGGAACTGGATCAGCGGCGAATTGGGCTCCAGCTCGGCCGCGCGCGTCAGGTAGCGCAGCGCCGACGATGCGTCGCCGCGTGCGTTGGCCAGCGCGCCGATGCCGGCCAGCGCGTGCGGATCCTCGTCCGCGCGCAGCGCGATGCGGAAGTGCCGCTCGGCGTCGTCGTACTCGCCGCGGTTGAGCGCGATCTGGCCGAGGCCGATGTGCGCGCCGGTCAGGTTCGGGTCCAGCGACAGCGCGCGCTCGAAGCCGCGACGGGCCGGATCGACCTCGCCCAGCTGCAGCCGCATCGAAGCCATGCCGAGATCGATGCGCGCGTCGTCCGGGGCGATCTCGTGCGCGCGTTCGAGCAGCGGCACCGCCTCGGCGGTCGCGCCGCGCTGGTGCTTGAGCAGGGCGAGCGCGTGCATCACGTCGGCGTCGTTGGGGTGTTCGTCGAGCCAGCGGCGATAGCCCTGTTCGGCTTCGGCGAAGCGACCCTGGCGATGCAGTTCGAGCGTTTCTTTGAGCATGTGGCGGAGATTCGGAAAAGGAGAGAGGGCGGAGTCGCCGGGCCGGACCGGCGGCGCCGGTCCGGAGGCGTCGGACGACGGCCGAGAGCCGAAATTATGCCCGATGCGGACATGCTAGGCTTGCCCGCCCTCGCGGAGCCGACCGTCCGTTCATGGCCGATCTTCAGGATCTCGTCACGCTGTTGCGCTCGCGCACCCCGTTGTTGCTGATCGATTCCGTGGCCGAGGCGCGCGTCATCGAAAGTTTCCGCCGCGCGATCGCGCAGTCGCTGCGGCCGCTGTTCCGCTGGAGCATCACCGACGGCCTGCGCCGCATCGACCTGGACCTCGACGCCGGCGAAGAACGCGAAACGCCGCCGGATGCGAGCCTGATGCTGCAGTGGCTCAAGCAGCAGGGCGCGCCGGGCGTGTATCTGCTGCTCGACTTCCAGCCGTACCTGCGCTACCCGATGACCCTGCGCCTGCTGCGCGAGATCGTGCAGCGGCACGACTGCACCGAGCACACGCTGGTGCTGGTCGGGACGGGTTACGAATTGCCGCCCGAACTCGCCGCCGCGGCGACGCATTTCCAGTTCGCGCCGCCGGACGCGAAGGCGCTGGCCGACCTCGTGCGCGAGGAAGCCTTCGCCTACTCGCGCGAGAACGGCGGCCGCCGCGTCGTCGTCGACGCCGACGCGGCGCGCGCGGTCGTGCGCAACCTGCAGGGCCTGGGCCTGGACGAGGCACGCCGCGTCGTGCGCAAGCTGATCTACGACGACGGCGCGCTCACCGCCGCCGACCTGCCCGAGCTGGCGCGGGCGAAAGTGGCCCTGCTCGATCGCGACGGCCTGCTGCATTTCGAATACGAGACCGCGCAGTTCGCCGACGTCGCCGGGCTGGCGCGGCTGAAGCGATGGATCGGGCAGCGCCGGCCGGCCTTCCTCGGCGAGAAGCTCGCCGTCCGGCTCGATCCGCCCAAGGGCATCCTGCTGCTCGGCGTGCAGGGCTGCGGCAAGAGCCTGGCCGCGAAGGCGACGGCCGGCGGCTTCGGCGTGCCGCTGCTGCGGCTGGACTTCGGCTCGCTCTACAACAAGTACCACGGCGAGACCGAGCGCAACCTGCGCGAGGCGCTGAAGAACGCCGAACGCCTCGCGCCGTGCGTGCTGTGGATCGACGAGATCGAAAAGGGCCTCGCCGGCGGCGGCGACTCCGACGACGGCGTGTCGCGTCGCGTGATGGGCTACCTGCTGACCTGGATGGCCGAGCGCAAGGCGCCGGTGTTCCTGGTCGCCACCGCCAACGACGTGCAGGCGCTGCCGCCCGAGCTGCTGCGCAAGGGCCGCTTCGACGAGATCTTCTTCGTCGACCTGCCCGATGCGGCGACGCGCGCGGAAATCTTCCGCCTGCACCTGGCGCGGCGCGAGCTGCGTGCGGAGGAGTACGACCTGCCCGGGCTCGCCGCCGCGACCGAAGGCCATTCCGGCGCGGAAATCGAGCAGGTCGTGGTCGCCGCGCTGTACGCGGCCGCCGCCAGCAAGGCGCCGCCGACGCAGGCGCAGCTGCTGGAGGAGGCCCGCACCGCGCGGCCGCTGTCGGTGCTGATGGCCGAGCGCGTGAACGCGCTGCGCGAGTGGGCGCGCGAGCGTACGGTGCCGGCGGACTGAGTTCGCACGCGGACGGCGGCGATCTGCCGCTTCCTGCGCGAGGAAAAACCCGTGCCCGCGCGCGGCGGCCGCCGACTCAGCCGATCCGCGCCAGCAGCCGCTGTGCGATGTAGTCCTCGGCGAAGCTGCGCAGCGCGAAGTCGGCGAGGAAGCCGCAGTGGCCGCCGTGCGGCGCGATGTCGAGTTCGACCTGCGGCGACAGCTGCAGCGCGCGGAAGTCGGCGACCGGGATCACCGGGTCGTCGGCGGCGGTCAGGATGCCGGTCGGCACCTGCATCGCGGCGAGCGCGTTGCCGGCGATCGAGTAGCCGTCGAGGTAGTTCTCCAGCGAACCGAACCCGGTGTGGCGCAGCACCATCGCGCGCGTCAGCTCGCGCAGGTTGCCGCCCAGCTCGCCCGGTGTGAACAGGGCGGTGTCCGGAAACAGGCGCTGCTTGCGGCGCAGCGACTCGCGCCACTTGCGCAGGAAATAGCGCTCGTAGAAGCGCGGGCCGCCTTCAATGGCGTACAGGCCGGCGCGCGGGCTGACCACCGGGCACACGGCGACGGCGTGACCGAGCGTGATGCCGGCCGCCGGCGCGCGCAGCGCGACGCGCAGCGCGAAGTTGCCGCCGAGCGAGTAACCGGCGATCGCCAGCTGGCGCGGACGGAAGCGCCGCGAGACTTCGCCGACCGCGCCGACCACTTCCTCGATGCGGCAGGAGTGGAACAGCTCGCGGTTGAGATGATGCGTGTCGCCGTGGTCGCGGAAGTTCAGGCGGAACACGTCGAAACCTTCGGCGAGCAGGCGCTCGCCGGTGCGCAGCATGTAGGTCGAGCGCGCGCTGCCTTCCCAGCCGTGCAGCAGAACGACCAGTCCGCGCGCCTGCGTCGAGACCGTCTGCGCGGTATGGAAGCCCTGCAGGCGCACGCCGCCGCCGCAGTCGAGCAGGTGCTCGTTCGCGCCGCGTTCCAGCGCGCCGCCGCGGCGGGCGAGCCAGCGGCGCGGTCCGGTCGAGGCGAGGATCGACTGCAGGTGCGGATTGCGCAGCGCGCGTGGCGGCGCGAATTCGGCGACGGCGCGGTTCATGGCGTTCGTGCGGCCGCGTCGCCTTCAGTCGCCGTAGCCGAGCGTGCGCACGATGCGCGCGCGGCTTTCCTCGGCCATGCGCCGCCGCGCGTCGGGCGTGGGCTCGACCGGCTCGAGGTAGTGGATCTCGGCGTCGAGCCGCGGTCCGCCGAGGATGCGCAGGAAGTTGGCGAAGAAGCTTTCCTTCACGCCGAACGGTACGCCCGGGTCCTGACGGCCGTCGCGGCCGTAGCGCAGCGCCACCGGCTGCACCGGCACGCCGGCGTCGAGCGCGGTCTGGAAGATGCGCGCGTGGAACGTGCCGACGCGGTCGCCGTGGCCGCTGCCGCCTTCGGGGAACACGCCGACCGGGTTGCCGGCGCGCAGGCGCTCGACCACCGTCGCCATCACGCTGGCCAGCGAGTCGGTGTTGCCGCGGCGATGGAAGATCGTGCCGGCGCGCGCGGCCAGCCAGCCGACGAACGGCCAGCGCGCGATCTCGCTCTTGGCCACGAAATTGACCGGCCGCTGGCTGTGCATCAGCTCGATGTCGAGCCAGGAGACGTGGTTGGCCACGTACAGCACCGCGCCCGGCAGCGGCTCGCCGAAGCGGCGGATGCGCAAGCCGAAGATGCGCACCAGCCGGCCCGACCACCAGCGGATCATCGCCTTCTCGAACGTGCCGCTGCCCACGCGCAGGCGCGCCGCCAGCGGATTGAGCGCGAGCAGGGCCAGCGGCACGGCGATCAGTCCGTGCAGCGCCAGCAGCGGCACGCGCACGGCGTAGCGCCAGGGGCGCAGGCGATCGCGCGAAAGGGGGAGGATGGACGTGTCGGCGGTACGGCTCATGAGCGCAATGGTAGCGGATGTCTGGTGCGCCGCCGCATCGCGGCCGCCCCGGCGGCGGATGTCCCGACCGCCGGCGGGCCTGCGTACTCCTGTGCATCCGCGCACCTCGCGCGGCATGCCAGGGAGAAACGCATGCGCACGTCACTGCTTGTCGTCGGCCTGCTGCTGGCCGGTGCGTCCGCGGTCCAGGCCCAGACGATCTGGGACCCGATCGAGATCGCGACGGGTTCCTACTCCGACGGCCGCGATGCGTGTCCGTACGTCGGAAGCTGGCTTTACTTCCCGGAACTGGGCCTGGTTTCGGACGGCGTCGGCGTCGTCTACCGCATCGTCATGCCCGGCTCCGGACCCCTGCTGCCGTGGACGATCCAGGCGCTGCCGCAGGGCTGGGATGCGATGCTGGCCGTGTGCCAGCGCACCGACCTGACCCAATGCGTCGATTTCTCCGACTTCGCCGCCAACGGAGCGGGCGAGGGCGTGACGATTCCCGCCGTGGCCGGAACCTACTACGTCGTCGTTGGCACCGGCTTCGCGGCGATACCGGGCAACTGCGGCAACTACGTCCTGACCGCCGCGCATCCATGACCGGCCGGCAACGGCCGGCGACGTCGGGCGCGCGCTACGGCGAGTAGCGCGCCTCGAGCAGGTCGATCTCGCGCACGAGCCGGCGCGCGATGTCGTCGGAGACGCGGTTGTAGCGCGCCAGGGAGAAGATCTCCTGGCGCGCCGCGCGCAGGCCGGCCAGGCGCAGCGCGCGTTCGGCGGCGTCGGCCTTGCGCAGCTGCTCGGCGTCGACCTCGTTGGCGCCGTCGGCGTCGAGCTGGCGCTGGTACAGGGTCATCACGCGCATCGCGGCGGCGGCGTAGATGTCGGCATCGGCCGCGTTCTTGTCCGACAGGTCCTGCTGGGCGCGCTTGATCGCCGACAGCGCCGCCTTGGTCGAGCGCTGGCGCGCCAGGTCTTCCTCGCGCTGGTGCTGCGATTCGGCGGGGAGTTGCAGCCCGGCCAGCAGCGGCGGCAGGCCGAAGCTGGCGACGAGCAGGGAGAACACGATCACCGTGGTCGCCAGGAAGATCGCAAGGTCCCGTGCCGGGAACGCGCTGCCGTCCGGCAGCAGCAGCGGCAGGGTCAGCACGCCGGCGAGCGTGATCGCGCCGCGCACGCCGGTGAGCGAGGTGGCCAGGATCAGCCGCCACGGCGGCGCGGCGGCCGGCTGGCCGCGCCGGTGCGCGATCAGCAGGTTCACGCGCAGCGAGGCCAGCACCCAGAGCAGGCGCAGCAGCGCCAGGCCGACGTTGATCGCCAGCGCGTAGACCAGCAGCCACCACGGGTCGTGCTGCCCGCTCTGTTCCAGCGCGACGATCGCGCGCGCCAGGATGCCGGGCAACTGCTCGCCGAGCAGCACGAAGGCGATGCCGTTCAGCGCGAACTGCACCGAGTCCCACACCGCCGTGCGCTGCACCCGCGTGGCCGCCGGCGCGGTGCCGGACAGCTCGACGTAGCTCATCGTGATGCCGGCCGCGACCGAGGCGAGGATGCCCGAGGCGCCCAGGTGCTCGGCGGCGAGATAGGCGCCGAACGGCGTGAGCAGGCTGACCAGGATCGGCAGGCCCGCGTCCTGGCCGAAGCGGCGCGTGATCAGCACGTGCCCGTGCGTGATGCCGAGCGTGACCAGCACGCCGACGCCGACGCCGCCGAGCGCGAGCCAGAGGAAGGCCAGCGAAGCGGACGCGAGCGAGAACTGGCCGGTCATCGCGGCCACCACCGCGAAGCGGAAGCAGACCAGGCCGGAGGCGTCGTTGAGCAGGGACTCGCCTTCGAGGATGTGCATCAGCCGGCGCGGCACCGGCACGCGCGCGGCGATCGAGGACAGCGCCACCGGATCGGTCGGCGAGACGATCGCGGCCAGCGCGAACGCCACCGCCAGCGGCATCGCCGGGATCAGCCAGTGCAGCAGGAAGCCGATGCCGAGCACGGTGAACACGACCAGGCCGAGCGCCAGCTGCAGGACCGTGCGCGCGTCCTGGAACAGGCCTTCCTTGGGAATGCGCCAGCCGTCGAGGAACAGCAGCGGCGGCAGGAACAGCAGGAAGAAGAAGTCCGGGTCGAGCGTGACGCCGCGGTTGAAGAACGCCGCCACGCAGGCGCCGAGCCCGATCTGCACCAGCGGCAGCGGCAGCGCGAACGGCAGCATGCGCACCAGGTAGCCGCTCGCCAGCACGAGCAGCAGCATGGTCAGGACGATCTCGATCGACTGCATGGAAAACGCGGCGCGAGCGGACGCCCGACCTTAGCGCGCGCGACAGCGGCGGGCAAACCGCGCGGCCCGGGAAGGCCGTGCCGTCATTCGTCCTGCAACCGCGACAGCGCCTCGCCCAGATCGTTGAGGTGCTGCTCCCACCAGCGCGCCTCGCCCACGTGCGCGAACGCGCGCGGAAACGCCGGGTCGTGCCAGCGCGCCGCGACCCAGCCGGCCCAGTGCACCTGGCGCATCACGCGCAGCGGCTCGATCAGGTCGAGTTCGCGCGCGTCGAAGTCGCGGAATTCGGCGTAGCCCTCGAGCAGGGCGTCGAGCGCGCGCGCCGACGGCGCCAGCATCCACAGGTCCTGCACCGCTGGGCCGCTGCGCGCGTCGTCGAGATCGACGAAGTGCGGGCCGGCATCCGTCCACAGCACGTTGCCGGCGTGGCAGTCGCCGTGCAGGCGAAGACGGGCGGGAGCGATCGCGTCGAACCGTGCGTCGATCTGCGTCGCGATCGCGTCGGTGCGCGCGCGGTAGACCTCGTCGAGGCGTTCGGGCAGCAGGCCGGAGGCGAGTACGGCGCGCGCGGCTTCGCGCACGAAGGTGTCGGTGTCGATCGCGCCGCGCTCGCGGAATCGCGCGCGCGCGCCGACGCCGTGCAGGCGCGCCAGCAGACGGCCCATCCAGGCCAGGTGTTCGGCCGATTCCAGCTCCGGCGCGCGGCCGCCGCGGCGCGGGTACAGCGCGTAGCGGAAGCCGGCATGGCGCAGCAGCGTCGCGCCGCCGACGCGCAGCGGCGCGACCATCGGCAGCTCGGCGTCGGCCAGTTCGAGCGCGAAGGCGTGCTCCTCGGCGATCGCCGCGTCGCTCCAGCGGCCGGGCCGGTAGAACTTGGCCACCAGCGGCGCGCCGTCCTCGACGCCGACCTGGTAGACGCGGTTCTCGTAGCTGGCCAGCGCCAGCAGGCGGCCGTCGCTGACGTAGCCGGCGGCGTCGATCGCGTCGAGCACCGTGTCCGGCGACAGGCCGGCGTACGGCGTATCGGAGTCGGCCATCGCCCGGCTCGCCTAGGCCGGCTTCGGGATCACGGCCAGGGTCAGCCGCGAGATGCACACCAGCCGGCCGGACTCGTCCTCGATGCGGATCTCCCACACCTGCGTCGCGCGACCGACGTGCACCGCCCGCGCGGTGCCGGTGACGGTGCCTTCGGTCTTGGCGCGCAGGTGGTTGGCGTTGATGTCCAGGCCGACGACGACCTCGTTGCGCGCCGGGTCGAGCACGAGCATGCCGGCGAGGCTGCCGAGCGTTTCGGCCAGCGCGACCGAGGCGCCGCCGTGCAGCAGGCCGTACGGCTGGCGCGTGCGCGCGTCGACCGGCATCGAGCCGCGCAGGAAGTCTTCGCCGACCTCGACGATGCGGATGCCCAGGTGCTCGACCATGCAGCCCTGGCCGATCGCGTCGAGCCGTTCGCGGTCGACCGCCTGTTTCCAGATACCCATGCGCGCCTCCGATGCGGGGCCGGCACTATAGCAAGCGTCGTCGCGCCGGCCGCACGGTTCCCGCCTGTGCGGCGCATCGGCGACAATCGCGCCATGTCGTTCACCGTCACCTTGCAGGCCAGCGGCAAGCGCTTCCGCGTCGCCGCCGGCGAAACCGTGCTGGAAGCCGCGCGCCGTGCCCATCTCGCCCTGCCGTACTCGTGCCTGGCCGGCGTGTGCGGCAGCTGCAAGGCGACCCTGATTGAAGGCGAGTGCATCTATCCGCGCAATCCGCCCAGCGCGCTGAACGCGGTCGAGCGGCTGCGCCACCAGGTGCTGCTGTGCCAGGCGGTGCCGGTCACCGATCTTCTCGTCGCCGCGCGCGAGGTCGCTTCGGTCGCCGACGTCCCGCTGCGCCGGCTGACGCTGAAGCTGGTCGACAAGGCCCTGCTCGGCAGCGACGTCGTGCGGCTGATCCTGCTCGCCGCGCGCGGCGAGCGCCTGCGCCGGCTGCCGGGCCAGTACCTGGACGTGCTGCTGGAGGACGGCAAGCGGCGCGCGTTCTCGATCGCCAACGCACCGCACGAGAGCGACGCGATCGAGCTGCACGTGCGCCACGTCGCCGGCGGCGGCTTCACCTCGCATGTGTTCGACGAAATGAAGCCCGGCGCGCTGCTGAAGATCGAAGGTCCGCTCGGCACCCTCGTGCCGCGCGAGGACAGCGAGCGGCCGCTGCTGTTCGTCGCCGGCGGCACCGGCTTCGCGCCGGTGAAGGCGCTGATCGAGCATTTCCTGCACCTGGGCACGCGCCGTCCGATCGGCTTCTACTGGGGCGTGCGCTCGGCCGAGGACCTGTACCTGCGCGGCCTGCCCGAGCGCTGGGCGCGCGACGTTCCCGGCTTCCGCTACGTCCCGGTACTGTCCGACGCAGCGGCCGGCGACGATCGGCAGGGCCTCGTGCACGAGGCGGTGCTCGAGGACCAGCCCGATCTCGGCGGCTTCGACCTGTACATGAGCGGGCCGCCGACGATGATCGACGCCGGGCGCCGTGCCTTCGTGCAGGCGGGCCTGCCGGAGGAGCGGCTGTATTACGATTCGTTCGACTACGCGCCGGACGTGATCGCCAAGATCCTCGGCGGTCGCGCCGGTCTGCACGGCTGGTAGAACTTGCTTCCTCGTCCCTTGTCCATCGCCACGCGCCGCCGCCCCGGAATGTCCGCCATGAACCCTCGCGCCCTGCTGGTCCTGTTCCTGCTGTTCGCCGCGCCGAGCGCGTTCGCGATGCGCTGCGGCAACCGCGTCGTCAGCGAAGGCCTGCAGGACTTCCAGGTGCAGGAGCGCTGCGGCGCGCCGTTCTGGACCGACCGCTACACCAGCGTCGACGTGATCGGCGCCTATGGCCCGGTCGAGCGCCAGCGCACGGTGCAGTACGACGTGTGGTACTACAACTTCGGCCCGCGCCAGTTCATGCGCCAGTTCCTGTTCCGCGACGGCGAGCTGATCCGCGAGGAGACGCTCGGCTATGGCGTCGACGAGATCGGCAGCGACTGCAACCCGATGCGCGACTACGGCGGCATGACCGCCGGCGAGCTGTACGCGCGCTGCGGCGAGCCGGCCTCGCGGCGCGTCCAGGAAGACACGATCGTGCGCCGTCCGCTGCCCGGCGTGGAACGCTGGCGCGACCAGCGCCGCGAGGAGTGGGTCTACGACTTCGGCGACGCGCGCTTCCTGCGCGTGGTGAACCTGCTCAACGGCCGCGTCGGCGGCAGCGGCACGATCGAGCGCTGAGCGCCCGCCGGCGGCTTCAGCAGTCGAAGCCGTGGTTCTTGCGGTAGTACTCGGCCTGTTCCTTCGGCATCTGCTTGAACAAGACGCAGACGGTGTAGCTGCCGACCTGGCGGCCGTTCTTGGTGTAGCCCCAGTCGGAGACGTCGGCGCGCGAGAACTCGATCTCCTCGCCGGCCTCGACGTTGGAGACGATCTGCGGCTCGTTCGCCAGCGTGCCCTTGAAGCCCTTGCCGGCGACGCGGAACGGCGTCACCCAGAAATGCTCGGTGTCCTCGCCGTCGCGCACGGCCACCTTGAGCTTGAAGTCCGACGTGCCGGCCGGCGGGTTCGCGGCGACGACGAGGAATTCGTCGAGCTTGGCGCGCGCCTGCGCGATCGCGGCCGTCATGTCGGCGTCGCCGCGCTCGACCAGCACCACTTCGTTCTCGTCGCGCGCCTCGTCGCGGTCCGCCGCGCGGCCGGACGCCGGCAGGGCCAGCATCGCGGCGAGCGCCAGCGCGCACAGACTCCGTCGCATCTTCATCTCCATCTCCACCTCCGTTCTCCCGTCGAACGCTACGGCTACTTCGCCGCCGGCAACCGCGGCACGCCGTGTTCGCTGCGTTCCTCGAACGCGATCGGCCGCGTGTCGAGCGGCAGGCGCGGTCCCACCGGCTCGCTCGCCTCGCCACGCGCCACGCGCAGCGCGTTCGCGTAGCACACGCTCGCGGCGGCCGCGTCGCCCTGGCCGCGGCGGTAGTCGCCGAGGACCTCCCAGGCGGCCGGCGTCGGCGCCAGGCCGAGCGCGCGTTCGAGCGCTTCCTCGGCCTTGGCCCACTGCGACTGCGCGGCGTACAGGCGGCCGATCGTCGTCAGCAGGGCCGGGCTGTTCGGTGCGAGCGCGAGCCAGCCCTCGGCCTTGCGCGCACGCGCAGCCAGCTCGTCGCCGCCGAGTTCGGCGTAGGCGGCGGCGAGATCCTCGTTCCATTCGCGGCGCAGGGCCGATTCGATCTCGTCCATCGCGGCCAGCGTCTGGCCGAGCGCGGCGGAGCGCCGCGCGAACGCGGCCACCAGCTCCGGGCGCCGCCGCTGCGCGCGCGTCGCCGCGGTCCACAGCGCGTTCAGGCGCGCCGTGTCCGGCGTGGCGCCGTGCGCGGCGTCGAGCACGCGCGTCTCCAGCGCGGCCTGCGCCTCTGGCGTCAGCGACTGGCTGCGGGCGAACGCCGGCAGGGCGTCCAGGGCGGTCTGCGTGTCGCCGCCGGCGAGCGCGGCGTCGATCAGCGTGCGGCGGCCGCGCAGCGAAAGCCCGTCCGCCGCCTTCGATTTGAGCAGGGACAGCGCCTCGGCGGGACGGCCGCGTTCGAGCAGGAAGCGTGCGCGCAGCGCGTCGGCCGCGCGCGTGCCGGAGGCGTCGACGTCGGACAGCGCGCGCTCGGCGCGCTCGTCCTCGCCACGTTCGTGTGCGGCGCGCGCCAGCACGAGCAGGGCCGGCGTGCGGAACGGCGCCTGGCCGCTGACCTTGCCCAGCTCGCGCTCGGCCTGCGCGTAGTCGCCGTCGGCGTAGGCGGTGAGGCCGCCGGCGAGGCGCTCGCGGCCGCGCCGCTGCACCGCACGGCCCCAGGCGCGGAACGGGAAACGCAGCAGCCACCACAGCACCGATATCACGGCCCACAGCAGGAGCAGCATGGCGATCGCGGCGACCACGCTGGTCTCGAGGGTGGTGCCGCGCACGCGCACCTGTACGTAGCCGGGGTCGGCCGCGAGCCAGTGCCAGGCGAATGCGGCGGCGGCCGCGACGAGCAGCAGGAGGGTGATCGTGCGCCAGGCTCTCATGTACCGGCCTCGTTGTTCGACGGCGCGGCGGGCGCGGCCGGTGGGTGCGACAGGGCACGCGTCGCGCGCAGGTTGCGCAGCTCCTTCAGTGCGGTGCCCAGCTCGGGCAGCGCCGGCGCCAGCGGCTGCGCGGCGAGCCGGTTCAGCTCGGCCAGCGCCTCCTGCACCGGCGCGGCCTTCGCCTCGAAGCCGGAGCTCAGCCCGTCGCGCGTGCGCGCCAGCGCGGCGGCGTAGCCGTCGGCGTCGCCGGCCAGCAGGGCGGCCTCGGCCACGCGCAGGTCGAGCGCGGTCAACGAGCGCACGAGTTCGACGTCGCGCGGCGCGACCGTCGCGTCGTCGCGATGGCTCACGCGCACGAACTGCGAAAGAAAACTCTGCCAGCGCGACGGCGGCGCGGCGGCTTCTTCCGGGGCGGTCTGCCTGGCCAGTTCCGGCAGTTGCGTGCGCAGGCGCTCCAGCGCCGCCAGCGTGGCCTGCGTCTCGGCCGGCTTGCTCGCTTCCAGCGCCTGGCGCTCGGCGCCGATCGTCTGCCGCACCGAGGCGAACACCGGGTCCTCCGCCGCGGCCAGCGCCGAATCGGCCAGCCGGTACGCGGCGATCGCCGAGTGCGCGTCGCGGAACAGCGACAGCCGCTCCTGCGCCAGCTGCAGCAGGAATTCGGCTTCGTTCATGGCCAGCGCGTCGCGGCCGCTCAGGCGCTGTTCGGCCAGGTTGGCGACCGCGTCTTCGAGATGGCGCGAACGTTCGCCCAGGCCGAGCAGTTCCTCGCGCACGCTCTTGTTGACGCCGTCGGCATCGTTGAGGCGCGCGCGCAGCGCGTCGAGATCGCGCTTGCGCTGCTCGGCGCCGCGGGCGAGGTCGTCCACGCGCGCCTGCAGGTCGTCGCGCAGCGAGGCCTGCGCGTCGGCCTGTCCCTGTTTGAGCGTATAGGCGAACCACAACGAGGCGCCGGCGGCGGCCAGCGCGACGAGCGCGATCGAAGTGGCCAGGCCGCCGCCGCGACGCGCCGGCGGCGGATCCTGCGGAGGGCGGGATTCCGGCTCGCGCCGGACGGGCTCGACGGCGGGCGCGGGCAGCGCGGTTTCGGTGTCGTCGCTCATGCCGGCATGCTAGCGGAACTGGCTGGTGGAGGCAGCCCCGGAAGCGTGCGGCGATGTCACAAGCGGTGTCGCGCGAGCGCCTTCTGCGCTGCGGCCAGCAGGTCGGCCGGCAGGGCCGAGGCGGCGACGTGGACGTCCTCGAACGCGTTCGCGCGCGCCAGTGCGGCCAGGCGTTCGCTGCTGACCACCAGCATCTGGCGGCGCAGGCGCGCCAGCGTGTCGCGGGGCAGCTGCGCGACCAGGTTCGACAGCGCCTCGCCGCTGGACAGCAGCGTGATCAGCGGCGCGCTCGCCTGCGCGAGCGCCTGCAACTGCCGCGCGCTCCAGCGCGGCGGCATGCGTTCGTAGACGTGCACCGCCTCGACCTCGGCGCCGCGCGCGCGCAGGGTCGCCGCGATCAGCTCGCGTCCGCCCGGTGCGCCGACCAGCGCGACGCGCCGTCCGCGCACCTCGGCCAGGTCGGGCAGGGCGAGCAGGCCTTCGCTGTCGGCGCGTTCGCTCGGCGCCACGGCGGCGATGCCGTGGCGAGCCAGCGCGCGGCGGGTGCCGGCGCCGACGCTGCAGACCCACGCGCCGCTCGCGATGCGCAGCGAAGGCTCGGCGCGGAACGCGAAACGCACCGCGGCCGGACTGACGAAGATCCAGCCATCGTAGCGTCCGGCCGCGCGCAGCGGCGCCAGGCCGGCGTCCGAGGCGCGCAGCGACAGGCCGGGCAGCGCCAGCGGCGTGCCGTGCCGTGCGCGGATCGGCCGCACGAGCGAGGCCGCGCTCGCCGCCGGCCGCGTGACGACGAGCGTGGCGCCGGCCAGGGACGCAAGTGGCGGGGCTTTGGGCGGGGTCATCGCGGCGCGGTGCAGAGAGGGCAGCGCATTTGACCACCCGGCGGAGCGAGCGGCGAGCCCCGCCGTCGCGGGGCGTGTATCGGCGGCGGCACAATCCCTAGAATCGGCGCCGAATCGTCCGCGAGGAAGCCGGGAATGTCCAAGCCATCGACCAGTCGCACGCCTTACACGCTCGGCGACGCGCTGCGGGCGAACGTAGAGGTGGTGCGCGCCACCGCCAGCGACACCGAGCGCCTCCTGCACGGCAGCGGCGAGCTGAAGTTCGGCCAGGGGATGATCGCCACGATCGTCGCGCTGGCCCTGGGCTTTCTCTGCCTGCTCGGCGTGATCGCGTTCCATTTTCCCGAATATCTGACCACGCCCGAACTGCGCCGCCAGTATTCGGTCGACCTGCTGCGTCACGCGATGTTCGTCGCCCTGCTGATCGCCGGCGGCCTGTCGCTGGCCAATCTGGTGCTCGGCGTGCGCCGCAACCTCAACCTGGTGGCGTTCGCGCTGGTGATCCTCGCCGTCGCGCTCGGCGGCTCACGCGTGCAGGTCGGCGACTTCCCGGACCACACGCCCTACATCGGCCTGGACTGGTTCATCCTCGACCTGCTCGGCTCGACCCTGATCTTCGTCGTCATCGAGAAGCTGTTCCCGCTGTACCGGAACCAGACGGTGTTCCGCCGCGAGTGGCAGACCGACCTCAAGCACTTCGCGGTCAACCACTTCCTCGTCGGCGTGATCCTGCTGACGGTGAATTTCGTCATCCACCACGGCTTTGCCTGGCTGGTCAGCCACGACTTCCAGCTTGCCGTGCAGCGCATCTGGTTCGTGCCGCAGCTGCTGCTGTGCATCCTGGTCGCCGATCTCGCGCAGTACTGGACGCACCGCGCCTACCACGAGATCCCGTTCCTGTGGCGCTTCCACGCCGTGCATCACAGCGCCAAGACGATGGACTGGCTGGCCGGTTCGCGCCAGCACGTGCTGGAGATCGTGTTCACGCGCGTGTGCGTGCTGGCGCCGCTGTTCGTGCTCGGCTTCAGCGAGGCCGTCATCAACGCCTACATCCTCATCGTCGGCTTCCAGGCGGTGCTCAACCACGCCAACGTGCACCTGCCGTGGGGGGCGCTGAAGTACCTGATCGTGACGCCGGACTTCCACCACTGGCACCACGCCTCCGACGACGAGGCGATCGACCGCAACTACGCCGCGCACTACGCCTTCCTCGACCATCTGTTCGGCACCGCGGTGAAGGTGCCCGAGCACAAGCCGCTGCCGGAAAAGTACGGCGTGGTCGGCGACTACATGCCGGACGGCTGGGTCGCGCAGCAGACGTTCCCGTTCCGCGCCAAGCCGGCGGCCGATTCCGCCGCCGCGCCCTGAGCCGGCCGGGGGAAAGCCGCCCGCCTGCTACAATTCCGCTCTTGCCCCAAGCCCCCTCACCGGTAGCCGCCATGTCCGTTCCCGCCGCCGCTCTCGCGCCGTCGATCGATCGCGAGTACACGCTCGAGCACAAGTACACGCGCACTGAAGGCCGCATCTACCTGTCCGGCGTGCAGGCGCTGGTGCGCCTGCCGCTGATGCAGCAGATGCGCGACCGCGCGGCCGGCGCGAACACCGCCGGCTTCATCTCCGGCTACCGCGGCTCGCCGCTGGGCGGCTTCGACCTCGAGCTGTGGAAGGCGAAGAAGCACCTGAAGACCTCGAATATCGAGTTCACGCCGGGCCTCAACGAGGACCTCGGCGCGACGATGGTGTGGGGCACGCAGCAGGCCAACCTGTTCCCCGGCGCCAAGTACGACGGCGTGTTCGCGATGTGGTACGGCAAGGGTCCGGGCGTGGACCGCTGCGGCGACGTGTTCAAGCACGGCAACGCGGCCGGCACCTCGAAGTTCGGCGGCGTGCTCGCGCTCGCCGCCGACGACCACGCCTGCCGCTCCTCGACCCTGCCGCACGGCTCGGAACTGGAATTCGTCAGCGCGATGATGCCGGTGCTCAATCCGGCCGGCGTGCAGGACATCCTCGACATGGGCCTGCTCGGCTGGGCGATGTCGCGCTTCACCGGCCGCTGGGTCGGCTTCAAGACGATCGCCGAGACGGTCGAGTCGTCGGCCAGCGTCAACGTCAATCCGCACCAGCTCGACATCGTGTTGCCGGAAGACTTCGCGCTGCCGGCCGGCGGCCTCAACATCCGCTGGCCGGATCCGCCGCTGAACCAGGAAATGCGCCTGCACCAGTACGCCGTGCAGGCCGCATGCGCGTTCGCGCGCGCCAACCGCATCGACAAGACCGTGCTCGACTCGCCGAACGCGCGCCTGGGCATCGTCACCACCGGCAAGAGCTACCTCGACGTGCTGCAGGCGCTCGAGTACCTGGGCATCAGCGAGCGCGACGCGCGCGAGATCGGCATCCGCGTGTACAAGGTCGGCATGACCTGGCCGCTGGAGCCGGTCGGCATCCGCGACTTCGCGCGCGGCCTGGAAGACATCATCGTCGTCGAGGAGAAGCGCTCCTTCATCGAGTCGCAGATGAAGGAGTACATGTTCAACTGGGACCACCACGTACGTCCCTCGGTGGTCGGCAAGTACGACGAGCAGGGCAACTGGATCCTGCCGAGCACCAACGAGCTGACGCCGGCGATGATCGCGCTGGTGATCGCGCGGCGCCTGGCGCGCTTCTTCACCAGCGAGGCGATCAAGGCGCGCGTGGCCTGGATCGAGGCGAAGGAGAAGGAACTGACCCTGCCGCGCGCGAACTTCCCGCGCGCCGCGCACTACTGCTCGGGCTGCCCGCACAACACCTCCACGAAGGTGCCCGAGGGCAGCCGCGCGCTCGGCGGCATCGGCTGCCACTACATGGTCACCTGGATGGACCGCCGCACCGACACCTTCACCCAGATGGGCGGCGAAGGCGTGACCTGGTGCGGGCAGGCGCCGTTCACCGAAACCAGGCACGTGTTCCAGAACCTCGGCGACGGCACCTATTTCCATTCCGGCTCGCTGGCGATCCGCCAGTCGATCGCGGCCAAGGTCAACATCACCTACAAGATCCTCTACAACGACGCGGTGGCGATGACCGGCGGCCAGCCGGTCGACGGCACGCTGACCGTGCCGGACATCGCGCACCAGGTGCGCAGCGAAGGCGTGCAGACGATCATCGTCGTCAGCGACGACATCGCCAAGTGGTCCAGGCCGGAAATCTTCCCGGCCGGCGTCGAGTTCGTGCACCGCGACGAACTGGAAGCCGTGCAGAAGCGCATGCGCGAGATCGAAGGCGTCAGCGTGCTGATCTACGACCAGACCTGCGCCACCGAGAAGCGCCGCCGCCGCAAGCGCGGCAAGATGGAAGATCCGAAGAAGCGCCTGTTCATCAACTCGCTGGTCTGCGAAGGCTGCGGCGACTGCGGCGAGAAATCGTTCTGCGTCTCGGTGCTGCCGAAGGAAACCGAGTACGGCCGCAAGCGCGAGATCGACCAGAGCAACTGCAACAAGGACTTCTCCTGCGCCAAGGGCTTCTGCCCGAGCTTCGTCTCGGTCGTCGGCGGCGGCCTGAAGAAGAAAAAGGGCAAGGCCGAGGTCGATTTCTCGGCGCTGCCGCAGCCGGTGTTCGCCACCGACCTGGCGCAGCCGTGGAACGTCCTCGTCACCGGCATCGGCGGCACCGGCGTGGTCACGATCGGCGCGCTGATCGGCATGGCCGCGCACCTGGAAGGCAAGGGCGGCACCGTGCTCGACCAGACCGGCCTGGCGCAGAAGGGCGGCGCGGTGACCTGCCACCTGCGCATCGCCAAGGCGCCGGAGGACATCCACGCCGTGCGCATCGCCGCCGGCGAGGCCGACCTCGTGCTCGGCTGCGACATGGTCGTGGTCAACGACTACTGGGCGCTGTCGAAGATCCGCGCCGGCCGCTCGCGCGTGGTGCTCAACACCTACGAGGCGATGCCGGGCACGTTCACGATGAAGCCGGACATGCAGTTCCCGGCGCAGGCCATCATCGATGCGGTGAAGACCGCGCTCGACGGCGCCTCGCCGGAACTGGTCGACGCGACGGAGCTGGCCACCGCGCTGCTCGGCGACACCATCGCGGCGAACCTGTTCATGCTCGGCTACGCCTGGCAGAAGGGCTGGGTGCCGCTGTCGCACGAATCGCTGATGCGCGCGATCGAACTCAACGGCGCGGCGATCGAGATGAACAAGGCCGCGTTCAACTGGGGCCGCCTCGCCGCGCACGACGTCGTGCAGGTGCGCAAGGCAGCCGGGCTGCCGAACCCGCACACGCCGTCAGGCGCGATCCCGCTCGCCCTGCCGGTGCGCCGTGCGGCGTCGAACGGCAACGCCGGTGCGCTCGACGACGCGACGCTCAGCGCCACGCTCGACGAGCGCATCGCGCGCCGCGTCGCCTTCCTGACCGACTACCAGAACGCGGCCTACGCGGCGAAGTACCAGGCGCTGGTCGACAAGGTGCGCGCTGCGGAAGCGGCGAAGACGCCGGGCTTCACCAGCCTGACCGAGGCCGTCGCACGCTACGCGTTCAAGCTGATGGCCTACAAGGACGAATACGAGGTCGCGCGCCTGTACACCAGCGGCGACTTCGAGCAGCGCCTCAAGGACACCTTCGACGGCGACTACAAGCTGCACTTCAACCTCGCCCCGCCGCTGCTGGCCAGGCGCGACGCCGACGGCAACCTGAAGAAGGCCGAGTACGGCCCGTGGGTGTTCAAGGCCTTCAAGCTGCTGGCCAAGCTGCGCGGTCTGCGCGGCGGCGCGCTGGACGTGTTCGGCTACACCGCCGAGCGCCGGATGGAGCGCCAGCTGATCGCCGACTACGGCAAGACGCTCGACGAGCTGCTGGCCGGCCTGAGCGGCGACAATCACGCGCTGGCCGTCGACATCGCCTCGGTGCCGGAATTCATCCGCGGCTACGGCCACGTCAAGGAACGCCACTTCGAGAACGCGATGAAGCGGCAGGACGACCTGCTGGCGGCGTGGCGCAATCCGGTGGCACAACGCGTGGCGGCGTGAGGCCGACAACGTCGCGGCGCTGTCCGTGACGTCGCGGGGCGAGGCTGGAATTTGCGTCGGACGATACGGCGGCCGATCCGGCCCGTCGCGTCGGCGTAGGTCCGCGTCTTCTGCGAAATATCTATTCAAGAATCGCAGAGGTTTGGATTGGGTCTGGTTGTCTATTCCATAATTTCCATTGCATATCATTGAGATAGTCTATCCTTGCGAGCTTTTCTGAGCGGGCTTGGCTTGACTATCTATTCATGAATCTATTCAATCCACCTCATGGACGAGGCTCGCTGGGACCTTCTCGAAACCCTGCTGCGTCGCCGCGGCGTGCTGCCGGCGGCGGCGATCGCGGCTGAACTCGGGGTCAGCCAGCCGACGGTTTCGCGCCTGCTGACGCAGGCCGGCGAGCGCGTCGTGCGCATCGGCCGCGCGCGCGCGGCGCGCTACGCGCTCGCTCACGAAATCGCGCGCCTGGGCAGTCACTGGGCGCTGTATCGCATCGACGCCCAGGCGCGGCCCGAGCGGATCGGCGAACTGCATGCGCTGCACGGCGACGGATTCTTCTTCGCGCCCGACGGCGAGCGCCCGGCGCTGACGCACGGCGATTTCGCCTCCGGCCTGTACCCCGGCTTGCCCTGGTTCCTCGACGACCAGCGGCCGCAGGGTTTTCTCGGCCGCGCGTTCGCGCGCCGCGTCGCCGCCGAAATCGGCGCATCGGACGACATCCTGCTCTGGCGCGGCGACGACGTCGTGCTCGCGATGCTGCGCCATGGCGACGACCTGTCCGGCGATCTGGTCCTCGGCGAGGTGTCCCTGCAGCGTGCGCTGCAGTCGATCCTCGATCCGCAGGGCACGCTTCCCCTGGACGATCGCGTCGCGCGCTACCCGCCACTCGCCGAAGCTGCGCTGCGCGGCGAGGCGGTCGGGTCGTCGGCCGGGGGCGAGCAGCCGAAGTTCGCGATCACCTTGCGATCGGAAGAAGGCTTCGTCCCGGTCATCGTCAAGTTCAGCGATCAGTTGGAAACGCCGGCCGGGCGGCGCTGGGCCGACCTGTTGATCGCCGAACATCATGCCGGCGCGGTGCTGCGCGAGCACGGCCTTCCCGCCGCGGACAGCACGATCGTCGAAGCCGGCGGGCGGGTTTTCCTGCAGTCGACGCGTTTCGATCGCACGCCGTCGCTCGGCCGCCGCGGTCTGGTCTCGCTGGCCGCGCTCGACGCGGCGCATTACGGCCACGGTCGCGTCGCATGGCTCAGCTTCGCCGCGCAGCTGCATCGCGACGGCTGGCTCGACGCCGACGACGCGCGCCGCCTGCGCCTGTTCCACTGGTACGGAACGCTGATCGGCAACAGCGACATGCACCTGGGCAACGCCTCGCTGCACCTGCGCGATGCGCTGCCGCTGCCGCTCGCGCCGGCCTACGACATGCTGCCGATGCGGTTCCGGCCGGCGGTCAACGGCGAGATCGTCGAACGCCGCTACGAGATCGCGCTGCCGGCGCCGGAACAGGCTTCCGACTGGCGCGCGGCGGCGCCGATGGCGCGCGAATTCTGGCGGCGCGTCGCCGGCGAGGCGCGCATTTCGAACGCGTTCCGTGCCATTGCCGAGGATGCGGACGCGACGATCGCGCGCGCGCAGGCGCACTTCGCCGCCTGAGGAACGCGGCAACCGGCCGTCGGCGGCATTCCTCGCTGAACCGTTTCCGTCGCGCCGTCGCGGTTCCCGCGACGCGGGCTGGACGGCGGCGGCGCGCGCGCGCAGGATGGGAGGTTTCCCGGCCGGCCGCACGCGTTCGCGCATGGATGAATCGACCTTTCGCCAATGGCTGTCGCAGCGTGCGGAGTCCGCGCTGGACCGGCACACGCTCGAGGAGGGCGCGGGCTACCTGCGCCACGGCCGCGTGCGGCGGATCTGGTACGACAGCGAGCGTGCGGAAGCCGGCGCGCTGTACGGTGCGGTGCAGGGTGGCGCGCCGGAGCCGTACACGGCGAGCGTGCGCATCGCGCTGAACGGCGCCGCGCTGCCGCATCTGCACACGCACTGCACCTGTCCGCTCGGCGGCGACTGCAAGCACGTTGCCGCGCTCGTGCTGAAGGCGCTCGACGCCGCCGCACCGGTGCCGATGCGGCCGGTCGAGCCGCCGCCGCTCGGTCCGTGGGCGAGCTGGCTCGACACGCTGGAGGCGCCCGCCGCGGCGAGCGTGGAGAAGGCCGCGGAAGCCGCACGCGTGTTCGGTTTCGTGCTGCGCCTGGGCGCGGGCGCGCTGCCCGGCGTGCAGGCGCAGCCGGTGTGGCTGACGCCGGGCAAGCGCGGCGGCTACGTCGCGCCGCGGCCGATCCAGCCGCATCTCGCCGGCGATCCGTGGGCCGGGCTCAGCCCGGCGCAGTTCGAGCACGTCGCGCAGCTGCGCATGCGCACGCCGGTTTCCGCCGGCGCGTACCTGCTGACCGAAGCGCGCGACGAAGCCCTGCTGGAAACCCTGCTGACCGAGTACCCGTGCTTCATGGACAAGCCGTCCGCGCAGCGCGTCGCGCTCGGTCCGCAGCGCGCGCTCGGCTGGCAGTGGCAGAGCTACGAGGACGGCAGCCAGAAGCTGATGCCGGTGCTGGCCGATGCATCGCCGAAGGCGCGCCTGCTGCGCATCGGGCGGCTGTGGTACTGGGAGCCGGCGCAGCGCGCGCTGGGCCTGGTCGACGCCGACGCCGAGGTCGCCGAGGCGGCGCTGCGCGCGCCGGTGCTGCTGCCGGAGCAGGCGGCCCTGCTCGACGAGCGCTGGCAGCGCAGCCCGCGGCTGAAATCGCTGCCGGCGCCGGCGCCGCCGGCGCGGCTGGAAACGCACAAGGTCACGCCGACGCCGGTGCTGACCCTGCGCGCGGTGCCGGCGCAGGCGCTCGGCCAGCCGTACCAGGCCGGCTGCGTGCGGCTGAGTTTCGACTATGACGGCCCGCGCCTGAAATTCGCCGCGGCCGCCTCGCGCGAGCGGCGCCTGCACGAGGGCCGCCTGCTGGAGATCGTGCGCGACCGCGCCAGCGAGATCGCCGCGGCCGAACGCCTGGACAGCGTCGGCTTCGTCGACGCCGAACTGCTGCCGCGCATCACCGGCGTCGCGCGCGGTGTGCTGCGCGAGGGCGATTTCGTCATCGAGCACGGCCGCGGTCAGCTCGCCGCGGCGGACCAGGTCTTCGCGCTCGCCTCGCGCCTGCGCGAACTGGGTTTTCGCATCGAATCCGAATCCGATTTCCCGTTCGAGCTGGTCGACGAGCCGGACGACTGGTACGCCGAGATCGAGGAATCGGGCAACGCCTGGTTCGACCTGCGCCTGGGTATCGACCTGGGTGGTGAGCGCGTCGACCTGCTGCCGATCCTGCATCGCCTGCTGGCCGATCCGCAGTTTCCGTTCGCGCCGCGCAAGGGCGAGGCCGAGGATGCGGTCTGGCTGGTGCCGATCGATGCGCGCCGGCGCGTGCCGCTGCCGCTGGGCAAGCTGCGCGAGCTGATCGCGCCGCTGCTCGAATGGCTGCAGACGAGCGGCCACGAAACCGCTGACGGCGCCCTGCACCTGCATCGTTCGCAGGCCTCGGTGCTGCAGGAACTCGGGCCGGACCTGCCCTGGCGCGGCGGCGAACGCCTGCGCGCCGAACTCGAACGCCTGCGCGAGGCGCGCACGCCGCTGGCCGAACCGGAAGGTTTCCGCGCCGAGCTGCGCGCCTACCAGCGCGACGGCCTGGCCTGGCTCGGCTTCCTCGCCGACGCCGGGCTCGGCGGCATCCTCGCCGACGACATGGGGCTCGGCAAGACCGTGCAGCTGCTTGCGCACCTGCTGTCGGAGAAGCAGCGCGGGCGGCTCGACGGGCCGGCGCTGATCGTCGCGCCGACCAGCCTGGTGGCGAACTGGCGTGACGAGGCGAAGCGCTTCGCGCCGGATCTTTCGGCGCTGGTGCTGCACGGTCCGGAACGTTCCGAACTGTACGCGCGGATTCCGCAGCACGACCTCGTCATCACCACCTATCCGCTGCTCGCGCGTGACGAGGACGCGCTCGCCGCGCACACCTACGCGCTGCTCGTGCTCGACGAGGCGCAGGCGATCAAGAACGCCAAGAGCCAGACCGCGAAGTCGGTGCGCAAGCTGCCGGCGCGGCGGCGCCTGGCGATGACCGGCACGCCGCTGGAAAACCACCTCGGCGAGCTGTGGGCGCAGTTCGACGCGGTCGAGCCCGGCCTGCTCGGCGTGGAGAAGAGCTTCACCAAGTTCTATCGCACGCCGATCGAGAAGCACGGCGACGTCGAGCGCCGGATGCGCCTGCAGCGCCGCATCGCGCCGCTGCTGCTGCGCCGGCGCAAGGAGGACGTGCTGGACGATCTGCCGCCGAAGACCGAGATCGCGCGGCAGGTGGAACTGGACGGCGCGCAGCGCGAGCTGTACGAAACGCTGCGCCTGGCCCAGCACGAGCGCGTGCTGGCCGAAGTGCGCAAGCGCGGTCTCGCGCAGAGCGGCATCGTCGTGCTCGACGCGTTGCTCAAGCTGCGCCAGGCCTGCTGCGATCCGCGCCTGGTCAAGCTCGACGGCGCGCGCCGCGTCGACGGCTCGGCCAAGCTCGAGCTGCTGCTGGACCTGCTCGACGGCCTCGTCGACGAAGGCCGCCGCGTGCTGGTCTTCAGCCAGTTCACCGAGATGCTCGGCCTGATCGGCGAGGCGCTCGACGCGCGCCAGCTGCGCTGGCAGTCGCTCACCGGCGACACGCCCGCGCGCGAACGCGGCGACCTGGTCAAGCACTTCCAGGAAGGGAACGTGCCGCTGTTCCTGATCAGCCTCAAGGCCGGCGGCGTCGGCCTCAACCTGACCGCCGCCGACACCGTCATCCACTACGACCCGTGGTGGAACCCGGCGGTGGAAACGCAGGCCACCGACCGTGCGCACCGCATCGGCCAGGACAAGGCCGTGTTCGTCTACAAGCTGATCTGCTCGGGCACCGTCGAGGAGAAGATCCAGGCGCTGCAGCAGCGCAAGGCGGAACTCGCACAGGCCGTGCTCGAAGGCGGCAGCACGCAGAGCCTGCGCTTCGACGAGGAAGACCTGGCGGAGCTGTTCGCGCCGCTGTAAGGCCCTCGAAAAGCCGCCGCGCCTCGCTCGCGATCGGCGCGCAGCGGCCCGGATTCATTCCGGGCCGCACGACGGGAAAACCGCGGGGAAACGGTTTCAGGAATTGCCGCCGTCTCCGCGGCGCATCCGTTGGTGCGAAAGGGAGCGCGGCCCGGCCGCGCCCGATTCCGCGAACACGCTCAAGGGTCGAAGCCGTCGCCGAAGACGAGGTCGGGATCGCCGGTGACGGTGAAGGTGACCGGCACCGCGACTTGCCGTCGCTCGGGATCGTTGCTGTCGATGCACGCGTTGCCGGTGTAGGTCCCCGGTGCCAGCCCGCTCGCGTCGAAGGTCAGCGTGACGGCCTGCGTACTGCCCGGCTGCACGGTTCCTTCCGATGGCGATCGGCTGAGCCAGGCAATGTCGTCCGGCGACGCGCAGGGTCCCGGCGCGGCCGCAATGGCCAGCGCGTCGAGCTGGCTGCCGATCAGGGCGCTGCCCTGGTGGTAGGTTCCCGGCCCGACGAAGCCGCCGTAGCCGTCGTTCACCACCGTGGCCTGGCCGGACTGCCGGTCGATCGTGTACAGGTGGCTTTCGTAGGCGCCGGTGGCTGGATCGAAGCTGCCGTTGTCGACCGCGGCGAAGTAGAGCGTGCCGGTGCTCGCGTCGAAGTCCATGCCGGCGGCGGTGGTCACGTCAATGCCGAGCGCACCGACCACGTCGACCTGGGCGCCGGCCAGGTCGACGACGACGGTGTTCTGGTTGCAGATGTCCACGCTCCACGCGTTCCCGGCCGGATCGATCGCGAGGTCGATGAGGCCGGCATCAGGGATATTGCCGACCGCCTGCACGGCGGCGGAAGCCAGGTCCACCGTGTACAGCGTGGTGGAGCAGGTGCCGAAATTCGCCGCGACGAGATAGGTCGTGCCGCTGCTCGGGTCCCAGCGCATGCCGGTCGGGAAACCGGCCGAGGCAGGCACGTCGACATTGCCGATGATCCGCTCCGAACCGTCGTTCGTATCGATGGCGATCAGGAGCCGGAAATAGGCGTCGACCACGTATGCGGTCGAAAAATCGTAGTCCACGAACGTGCCGGCGAAATAGGAGTGCGAGCTCTGGCTCAGGTACTGCAAGGCGCCGGGGAACGAAGCGTCCAGCTGGGCATAACTGTTGAGCTCATAGGGAAACCAGGTCGAAAACACCATTCCGAACGCGGGTACGGGCGGCCGATAGCGAAGCGGGGTGATCGGCACGTCCTTCGCCTTCGCCGGCGGCGCGGCCGCGGCCGTCGCAGTGCGCAGCGGCAATCCGCTGGGCGCTTCGCGACGCGGATGCAGGGCACGATTGCGCGGGGGAATCGGATAGTGTCGAGCGCCGGCCGACATCTCCCCGGACGTCCAGTCCAGGTCGCGGTCGCCGTCGTTGCGGAAATCGAGGGTCGCCGTGGCGCTGCCGCCTGCCGCGGCGCTCGCCGCGAGCGTGGTCTGGCCGAGCGCGATCTGCGGCGCGCCGACGTCGAGCGTGGCCGACTGCGAGGCCGTGAAGCTCGCCGATTCGCCTCGCGCCCAGTGCAGGGAGAGACCGTCGCTGAGCACCGGCGCGCCCCACGAGTATTGGTAGTTGGACGGCCCGCTCTGGCCGGCCTGCAGGCCGACCGTGGCCGATCGGCCGAAGTCGTGGACGCCGTCCTGGGCGCCGAACTCGACCGTCCGGTAGCGGTAGTCGAACGTGCCGTCCTCGTTGAGGATGGCCTGGAAGGTGACCCGGCCCGGATCGCCGGGATCGGCGTAGTAGGCGTCGACGTGGTTCTTGTCGGTCCACTGCACGACGAACCGGCGCGCCGGCGCGGAACCGAGCGTGGCGACGTGGAGGCTGCCGGCGGTTCCGAAGAAATCCCACCATGGCATCAGGGCGGCCTCGACCGTCGCGCCGAAGCCGTACGCGAACGGCAGCGGTTCGCCGCCTTCGGCCGCGCCGCAGCTGTCGGCCGGTGTCGCCTTGAAGGCGATCAGGCCCCAGTCGCTGATGCAGATGCTCGAATACGCCACGCCGTAGAAGTCGAAGGCGAACGGCAGCGGTTGATCGATCTGGCGCGTCAGGGGCGAGGGTTCCAGTAGCGTGCCGCTCGCCGCGATGTCGACGAAGGCGTCCGTGCTCGCGGTCGGCACGTAGGGCGGCAGTATCGTGTGTCCCGTCCAGGCGGGATCGAGCGTCGTGGACTGGGCGGCCGCGAAGATGCGGTTGTACCGATAGCTCTCGCCCGGCGCGATTGGCACGTTGGCGTTGGTGAACAGCGGCGCTCCGCCGGAGGCGTCGGCGAGCGTGTGATAGTTCAGCGTCAGCGGCGTGTGGTTGGTCACCGTGTAGCAGGCGTTGATCTGGTCGCCGACGCTGGCCTGAAGCGTACCCGCGCTGGCGCACTGGGCAGGATCGCCGTCGTATTGCGCCAGCCCCACGCTCAGCGCGATGCCGCTTTCGGGTGGCGGCGCCTGTGCGACGACCGAGCCGATGAGCTGGAACACCAGGCCGTTCGCCGATGTATTGACGCACGCTTCCAGCCCGGTCCAGGTCGGGCAGTTCGGGTAGAGATCGCCGCCCGGATTGCGCACCATCGGCGAATGGCCTGGCACCGGCGAACCCAGGTGCACGGCACTCCAGTTCCACGTGTACCGGATGTCGAGCGGCGCCGGAGGGGTGGCGACGATCGACAGCCAGTACGTGCCCTGCGCCAGGCTGCACGGCGTCGGCAAGGCCATGCCGAAGGCGCTCCAGGCGCCGCCGGAAAGTGCTCCGTGGGTATGGGGCAATGCGTCGTAACTGCAGGCGGCAGCCGCCGCGGGCTGGCCGCCGGCGTCGGGATAGATGGCGATCCTGAAGGGTCCGACATCCACGTCGGTGCCGTTGGGCACATCGGTCCCGTAAACGATTCCGTTGGCGATGACCTGATCGATCGTCCAGCCGGAAGCGTCGGCGACGTAGAAATCGTCCGCGCCCTCGCCGCTGTACGCGGCGTAGTCGGGGTCCGGAAACACCATGGAGACGATCGCTCGGGCTTCGCCCTGCCCGTCGTGCTGCAGGATGTTCTGGCTGTAGAGCACGCTGCCGCCCGGCAAGGCGCCGAGGGTTGCGGCCCGCTCGGCACGAATGCCTGTCGAGGGAACGGCGGTGTGCGCGAACGACGCCGGCGCGAGCGCGGCGACGCTGAAGCATGCCACCCGGCGCACGAGGCGGAGCGCGCGCGTGGGGATGTGGATCGTCATGAAAGGTCTCCGAACAGTCGGTGTACGGGTGCGATGCGGCATCCGCCCGATCGTTGCGCGAGCGTGCCCGCCCCACAGGGCGGATTTCGGCGCCGGAACCTGACATGGGAGTGGTTTGAGGGCCACCCGGGTACGCCAGGTGAAGCACGAAGGTGCGCGGCGAACAGCCGGCGCGGTCCCGCCGCGCCCGGCTAGAACGTCCCGACGCCCCGATGGTCCGGCACTTTCCCGGTGCCGGAGACGCGTAGCAGGCCGCGTTCGGCGCGCGCGAGCCGGTCGGGATCGATGCCGGGTCGGCCCAGCTGGTGCGCGAGCCGGTCGCGCAGGCGGTCGAACTGCCAGATCTGCAGCCGGTCTTCGCCGCCGAGCGCGCCGACCAGCGCCGCGCGCTGCGCATCGAGGCATTCGAGCAGGTCCGGATCGCGCGTCGCCAGCGCCTGCGCCCACAGCAGATGGACGGCGACGCGCAGCGCGTCCGGCGTGTCCGTGCCCTGCAGGCGGCGGAACGGCTCCGCCGCGCGGCTCAGATGTGCGATCGCCTCGTCGAGTTCGCCCAGCGCCAGATGCGCACGGCCGATGCCGTCTTCGATCGAGGCGATGCGCAGCGGGTTGTTCAGCGCTGTGTCCTTCTCCGATGCCCGCGCGAAGGTCGCCAGCGCCCGGCGCGGATCGCCCTGCTGCAACTGGGCTTCGCCGAGCAGCCTGTGCAGCTCACCTGTATCCGCGTCCGCCTCGGACGCATCGAGCGCCTGCTGCGCCTGGCTCGCCGCGTCGCCGAAGCGGCCGGTGGCGAGCTGGTAGCGGATGCCGGCGCTGGCGATGTATTCCTTCGCGCGGGCGAATTGCGCCACGGACGCCGGCCGCACCTTCTGCAGGTGATCCAGGAAAACGCGGGCGCGTTCGGGCTCGCCGAGGGCGAGATGGCTGCGCAGCAGCAGGTAGTGCAGAACGATCGCCGGATACGACTCGGGCCCGTACAGGGACCCGCTCTCCGCCAGCGCCGGTTCGAGCACGGCGGCGGCCTGGCGGTATTCGCCTGCGCCCAGCAGATTCATTCCCAGATTCGAGCGCGCGGCAAGCCGGGTACTTCTGGACGTGCTTCCCGCTGCGTGCTCGACGATCTCGCGCAATGCGTCGACGGCGGATCGGTAGTCGCCCTGGCTGCCGAGGAACTTCGCCAGGGAAATCCGCGCCTCGACGCCGTCGTCGCCGTCCAGCGCACCGCGTCGGCGCAGGGTTTCGACGACGGCCTGCATGTCCGCCACCGCCTCGCGCACCTGACCGAGCGCGAACCGGCTGCGGCTGCGGCGGGACATCAGCTTGGCCTGCCAGTCGAGCTGGTCGTCGCGCACCTGGCTCGCCGTCGGCAGCGCCTGCGTGATCAGGTCGACCGCATCGCGCTCGCGGCCGATGCTGGCGTAGATGCTGGACGCCACGTCGACGCTGCGGAGGTAGTCCTTGGGGTTGTCGGCGCGGCGTGGCGTCGACAGCGTCACCGCCTGTTCCGCGGCGGCGAGGCCGTTGCGCGGCATGCCGAGGTTGTAGAACGCCGCGGCGATTTCGCTCAGCAGCGCGGCGCGCACGGACGGGTCCACGTCGTTGCGCGCGTCCAGTGCGACGTCGGCGCGTTCGAGCAGCTGATCGGCGCCGATCTGCGAGGCGCCGGCCAGATCTGGATCGGCCTGCCGGAACAGGCTGCGGAAAAAGTCGACCAGGGCGTCGGAACGCTCGCGCTGTCGTTCGGCCTCCACGCGCTGCTCGTGCTCGCGCTGTGCGCGATCGAGCGCCAGGGCGCTGACCGCGAGCAGGCCCAGCGCGAGCACGGCGGTCAGCGCGCTCGCCGCCTTGTGCCGGCGCACCAGCTTGCCGACGCGGTAGCGCCAGCTGCCGCGATGGGCGCTGACCGGGTTGCCGGCCAGCCAGCGTTCGAGGTCGTCGGCGAAGGCCTGCGCGGTGTCGTAGCGTTCGGCCGGCAGCGGCGCGCTCGCCTTGGCGATGATGCGGCCGAGGTCGCCCTTCAAGTCGCGGCGCAGCTTCTGCGGCGAGCTGGCGCGCAGGCGGACCAGGCGTTCGGCCTGGGCGCGGTCGCGCAGCCAACACGCGGCGAACGCCTGATGCGGCGCAGGCACCACGACCGTGGTGGCATCGGCCTGCGCGTGCGCACGCGCTTCGCGTGCGGAGATGCCGCTCGTCAGCTCGTACAGCACGATGCCGAGCTGGTAGACCTCGCTGGCGGTGGTCGCCGGCTCGCCGCGCAGCTGTTCCGGTGCGGCGTAGGCCGGCGTGAGCGCCAGGGTGCGGGTCTCGTGCGCGGGTGCCTGCGCGTCGATCACCTTGGCGATGCCGAAATCGAGCAGCACGGGTATGCCGTCGTGGTCGACGAGGATGTTCGACGGCTTCACGTCCCGATGCAGGACCAGGTTGCGATGCGCGAACTGCAACGCGCGCGCGATCTGCACGAACAGACGCACGCGCGCGGGCAACGTCAGCGTGCGATGGTCGCACCACTCCAGCAGGCGCTCGCCGTCGACGTAGTCCATCGCGAACCACGGCCGGCCCGCGTCGGTCAGGCCGGCGTCGATCAGCCCGGCGATGTTGGGGTGCGTCAGCCGCGCCAGGATCTGCTGTTCGCGGTGCGCTCGCTCGCGCGTCACCGCCAGTCCTTCGCCGTGCAGGATCTTGATCGCCACGTGCTGGTCGATGCCGTCGTCGCGACGCGCCAGGTACACCTCGCCCATGCCGCCGCGGCCGAGCGGACGCAGCAGGCGGAAGCGGCCGCCGAGCACGCAGCCGGCGGCGACCTCGGCCGCCGCGGGACGCATCTGCGCCTGGTTCGCGGCGACCGTATCGGAGGTGGCCAGCATGCGGCGGACGGCGTCGGCGAGTTCGCGATCGGCGTGCTCGACTTCGGCCAGGCGAAGATCGCGCTGCGCGGGCGTCAGGTCGAACAATGCGTGCAGCAGGGCCAGTTCGGCGCGTCGGCGTGCAGGTTCGGTCATGGCGACGAGCGATCGCTCAGTCCAGGTGCTCGCGCAGCCAGCCGCGCGCCATCGCCCAGTCGCGATACACGGTGCGCTCGTCCAGCTCGAGCAGCGTGGCGATCTCCTGCACGGTCAGGCCGACGAAATAGCGCAGCTCGACGATCCGCGCCAGCCGCGGTTCGACGTGTTCGAGATCGTCGAGCGCGTCGCCGAGCCGGACCGCGTCGATCGAGTCGGGCAGCGGCGGCACCTGGTCGTCGGCCCAGTCGACGCGGACCCAGCCGGCGCCGCGCTTGTCCGCGCTCGCCGCGCGCGCGCGATCGACCAGTTCGTGGCGCATCAGCCGCACGAAGGCGTGGAAGAAATGCGCGCGATCGTCGACCTGCAGCAGGTCGATGCCGAGCACCTTCAGCAGCACGTTGTGGACCAGCTCGGTGGGCTGCAGCGTGCTGGCGCGTTCGCCGGCGAGCAGCCGCGTGGCCATCACGCGCAGCTCGGCGTACACGTGCGGCAGCAGATGATCGAACGCTTGTGCGTCACCGGCCTGCCAGGCGCGGATCAGCCGGGTCACTTCCCTGTCGCCCGCGGACGACGTCGTCGTGGTCGACGCCTCGGACGAAAGCTTCAAGCCGTGTCACCTCCCCAGTGGGCCGTACGAGCCGCCGGGGAATGGTACGCGCCGCCTCTTCCGTACGCATCCGCATCGTCGGCGGTGAATCGGGAAGACGTTCGTGCGGAGGCGGCATCGATGTGCTGGCGGCGCCCGCGCCGGATCCTCGACGAGGACGATCCGGGGCGGTTCGCGCCGTTGCGACGACGGCCCTCGTTCATCGGCTTGAACCGCGGCCAACCTGCGTCCTGCGATAACACGCCGGTAACGCGCGACCGACGCGATGCTCATGTCGCCGGCGCGAGACTGCATCCATCGCGCAACGAAAGGAGAACGCAGCAATGAAAATCTCATTGAATCGCTTCGCTTGGTCGGCCGCCGCGCTGGGCCTGCTGTTCGCCCTGGCCGCCTTCAAACCGACGCCGCCCGACCAGCAGCCGACGCCGACGCCGCCGAGCGGACAGTCCAGCGGCTGATGCCGGCGACCGCCGCGCCGCTTCAGGCGGCGTCGCGGTCGAGCAGATCGACGTACTGGAAGCGTCCGTCGCGCAGCACGCGCTCGCCGCGCGCCAGTTCGATGGGCTCGCGCCACAGTGGCCCGGCATGGGCGCAGGTGTGGAATTCGCCGTTCTCGCCGCAGGGATCGACGCCGCGCGGCAGGTCGTCGAGCAGGGCCGAGTCGTAGTCGCGGCCGCAGAAACTCGCATCCAGCTGCGCGGTGTCGACGCAGCAGAGGATCGCGCGATAGCCGCGCGCGACGAAATGGCGGGCGAGGGAGGCGGTGTCCTCGCCCCACAGCGGAAACAGCCCGTGCCAGCCGGCGCGGGCGAGCTGCGCTTCGCGCCAGGCGCGCACGTCGCCGAGGAACAGGTCGCCAAAGGCGATCGTGTCGAGGCCGGGTTCGGCACGCCGCGCCGCCGCCAGGGCATCGGCGAACGCGGCTTCGTAGAGGTCGTTGTCGGCCACCGCGGGAATCTGCGCGACGTACAGCGGCAGGCCGAGGCCTTCGGCCTGCCGCTGCAGGATCGAGCGGCGCACGCCGTGCATGCTGATGCGGTCGTAGTCGGCGGTCACGGTGGTGAGCAGGCCGGCGACGCGACGATCGGGGTCGGCCCGCAGGCGTTCCAGCGCGAGCGTCGCGTCCTTGCCGCCGCTCCAGGACAGCAGGATCGGCGTGCTCATCGCATGCGCCGCCACAGGCGCAGGCGGTTGTTCGCCGGCAATGCGAGATCGTCGGCGAGATCGAAGCCGGCCTTGCCGGCCAGCACGTCGATGGCGGCCGTGTCGCGGATGCCCATGTGCGCGGCGCGTGCCTTCAGCGTCGCGTCGAACGCGGCGTTGCTGTCGCTGGTGTGGCGGCCGCCGATGTTGAACGGACCGTAGATGGCGAGTCTGGCGTCGAGCGTCGTCGCGGCAGGCAGCGCGGCGAACAGCATCTCGACCTCGGGCCAGCTCAGGATGTGCAGCGTATTGGCGCTGAACACGGCGTCGTAGCTTTCGCGCGGCCAGGCTTCGCCGACGTCGAGCGCGAGCGGCGCGGGCGTGTTCGGCAGCGCCGCCTCGTCGAGCCAGGCGCGCAGGCCGGGCAGGTGTTCGGTGCGCTCGGAGGTCTGCCAGACGAGTTGCGGCAGCGCCGCGGCGAAATGCACGGCGTGCTGGCCGGTGCCGCTGCCGATCTCGAGCACGCGCCGGCGATCGGCGAACCAGTCGCGCAGCACGGCCAGGATCGGGTCGCGGTTGCGTTCGCAGGCGGCGGAGAAGGGCTTGTCGGACATGCGCTCAGTGTGCCCGAGCGCGCCGCGGCTCGCGAGTCGCCGCGTTGCGACGCGGCCATCGTCCCGTGCCTATTGCGACTCGAAATCGAGCCTGGCGGTGTCGAACCACGGCGTGCACAGCGTCTTCTGCCTGCCGACGGCGTCGAACGAGGCGCGCCACAGTTCCACGCCGTCGATGGACTGCCGCGACGAGAACAGCGTCGGCTCGAACGGTGCGACGCCGAGGCAGTAGCGCAGGTGCGTGGCGTCGCCGACTTCGATCAGCACGTCGCCGCCGAGTTCGGCGCCCGGCGCGACGCGCGCGGCGAGCGGGATCGGCGGCACGGTCGGCGCGGGTTTGCGCAGCGGAACGATGCGGTGATGCAGCACCAGCCCGTCCTTGCCCGGCTCGGTGGTCGGCGTCGCCGCCGAACCGGCCTTGAGCCGGCCCTGGGCGACGGCGAGGCTGTTGCCGCGATCGAACAGCGCGACCGGCTGCCGGCTGCCGTTGTGCAGCAGGTAGCGCAGCCGCAGCAGGCGCTTGCCGGCGTCGAAACCGAACTGCGCGTTCAGGCGCAGCCCGGCGTCCTCGATCGTGGTGCTGGGCAGGGTGTCGTCGGTCAACGGCGGCAACGGCGGGGGATCGGGCAGGCGCTGCGGCGCGGCGCCGTTGAGCGCCGCGGCCAGCAGCAGCGGAAGCATCGCATTCACGCCCGCAGTCTAGCCCCCGCGATGTTCAGAGCGCGTAATGCAGGCGCAGGTCCAGGCCGAGTTCGGCGCGCAGGCCGTTCTCGCTCAGCGCGACCGGGTTGGCGGTGGTCTTGGGCGTGTTCGGATCGCGGTCGAAATCGAACTTCACGCCGGTGTTCTCCAGCCCGACCGCCTGACGCTCGGAGTTGGGCACGCCAGCATTGCGGTCCTGCGCGTCGCTGCCGCGGTAGTCGCCCGGCTGGAAGGTGCCGGTCACCGCGTTCCAGGCGTGCGACATCTCGTGGAACAGCACGCCGACCGGAGCCGGGAAGGCGCTCATGTGGAACGACGGGTTGTACGCGATCACGGCGTCGTCGCCCTTGCCGGCGCGGCCGTTGACGATTTCGGTGTCGGCCCAGGTGCCGCCGGCGTCGACGTCCGGCATGGTGTAGCCGTTCTCCTCGTTGGACAGCTCGCGGATCGTCACGCTGTTGCCGTTGGCGGCGGCGCGGTCGAACTCGGCCAGCATCTGGCGGCCGACCGGCGAGGCCTGCAGGAAATCCATGTCCGCCTGCACGCGCTGCACGAACGCCGGCGAACCTTCGAGCTTGACGCCCTTCGTGCCCGGCGAGCCGGTCAGGTCGACGTTGACGATCTGGTTGTCGGCGCCCTTGGCGGCCGAGAACGTGTCGATGTCCTGCTGCGCGTAGACGACGTCCTTGCCGGCCGCGTTGTCGACCGTGTCCGTGCCGGCGCCGGTGTAGACGCGGTCGTCGCCGGCGCCGCTGACCAGGGTGTCGTCGCCGACGCCGCCGGAGAGCATGTCCTGGCCGTCGCCGCCTTCGATGCGGTCGTTGCCGGCGCCGCCTTCGAGATAGTCCGCGCCTTCCGCGCCGAGCAGGGTGTCGTCGCCGTCGCCGCCGTAGACGACGTCGTTGCCGGCACCGGCGTCGATGACGTCGTTGCCGCTGTTGCCGAACACGTCGTCGCTGCCCGCGCCGGTCTTGATCGTGTCGTTGCCCAGGCCGCCGTCGACGATGTCGTCGCCGGCTCCCGTGGTGATGGCGTCGTCGCCGGCGCCGCCGTCGACGATCAGGTTGACCTTGACGTCGGAGGCGACCTCGATGGTGTCGTTGCCGTCGCCGCTGCGCACGGTCAGCGCCTGCGCGTCGGCCATCTCGAACTGGTAGGCCTTGCCGTTGAGCTGCACCGCGAGCGAGCCGTCGGTGTTGTTCCTCACCGCGACGCGGTCGTCGCCGCGGCCGGTGGTGACCACCAGCTGGTCGGAGCTGACGTACTGGCCGCCCTGGCCGTCGTCGACGAGGGTGCGCTCGCGCGCGATCGAGATGTCGCCGTCCTGGTGCAGCGGATCGACCGCGATGGTCTTGCCGTCCGGCGTCTGCCGCGTCGTGCGCGCGCCGCTGTTGCTGGCGTTGCCGTCGATGCGCGTGCTGGTGCCGCCGGCCCGTGCGGCGCCGGCGGGATCGAGATCGGCGGCCTTCGCGTACTGCGCGGCGCTGGGCTGCACTTCGCGGAAGGAGGATTCGTTCGAGCGGACGGCGGATACGGGCGACATGGCGTACCTCGGGACTCAGGGAAAATGCGCCATCCTTGGCGAGGGGAAGTCCACCGTACGCCTGCGTACTGGCCCGGTCAGCCTCGGGCGTACCCGAGTTGGGGTTTTCCCTAGGGCGGCCGCCCTCCGTGCGCGTATCGCGCCGTCCGCCGCAGGTGACGCCCGCGTCCCGCCGCGCTTAGGATGCCGCGCGGCGTCCCGCCGCTCCCGGCCGCATCGATGCTCAACCGTCTCTGGCTCGGCTTCTTCCTGACCGCCGCCGCCGCCGCGCTGGCGCAGTGGCTGGTCGGCGGCAATGCCGGCGTGTTCGCCGCCATGGTCGCCAGCCTGTTCGAGATGGCCCGGCTGTCGGTCGAGGTCATGATCCTGCTGTTCGGCACGCTGACGCTCTGGCTCGGCCTGCTGCGCATCGCCGAACAGGCCGGCGTGGTCGATGTGCTGGCGCGCTGGCTCGGGCCGCTGTTCGGCCGGCTGATGCCGGACGTGCCGCGCGGCCATCCGGCGATCGGCCTGATCACGCTGAACTTCGCCGCCAACGCGCTGGGCCTGGACAATGCGGCGACGCCGATCGGCCTGCGCGCGATGCGCGAGCTGCAGACGCTCAATCCGAGCCAGGACACCGCCAGCAACGCGCAGATCCTGTTCCTGGTGCTCAACGCCTCGTCGCTGACCCTGCTGCCGGTGTCGATCTTCATGTACCGCGCGCAAGCCGGCGCGGCCGATCCGACCCTGGTGTTCCTGCCGATCCTGCTCGCCACCAGCGCCTCGACCCTGACCGGGCTGTTCGCGGTCGCCTTCGTGCAGCGGCTGAAACTGCACGATCCGGTCGTGCTGATCTGGCTCGCCGCGGTCGGCCTCCTGCTCGGCGGCTTCATGGCCGTGCTGGCGACGCTGTCGGCGACCGCGCTGGCGGCGCTGTCCTCGCTGCTCGGCAACCTGACCCTGTTCGCGATCGTGATCGCGTTCCTGCTCGCTGGCGCGTGGCGCAAGGTGCCGGTGTACGAGAGCTTCGTCGACGGCGCCAGGCAGGGCTTCGACGTGGCCAGGAACCTGCTGCCCTATCTCGTCGCGATGCTCTGCGCGGTCGGCGTGCTGCGCGCGTCCGGCGCGCTCGACTTCGCCCTCGACGGCATCCGCTGGCTGGTGCAGACGCTGGGCTGGGACACGCGCTTCGTCGAGGCGCTGCCGACCGCGCTGGTCAAGCCGTTCTCCGGCAGCGCCGCGCGCGCGATGCTGATCGAGACGATGAAGACGCACGGCGTCGACAGCTTCCCGGCGCTGGTCGCGGCGACCGTGCAGGGCAGCACCGAGACGACCTTCTACGTACTCGCGGTCTACTTCGGCGCGGTCGGCATCCGGCGCGCGCGTCACGCGGTCGGCTGTGCGCTGCTCGCCGATCTCGCCGGCGTGATCGCCTCGATCGCGGTGTGCTACTGGTTCTTCGGCTAGGACGCGGCGTCGGGGTTCAGTCGCCGAAGCGGCGCTCGCAGTAGGCGCGTTCGGGCGACGACTCCAGATACCGGCAGAAATAGAACACCGCCTTGACCTCGCCGGCGGCGTCGCGCTCGATCTTCCATTTCTTCGTCGACAGCTTGCGGCAGGCGTCGGCGACGTAGGTGCCGTTCGGCGTGAGGTCGGTCGCCGCGCCGTCCGGCGAGCGTTCGCGCACGCTGTGCAGGTTGCAGAAGCGCACCCAGCCGGCGTCGTCGGGAACCATTTCGAGGACCACCGCGTAGCCGGTGTCCTTCGGCACGTCTTCGGCGTAGCGCGGCTGCGCCGCGGCGGCCGTGGTCGCGGCGAGGCAGGAGAAAAGAATTCGTCGCATGAATGGCTTTCTACGCCGCGACGGCCGCGGCCGCTAGAACGACGAGCCGGGCTGGCGCAGGAACTGCGCTTCCGCGGCCGTCGACTCGCGGCCGAGCACCGCGTTGCGATGCGGGAAGCGGCCGAAGCGCGCGATCACGTCGTGGTGTCGCACGGCGTAGTCGAAAAATTCGTCGAAGCGCGCGCGCAGCGCGGCCGGCGCCTCGTCGCGCAGCGCGCGGAAGCATTCGACCGAGCGCTGCTGGTCGGCCAGCGACTCCGAATGCTCCAGCGGCAGGTACAGGAACACGCGTTCGCAGGCGCGCAGCGCGCGGTCCGCGCCCAGGTGCAGGCCTTCGTCGGTCCAGGCGCGCGCCAGCCCGTCGTGTGCGAACGCGCGCGGATCGTTGCGGAACAGGTTGCGCGAGAACTGGTCGAGCACGATCACCAGCGCGAGGCGGCCGCGCGGCACCGCCAGCCAGCGTTCGAGGCGTCCGGCGACCGCTTCTTCGCGCAAGCCGGCGAAGCGCGCGCGGACTTCCTCGTCGACCGCGGTGCCGGCGCCGAACCACAGGGCGCCTTTCTCGGCGAGCACGCCCGCATCGTCGGCCGACCGGCCGAACCAGTAGTCGAGCACTTCGCCCAGGCGCGGATCGAGCGCGGCGTCCATGCGCGGCGCCCGTCAGCGCGTGGCGGGGCGGCCGCCGAGCACGCGCGCCGGCAGCAGGATGATCGCGCGCAGCAGTTCGAACACGCCCTCGACGGCGAAGCCGATCAGGCGGAACGGCAGCAGCAACAGCCACACCAGCGGATACAGCACCAGCGCCAGCAGCGCCAGCGGCCAGCAGAACACCAGGAGCAGCAGCCAGAGTACGAAGGTCAACATCGACGGTCCCGTCCTCGCGTCGTTCGCGACGCACGCACACGGTGCAACAGATGGGGGCGGTGCGGGAGTGCCGAAAGGGGTATGCGACCTTTCGCGGCCCCGCTGCACGAGGCGGGTTTCATGAAGCGAGCTTCATGCGCTCGGGCGCCTGCTTCCCGTTACGGATTGCTAACCTGCGATGCCCTACCGTAGCAGCGAGGTCGGAACGCGATGTCTAACCACGCCACTTCCCTCTTGCTTTCGATCGTTCTGGGTACGCCGGCGGCGATCGCCGCACCGGCGCCGGCGGCGGAGAGCGCCGCGGAACCGGTGCAGATCGAACTGATCGCCGAACACACGGCGCTGACGCCGGGCCAGCCCGAGCAGATCGGCCTGCTGCTGCGGCATCAGCCGCACTGGCACACCTACTGGATCAATCCCGGCGATTCGGGCCTGCCGACGACGTTGGAATGGACCCTGCCGGCCGGCTTCCAGGCCGACGCGGTCGCCTGGCCGGTGCCGCGCCGGTTCGAGGTCGGCGGTCTGTACAACTTCGGCTACGACGGCGAGGCCGTGCTGCCGGTGTCGATTGCCGTGCCGGCCGATGCGCCGGTCGGCTCGACCGTGCGCTTCGCCGTCGCCGTGAAATGGCTGGCCTGCCGCGAGGAATGCATTCCGGGCAAGGCGAGCCTCGACATCGAGCTGCCGGTGGTGCGCGAGGCGCCCAAGCCCGACACGCGCTGGATCCGCCAGTTCTCCGATGCGCGCCTGGCGCAGCCGCAGGCGACTGCGTGGAAGGCGTCCGCGCGCGAGGACGGCGGCCGCTTCGCGGTCACGCTGAGCGGCCCGGGCCTGCCGCCGGCTTCGGCCACGCTCGACGCCTTCGCCGCGCAGAAGAAACTGTTCGACAACAAGCCGCCGACGATCCGCCGCGACGGCGACGCGCTGATCGTGGAAAGCGGCAAGAGCGAATACTTCACCACCGCGTCGGAAATCGAACTGTGGCTGAGCACCGACGGCACCAGCGGTCCGCGCGGCTGGCGCGTGCGCGTTCCGCTCGCCGCGTCCACCCCCGCCCCGTAAGCTGCGCATCGTCCTCCCCACCGCGAGAGATTGGCCATGAGAACCTCGATCCTGTCGTTGACCGCCGCCCTGTGTCTCGCCGCGGCGCCCGCCTTCGCCAACGTCGAAATCGGCAAGCCGGCACCGGACTTCAGCGCGACGGACGCGCAGGGCAAGACGCAGACGCTGTCGCAGTACCAGGGCAAGACCGTCGTGCTGGAGTGGAACAACCCCGGCTGCCCGTTCGTGCAGAAGCACTATTCGAGCGGCAACATTCCCGGGCAGCAGTCCGCGGCGGTCGCCGACGGCGTGGTCTGGCTGACCATCAATTCCGGCGCCGCCGGCAAGCAGGGTCATCTCGATGCGAAGGGCGCGCAGGATTTCCTCGCGCAGTTCCACGCCGCGCCGACCGCCTACCTGTTCGACGGCGACGGCAAGATCGGCCACGCCTACGGCGCGAAGACGACGCCGCACCTGTACGTCATCGATGGCAGCGGCACGCTGCGCTACATGGGCGGCATCGATTCGATCCCGAGCGCGGACAAGGAAGATCTGGCGAAGGCGACGCAGTACGTGCCGCAGGCGCTGGCCGAGCTGAAGGCCGGCAAGCCGGTCAGCGTGCCGACCTCGGAGCCGTACGGCTGCAGCGTGAAGTACGGCTCGTAGGGTTCGCTCGCGCGGCGGCCCGGGCGCGGCCGGAACAGGCGGCGCAAACGCGCGAAAAAAAGGCCGCCCTCGTCGAGGGCGGCCTCAGGGTGCCGCAAGGTCCGAGCCGTCGCGCGGATGGCGGACCGGCACCTCAGCGATCCGCCTTCAGGCGAACCAGCTGGTTCATGACGCCGTCCAGGCCGTCGAACACGGTGAGCTTGCCGATCTTCTCGGTCACCTTCTCCAGCGACTCGAGCTCCTTCAGGCGCAGCAGCATCGGGTTGTCGGCGATCAGCTTGGCGGTGTTGAGCGCCGAACGCATCGCGTTGGCTTCCTCGCGACGACGGATCACGTTGGCCTGCGCCGACTTCTCCGCCTGCACGACGCTGTTCAGGATCTCGCGCATCTCGCCCGGCAGGATCACGTCCTTGACGCCGACGCCGAGCAGCTCCACACCGAACTCGACGACGCGGCCGCGCACGTAGGCGTGGATGTCGCCGTCGAGCGACGCCTTGTCGCCGAGCAGTTCGTCGAGCGTGCGCGCGGCGACGACCTTGCGCAGGCCGAACTGCAGCTCGCGGTACAGGTACTCGCCGAACTTCGCGACCTTGGTGCGCATCGCGACCGCATCGACGACGCGGTAGCTCGCGGCCAGGTTCACGCGCAGGCTGACCTTGTCGCGGGTCAGCATTTCCTGGCCCGACACCTCCACGCTCTGCACGCGCAGATCGATCACCTCGGCCACCACGTTCTTGGTGAAGTTCCAGAACGCGTACGCGCCCGGCGCCAGGGTCGAGGCGAGCTTGCCGTCGACGAAGACCAGCCCGGTGCACTCCGCCGGCACGTCGAGCGCGACGGCGTAGCGCGCCAGGGTGCCGAGCTGGCGCAGGCGCGTGGCGACGTCGGCCGCCAGCCGCAGATCGTCACCGAGCGCGACACGCTCGACTTCGATCTTCAGCGGGCCGCGCCAGTACAGCTTGCGCGCCCCCGGCGCGAGCACGTCGACGAGCTTGCCGTTCTGCATCACCAGGCCGGCCTCGTGCGTGCCGATGTCGGCGAGCACGAAGGTTTCGCCCAGCGAAGCGCCCAGGCGCTCGATCAGCGCATCGACATCCTTGCCGTCGTATTCGTTCCTGGCGAGATCGAACACGCGCACTTCGTTGTCGCCGAGCGTATTGATCCGGTACACGCCCGGCCCCAGCACGCGCTCGAAACGACGGTTCCGGTACTGCAGGCCGCGCTCGCCGTCGCCGATCACGACCCTCTTCATCCACAACATGACGCAACTCCTTCCATAGCGGCGGCTCGGGTGTTCTTCGCGCGTCGCCGCCGGATCGCGCGAATGAAAAAGGTGGAAACGCCCCTGACGGCGTCGCGGCGGAACCCGGCGCGCATTCGGTGGGGACTGCCGCATGTCGAGTGCGGGTGCGGCATCGGACTGCATGCCGCGCCTCGCACTCTCGATGCCGGATCCGTACCGACGCGGGACCGGTTTCGGCCATCGCCGCCGCTGCATTTCGCCTCTCTCCGACCGGCGAACCGGACGGATCGAGGTGGGAACGCACGGGGCGTTTCCGGGTTTGGGACTTGCGTCCCGATAGCACTGCGTGAAAGGCAGTTTCAAAGAGCGGGAGTCGAACCCGCGGCCTGATGATTACGAGTCATCTGCTCTAACCTGGCTGAGCTATCTTCGTGAACCGGGCAGGATTCGAACCTGCGACCTGATGGTCATGAGCCATCTGCTCTCCCAGACTGAGCTACCGGTCCTGAAGCGAACGACGGCGTGCGGGCCTCGGCATACGCGAGGGCAGAGCCCGGGCGCACCGGGCGGGATCGATCCCGCACCGCTGCGGCCTGCCGTTTCATCGTCCGCGCATTGCCGCCTGTCGCCAGGCGGCAATTCTCCTGGCGCTCGCCCGCGCCGAATTCGTGGTCGTCACTTTGCGAACGCCGGAATGAAAAACGCCCCGGGGGCAAGCCTCCCGGGGCGTTCGCGGCATACGGGAGGTCGGGTTGGCCCGACCTCACATCGAAGACGAGGTCAGATCGGATTCGCGCGCGGAAGTTCGCGCTGTGGCATGACGGGCACGAGCGCATGCGGGCCGCGATAGGCGGCGCCCTGCGCACGATTTCCGTTGTCGAAGTCGATCCGTTTCATGACACGTCGTCGAAAGTTTTCACGCGCACCGTTTGCGCGGGGCGCGAACCCTACGCCGCTCGTTCGCGCAATGCAAGAGGGAATCGCGGGAATTTCCGAGGTTTTTTCAGCGCGCTTCGTCGGTGGCCGGCCGCACCTCGAGCTCGGCCGTTTCCGCGACCGCCTCCGGTGCGATCGTCGCCACCGGCGCCGCGGCGGCGATCGCGGTCGGCAGGTTCGACGAGGCGCGCGCGGCGAGCAGCCACGCCGCGCCGACCAGCACGGCGGCGACGCCGAACGTGACGCCGGCCCAGGCATCGTGCAGGTGCGCGTCGGTGACGGCGGCGAACGTGCGCGTGAACAGGGTCGGCGCGAGGATGCCGGCGACGCTCGACAGGCTCGCGATCGCGCCCTGCAGGCGCCCCTGCTCGGTCGGGTCGACCTGGTGCGAGATCAGCGCCTGCGCAGCGGGGCCGGCCACGCCCCACAGTGCCGCGACTGGCGACGCGGCCCAGAACCAGTAACCGGTCGGCGCGAGCGCGTACAGCGCGAAGCCGAGCGTGCCGAAGCCGAGGCCGATCAGCAGCGTGCGGCGTTCGCCGAAGCGCGCGACGATCCGCTTGACCAGTCCGCCCTGCACGATGATGCCGAGCACGCCGACCAGGCCGAGCGTGTAGCCGACCATCTTCGGACCCCAGCCGAAACGGTAGTCGGCGTACAGCACGAAGGTGCTCGGGTAGACGATGTGCGCCAGCGCCATCAGGAACAGCACGCCGATCAGTCCCCACACCTGCGGATAGCGGCGCAGCAGGCGCAGCGAGCCGATCGGATTGGCGTGGCTCCAGTCGAAGCGCGGCGAGCGCTTTTCCGGCGGCAGGGATTCGGGCAGCACGATCAGGCCGTACAGGAAATTCGTCAGTGCCAGACCCACCGCGAGCCAGAACGGCAGCCGCGGATTGACTTCGCCGAGCACGCCGCCGATCGCCGGCGCGATGACGAAGCCGATGCCGAAGGCCATGCCGATCATGCCGAATGCGCCGGCGCGCTTCTCCGGCGGCGTCACGTCGGCGACGTAGGCGTTGGCGGTGCTGAAGCTCGCCGCGGTGATGCCGGAAATCAGGCGGCCGATGAACAGCAGCGGCAGGCTGTTGACCAGCGCCATCATCAGGAAGTCGAGGCCGAGGCCGAGGTTGGACAGCAGGATTACCGGCCGTCGCCCGAAGCGGTCCGACAGCGCGCCCTGCACCGGCGTGAACAGGAACTGCATCGCCATGAACGCGGTGGCGAACCAGCCGTACCAGACCGCGGCCTTCGACACGTCGCCGCTGAGGAAGCCTTCGATCAGGTGCGGCAGCACCGGGATGATCAGGCCGAACGACAGGATGTCGATCAGCACGGTCACGAAGATGAAGATCAGCGCGGCGCGCCGCGGCTCGGTCGGGGAGGCGTTCAAGCGGTTGTCCGGCAGTCGGGGCGGCGTGGGCGCGCAGCTTAGCCGATCGCACGTCGCGCCGAGGGTCGGACACGGCAATCGCCCGGGCCGCCGGCCGTGGTGCCGCGGAACGCCCTTTCCGTCGCCGTGGAGCGTCGCCTCGGAGCCGGTTCGTCCGCCGCCGGCGGACGCCGCGCTCAGTGCGGCGAATGGATGTCGATGAAGCGCAGGAATTCGGCGCGCGTGCGTGCGTCGTCGCGGAAGCTGCCGCGCATCTGGCTGGTGATCATCGACACGCCGCGCTTGTGCACGCCGCGCGTGGTCATGCACTGGTGCACGGCGTCGACGACCACGCCGACGCCGCGCGGCTTGAGCACGTCCTCGATGCAGTGGGCGACCTGCGCGGTCAGCTTCTCCTGCACCTGGAAGCGCCGCGCGTAGGCGTCGACCACGCGCGCCAGCTTGCTGATGCCGACCACCTTGTCGGTCGGCAGGTAGCCGATGTGCGCGCGGCCGATGATCGGCGCCATGTGGTGCTCGCAGAACGACTCGAACTCGATGTCGCGCAGCACGATCATCTCGTCGTAGCCGGCCACTTCCTCGAAGGTGCGGCGCAGGTAGTCGGCCGGGTCGATCGCGTAGCCGGAGAACCAGTCGCGGTAGGCCTCGACCACGCGCTTGGGCGTGTCGAGCAGGCCTTCGCGCGCAGGGTCCTCGCCGGCCCAGCGCAGCAGCGTGCGCACGGCTTCCTCGGCCTGGGCGGTGGTCACGGCGGCGGGCTCGGATTTCATGGCGGACTCCTGTGGGACAGTCGCCCAGTTTAGCGGCGCCGGCCGCCGTCGGCGTCGGGAAGTGCACAGCCGGTCCCTTTTCGGCGCCGTTCGCCGTGGGAATGTGCATGGGGCGCGTGCGTTGCGGCGCCGCATTGCGTTGGGTACGGGCAACCGTCCATCGAGGGGGAATCCATGCCGTTGACGATCCTGCGTTCCGCGGCGGGTGTCGCCGCCGTCCGTGCCGCCGCGTGCCTCGCCGCCGCTGCTGCGGCGTCTTTCGCCGTCGCCGCGCCGCAGGGCTCGCCGGCGAATCCGCTGCTGTTCGTGACCCAGGTGCCGGTACCGGCCGACTTCGCCACCATCGGCTCGGTGTTCGCCAACCACCGCGGTGGCATGCAGGCGGTCGCGCGCGGCGGCGATCTGTGGATCCGCTATCCCGACGGCTTCCTGCGCAACCTCACGCAGGAGGCCGGCTACGGCAACGCCGGCCGGCAGGGCGCAAACGCGATCGCGGTGCGCGATCCGGCCGTCGCCTTCGCCGGCGACAAGGCGGTGTTCAGCATGCTGGTCGGCGCGCCGACGGCGCAGTACCAGGTCGGCCAGTGGTACTGGCAGCTCTACGAAGTCGCCGGCCTGGGCCGCGGGCAGCCGGTCTCGATCACTCGTGTCGCCGGCCAGCCGGCGGACTTCAACAACGTCGAACCGGCGTACGCATCCGACGGCGGCCTCGTGTTCGCCAGCGACCGTCCGCGCGACGGTCGCCGTCACCTGTATCCGCAGCTGGACGAGTACGAATCCACACCGTCGACCAGCGGCCTGTGGAAGCTCGCGCCGGACGGGCGGTTGACCTTGCTGCAGCACGCGCCGTCCGGCTCTTTCGGCCCGCTGGTGGACAGCTACGGACGCATCGTGTTCACGCGCTGGGACCATCTGCAGACCGACCAGCAGGCCGAGACGGACGCCGACGCCGAGCAGGGCGGCGGCGCGTCGGTCTACGGCACGTTCGACTACGCCAGCGAGGCCGCCTCCGCCGCGCGCGGCCCGCGCGCGCCGGAACCCTACCCCGAGCCGCTGACCGCGGTGGCGGGCTCCGCAGTCAACGGCCACCGCTTCAATTTCTTCTTCCCATGGCAGATCAACCAGGACGGTTCCGGCGAGGAGACGCTGAACCACGTCGGCCGTCACGAACTGCATTCGTATTTCGCGCGCAGCTTCACCGGCGACGCCGCGCTCGGCGACTTCATCGCGCAGACGTCCGGCCGCGCCAACCCGAACCCGGTGGAGAATCTGCTGCAACTGGCCGAGGACCCCACGCAGCCCGGCCGCTACTACGCGATCGACGCACCGGAGTTCTACACGCACGCGGCCGGGCAGCTGGTGTCGATCCGGGCCGCGCCGGACGCGAACGCCGACGATCTGGTGGTCACCTACCACGCACCGCGCAGCGCGGCGGAACTGCACGACAGCGCGCCGCCCGCGTTCCCGGGGCGCTACCGCGATCCGCTGCCGCTGTCCGACGGAGCCCTCGTCGCGGTGTGGACCGGGCAGTGGCAGCTCGCCGGCAACACCGGCACGCGCGAGCATCCGGCCTCCAACTACACCTTCCGCCTGCAACGCCTGGCACTGGGCGCCGGCACGGCGACGCCGGTGGAGGCGCTGACGCCGGGCCTGGTCAAGAGCGTGTCGTACTGGGATCCCGACGTGCTGGTCAGCTACGACGGGCCGCTGTGGGAGCTGTCGCCGGTGGAGGTGCGTGCGCGCGAGGTGCCGGCGGCGACGGCGGAACCCGCGCTGGCGGCTGCCGAAGCGCAGGTCTTCGCCGAGGCGGGCGTCGATCCGGCGCGCTTTCGTGCGTTCCTGCGCGAGCGCGGGCTCGGCGTACTGGTCGGCCGCAACGTCACCGCGCGCGACGATGCCGATCGCCAGCAGCCCTACGACCTGCGCGTTCCCGGCGGCGTGCAGACCGTGGGCGGCGCCGGCACGCCGCGCGACATCGTCTGGATGCAGTTCTTCCAGGCCGACCTGCTGCGCGGCATGGGCGGCACCGTGCAGCCGCGCGACGGCCGCCGCGTGCTGGCGCGGCCGCTGCACGAGCCGGCTGCGCTGTCGTTCATGCCGCCCGCGCCGGCCGGTGCGCCGACCGGTGCGGTGAAGATCGCTGCCGACGGTTCGGTCGCCGCGCTGGTACCGGCGCAGCGTGCGATGAGCTGGCAGAGCACCGCCGCCGACGGCGCTGCGGTCGTGCGCGAGCGCTACTGGATCAGCGTGCAGCCGGGCGAGATCCGAGCCTGCGACGGCTGCCACGGCGTGAACCGCGCCAACCAGGCCGGCGCTCCCGCCGCGCAGAACGCGCCGGCCGCCCTGCGCGATCTGCTGCTGTGGTGGCGCGACCACGCGGACGAGGTGTTCGCCGACGGCTTCGACTGATCGCGGCATTGCCGCGGCGCCGGGCGGCGTTCACTCGTCGGCGCCGCGCCGCGCCGGCTGCGGTTCGAGCGGGGCGAGCACCCAGGACAGCGAGACCAGGCGGTCGCGGCGTGCGTCGCGCGGCTGCTGCAGCAGGTCCATCAGGCGCGTCAGTAGCCGGTTGATCTCGGCCAGCTCGTCCGGCCCGACCCAGCCCTTGCCGCGTGCGGCCCACAGTTCGCGCAGCGGGCCGTCGACGACCGAGTCGCGGTCGGCGATCGCGCGCGCGAAGTCGCGGCCCGCCACGCGCAGCACGCTGGCGGCGACGCGGCCGACCGCCTGCGCGTTCGCGTTCGCGCCAGGGCGGTAGCGCAGGCGCAGGCGATCGCCGGCCCGCGTGCGCGAGCGGTAGCGCCGCCCCTCGGCGGTGACCTCCTCCTCGATCAGTCCGCCGGCGGCGAGCTGGCGCAGGTGGTAGTAGAGCCCGTCGGCCGGGCGGCCGAGCTGGGCTGCGAGTTCGGCCACGGACACCGGTCCGCCGAGCGCCTCCAGCGTGTCGACGATCTCGATGCGCGTCGGCGACGCCAGCAGCTCGATCTGCGCGGCGGCCTCGACGGGCGCGCGTTTGCTCCGTGCCATCGGTTGGGTTGCCTTGTTTGAAATTTCGTTGAATTATTCAAACAACGGCGGTCGCGCGCAAGCGCCGCCGAACCACGACGGAGCACGACGATGTTGAAGCACGTACGGGCGGGCCTGCTGCTGCTCGCCGTGGTCTGCGCCGGTGCGCGCGGCGCGCCCGCGGACGACGCGGCGGTGCTGTTCGCGCGCTACAAGGAGGCCAGCGGCGGGGCACGCTGGGATGCGATGAAGGCGGCGGAAATCCGCGGCAGCCTGCGCGCCGGCGGCCTGGACGGCACCTATCGCTCGGTGCAGGACCTGCTGCGCGGTCGCTCGGCCAGCCAGTACCGGCTCGGTCCGATCGAGGGCGCCGACGGCTACGACGGGCGTGCCGGCTGGAGCCGCGATCCGGGCGGCGAAGTCGCCGTGCTCGACGCCGAAGACGCCCGGCGCCGTGCGCGCAGCCAGGCCTGGCTCGACGCGCACGGTTACTGGTATCCCGAACGCCATCCCGCGCAGTGGGAACGGCCGCAGGTGCGCGAGGCGGACGGCCGGCGCTACGACGTCGTCATCGCGACGCCGGACGGCGGCGATCCGGTCGGCCTATGGTTCGATCCGGCCACGCACCTGCTCGTGCGCGTCGTCCAGCGCCAGGGCCAGGACACCGCCACCACCGTGCTCGACGACTGGCGCGCGGTCGACGGCCTGCGCCAACCGTTTCGCTCGGTCACCGACGTCGCCGATGCCGCCGGGCACGTCGAGCCGCGCCAGCGTACCGAGGTGCGCGTGGAGAGCGTGGCGTGGAACGTGCCGGTCACCGATGCGGATTTCGCCGCACCCGCGATGGCGCCGACGGCGCGCATCGACAACGCGGCCGGCGTCACGCTGATTCCGTTCGAGCTGGTCAACAACCACATCTACGTCGACGGCGAGCTCGACGGCAGGAAGGCGCGCTTCCTCGTCGACACCGGCGGCGCGAACCTGCTCACGCCCGCGGCGGCGGCAAAATTCGGCCTCAAGGGCGAGGGCAAGCTGGCTGCGCGCGGCGCCGGCGACGAGACGGTCGACGTCGCATTCGCGCACGCGAAGGAGGTCCGCGTCGGCGACGCGAAACTGGCCGCGCCGGTGTTCATGATCATGAGCCTGGGCCAGCTGCCCGCCGTCGAGGGCTACGACAGCGACGGCCTGGTCGGCTACGAGATGTTCCGCCGCTTCGGCGTGACGATCGACTACGCCAGGCGCGAACTCGTGCTGGCCGAGCCGGCGAAATTCGCGCCGCCGCCGGAAGCGACGGCGGTGCCGTTCGAGCTGGCCGAGCGCATTCCGATCGTCGCCGGTCGGCTCGACGGACTGCCGCTGCGCATCAGCGTCGACACCGGTTCGCGCGCGTCGCTGACGCTGCATTCGCCGTTCGCGAAGGAGCACGCGCTGGCGCAGAAGTACCGCGCCGCGCCGGAGGCGGTGGTCGGCTGGGGCGTCGGCGGTCCCGCACGCGGGCGCCCGGTGCGGCTGGGCAGGCTCGAGCTCGGCACGGTCGCGGTCGACGGCGTCGCCGGCGATCTCTACCTCGGCGAGAAGAGCGCGTTCGCGGCGCCCGATCCGCAGGCCAATCTCGGCGCCGGCGTGCTCAAGCGTTTCACCGTCGCGTTCGACTATGCGGCCAAGCGCATGTACCTGGCGCCGAACGCGGACTTCGCCAAGGGCGACGCCTTCGATCGCAGCGGCCTGTGGCTGCTCGGTGCGGAGGAGGCGCTCGAGGTCGTCGACGTCGCCGCGGACAGCGCGGCCGCGGGTGGGCAGCTGCGCACCGGCGACCGCATCACGGCCATCGACGGCGAAGCGGTCGCCCGGCGCTCCCTGTCCGAGTGGCGCCAGCGCCTGCGCGAGCTGCCGGCCGGTACGCGCCTGCCCGTCGACTACCGTCGCGGCGGCCAGCCGATGCGCGCGGAGCTGGTGCTGGCCGACCGCATCCCGGCGACGAGTCCCGCCGCCGGGAAGTGAGGCATCGGGAAAGCTCGACCAGCGTCGTCTTTTGCGCGAAAGCGGGAACGACGACGAGCGGGACCCTTCGAGTCGAGGCGCCCGTCACTCGACGCGGCAGAACGCCGCCTTGAGATAGCGCGATTCGGGCACGTGCGCCTGCCACGGGTGATCCGGGCCGGCGCCGCTGACCTTCAGCACCTGCACCGTGCGGTTGGCGTAGAACGCCGCGCGGCGCAGCATGTCGAGGAACTGTTCCTCGCTGACCAGCCCGGTGCACGAGCAGGTCAGGAAGATTCCGCCCGGCTTCACCGCGCCGAGCGCGAGCTTGTTCATGTCCAGGTACTTCTTCAGCGCCGGGATCACCTGCTCGCGGTCGCGCGTCATCTTGGCCGGATCGAGGACGACGACGTCGAACTGCTTGGCGTTGTTCGCCGCGGCGTCGCGCAGCCAGTGGAAGATGTCGGCCTGCACGAAGCGCACGCGCGCCTTGTTCAGGCGTGCGTTCTTCTCGGCGATGCCGAGGATCTCCTCGTCGAGGTCGACGCCGACCACCTCGTCGGCGCCGCCGATGGTCTTGGCGTAGATGCCGAAGCCGCCGGAATTGCAGCACAGGTCGAGCACGCGCTTGCCGGTGCAGAATTCCGACAGCGTCTTGCGGTTGTCGCGCTGGTCGGCGAAGAAGCCGGTCTTGTGCTTGGTGCCCGGCGCGGCGTGGAAGCCCACGCCGTGTTCGTGGATCACCGTCGGCGTCGGCGGTGCCGGAATCCCGCAGTCGAAGCTCTCCTGCTTCTGCACGTGCTCCTCGGCGAACCAGTACAGGTTCGCGTCGGGGAAGTGCTCGAGCAGGCGGCGCCGGATCAGGTCGCGCTGGCGGAACATGCCGGCCGAGAAGTATTCGATGACCAGCGTGTCGGCGAAACGGTCGACGACCAGACCGGAAAGGCCGTCGCCTTCGGAGTGGATCAGGCGATACGCGTCGGTGACCTTGTCCAGCCCGAGCGTGTCGCGGCGCAGCGAGACCGCCGCCGCGATGCGGCGCGCGAAGAAGTCTTCGTCGACGGCCTCGTCCGGATCGGCGGTCAGCACGCGCAGCGCGATGCGCGAATGGCCGTTGTAGAAGCCGCGGCCGGCGAACGTGCCTTCGCGGTCGACGATGTCGACGACGGTGCCGGGCTTGGGCTTGTTCACCGGCTTCTCGACCATTTTCTGGAAGATCCAGGGATGGTTGGAGCGGCGTTCGGTCTTGAGGTGGATCAGGGGCAGGGGTTCGGCAGCTTGTGGATTCATCGTGGATACCAGTAAAGGATGGCTGAGGGCTGGCAAGGCATTGCGGATGTCCAAGAAGTCTGGCCTTAGGGTTTTCCCTTGTTTGCCGACCTGCCCGATTGGTATAGATTGTATATCCTGCCCCGAGTTAATGGTCGCGAGCGTCTAGCTGCGTGAGGTAGAGATTAAAAGTGTTGGATGTTAAGTGGCTTATATGGCGAGCCGTTGAGAGCGGTCCAGTGGCGGGATTGATGGATAAACTGTTTGCGGATAAACGAAGGAAGTCGTCGATCCGATTAGTGGGTGGCGTGGCTCCACTGCATTGGGCTGAGAATAGGGTGGAAAATTCTTTCTCGGAAATGCACTGATAGTGACTGCGGATAAGTAGTTTTCGCGACCTAAAAAAGGAGGTTTTATGCGCAATGCTTTTTCAATCGCTATGCTTATTTCATCCGTGTTTATTATAATTTTTTCGGATTCGGCGTTTGCGGTCAACGAGCCTGGTGTTTCCATCACGTGCGTCAAGCCTGGCTCTTTAGGTCGCCCCGACGAATTATGTCGAGAGCAATGGAATTTCCCGGGCGATACTGTATTTTTTGATGTGAATGTAATCGGAAATCCGGATTATGTAATACAGAAATTCCGGGAGGACGGCGGAGGCACCGAAGGCGGTGGGTATATTGAACTGTTTGTGGATGGGCAGAAGGTAAACAGAATTAGAATTGATGATGGAAATACAACATATACCCGGGTCGTCAACGTTTGGTATCCTATATTCAACCAGTATTTGCCATGGGTGATGGGATCTCCTACGAAGGTAAGATTCTCTTATATTATTCCAGCGGGTGTCGGCTCAATTGGGAATCATGCTTTTAATGCCAGATTCTCTGGGGACGATTTTACATCACCAGCGAATTCTGCGGTATGGACGAGGAAGGTTTCTTGCGATCCGTATTTCTTCCCTCCTGGGTGGAGAAATCCTCCCGCTGGCTCGGGTTGCCCCTGAGCGGCCTGTGGGTGTGACGAGGCCGCCGACGATTGCTCGTCGGCGGCATTAATGTATCTGCTGGAAAATTATGTGTTCTCATGCCGAGGCTTTAAGATTCATCAATAATTCATCACGAGTGATCCATGCTTTCGAGGACATGATGATGGGGATACACCGATGCGAAATCTGACCACACTGACGCTGGCCCTCGCTGCCGGCGTCGTCGCCATTCCCGCTGTTGCCGACAGCAACTTGACTCCAATTTCGCCTTCGGCGATCAAGTCCCATCAAGCAGCGGTCGCTGCTGATGCCTTGGAAAGGAACAAGCGCGTGCGTGCCGCAGCTCCCGCTCAGGGTGGGGGCGTGGCAACGGAGAAGGCTTTGGCGAAAGCGGGTGACGCTCGTCCTGGTACGCCACACGCGAACGGATTTCGTACTTATCCTCCGAGCTGCGCTGCTGATCCGCTGCCGAGTTCGGTCAGTGGTCCCGTCCTCGCCCAGGCGCGAGTGCCGCTGTTGGCCAAGGACGCCTACACGCTGGATCCGGTCGGAGTGGAAGACGTCACCCTTACAGTCTGGCGCTTGGCTTGCAGCAGCAGTGGTGAGCTGACGCCGTACAACGGTGATGGGGGTGCCAACTCGTTGACCTTGGTGAGTTTCGCACGGGACACGAATGCCAGCCCCGATACGCTGGTGACGTTCCCGCTGCTCAAGGCCTCGCAGTCCGGGAGCGATTTCGACGACGCCAGCCGAGTGCGTCCCGCCTCGGAGCCGAATACCGTCATTTCGGACACGGCGTTCGATTCGCCGATGCCGGATGTTGTGACCTACTCGCTCGAAAACTATCCGTATGTCGGCTATCGCTCGTTCTTCTTCAACTATCCGTTCGTTCTGCGCGTGGATCCGGGGCTCAGCAATGTGAATCCCGTCGACGTCCCTGTCGAGGGCTACGAGCCGATCCAGTCGGAATATCCCGACGCATTCAATACGCTCCCCTTCGATGGGTATGCGGCGGCACAGTGGGTCGGCAAGACTCGCCCCGATGATGGCCTGCTGGTGCAGATCAGCGAGCAATGGACCGGCACGGGCGCCGATGCGACCTATTCACGCCAGCTCGTGTTCGACCTGCTGACGAAGGACCAGAACGGCAACGCTATCTGGCTGGTCGGCAATGCGCCGTTCAATGAGGGGGGGCGCTCCATTACCATGGATGCTTTCTACATCAGCGGCCCTCGCCCATTCCCGCACTGGGGCAAGGTCACGTTCACGTTCCCGCACTGCAGCCGTCTCGACATGAGCTTCACGCCCGACGGCGGTCTGCCTGCGTCGGCGCCGGTCATCAACGGTAGCGCCGAATATAGCCGGCTGTTCAGTGCCAACGGCATGATGTGCGAATAAGGAAATTGCGGTCCCCCTTTCGCCGCGATGCGGCGGGAGGGGCACGCGTATTGCGTGCAAGGATCGCATGGCGATACACGTGCCGAGTGGTTGAGGAACTCTTCCGGCAGGATTTGAGAGCTAGCTCACGAGCCTCGGGTTTTCCCTAGTCCCGACAAAAGTGTACGGGCGTAACATGCCTGACGATTGACCTGCTGGCGCCGGCGGGTCGCGGAGCGCAGTCATGAGCATAGGCATACCGGGTGGTCCCAGGCAGGGCGGTGCGGCGGATCCGAGCACGCTTTTCCCGCCGCGTGGAGAGCAACCTGACCCGAAGTCGGGGGCGGGCGGGGAAGGGACGGATGCCAATGCCGTCACGCCTAACGCCCCCGAGGGCGGTGAAGGCGCCGAAACCGGCGGCAAGGAGACCGGCGGCTCGCCGTCGGACGCCGTCGGCGGCGACCGTGGCCCGGGCCAGACCGATCCGCTCCATGGCGGCGGGAATGGCGGGAACGGCTGGAACCATGGCAACGGCTGGCCGCATGGCGATGGTGGGCCGCACGGCGATGACGGTCCGAGAGGCGGTGGCCGCGATGGAGACGGTCCGCGCGGCAATGGCTGGGGCAATGGCAACGGCAATGGTTGGGGAAACCAGGGGCGCGGTGGCGGCGACGGCCTGATCTCGGGCACGCTGAACCAGACCGGCCAGCTCGTTTCCGGCCTCGGCTCGCTGATCTTCGGCGGTCGCAACCAGCCGGTGGTGAACACGCCTCGGACCCCTCAGGATTCGCCATTCGACACCGGTGGTCGCAACGGATCTCCGACTCCGACCGGCGGCGATCCGGGGCGGGTCGTGGATACGGGCGCGCGTGCGCCCGGAGAAACCACCCCGCGAACCACGCAGCCGCCGGGCACGCCCGGACGCACCGATTCGGCGCCGGTCGCGCGCGGCAATACCGAACCGGCGGCAACCACCGTCCCGAACGGCGCGCAGCAGCCGGGCGCCTCCGGTCGGCCTGCAGGCACCGAAGCGCGCAATGCCCCGCAGGCCGGCAATGCGGCAGCGACGCCGCAGGCGATGCAGCAGTCCGCGCAGACCGGCGTGCTGACGGCCGGACTGTCGGCCGCGGCGCAGCAGGCCCTGCTCGGCGGTCTCGCCGCGAATCAGACGACCACGCTGCCGCAGCAGGCGACGCAGCCGCAGAACGCACAGCCTCAGCAGCAGAACGCATTGCACGACGCGCAGGCGCGGCAGGCAGCCGGGCTGCCGCTGACCGCGGAGCAGCGCTCGTTGCTGCAGGGGGCGCTGCTCTCCAATCCCGCCGCGAATGCACAGACGCACGACAAGACGCTGTCCGCGCCGCCGCAGCAGATGCCGGCCGGCGACAACGAACTGCGCAACCCGCAGCAGTTGCCGGCCGATGCGAAGCGCCAGGCCGAGGCGATGGACCGCTCGCTGGCCAAGCAGACCGCCGAGCAGCAGCAGACGCGCACCGCGAACGATCCGCGGGCGAACGAAGCGCAGGTGCGCGCCGACGCACGCGCGCTGCGCGACGGCGCGGACGCCAAGACCCGTGCGAACCTGACCGACGCACGCCAGAACGTCGGCGAGAACGCCAAGCAGAATTCGCAGCTGGCGAACGCGGAACGCCGCCCGGCCGGTGCGACCGAATCGCTGCGCCAGGCGATGGACTGGGTCGGGCAGCAGGTTCGCGGCGTTGGCGCCAATGCGCGTACCGACGAGGAGGGCGTCACCGCGATGCGCGTGGTGGCGGGCCTGGTCGTCGCTGCGGTCGTGGTCGGCGTCGCCATCGCGGTGCTGTACGCGCTGCGCGTCGCCTTCGTTCCCTGAAATCCGGCGCGCCGCGCTGATTGCCCGGCGCAGCGCACTTGTCAGCAGCCCGCGCGACGGTTATCGTCGCGCCCGCAGAAGGGGAGTAGCTCCCGCTGTCGCGATCGTCAACACGAATCTGGATTCCGTGCGAATCCCAGGCTCCGGTCCGACAGGCAGGCCTCGACGAGACCTGTGAGCGAGACCTTCGCCGATCTACGGCGAAGGTGTGCCCTGCGAAAACGCAAAGGCCCCGCGCGCCGCCGGCTCGCGGGGTTTTGTCTTTTCGGAGCATCGCATGCAAACCATCGGAACCACCGGGCTGTGGAGCGCCTTCGCGCTGATCGTGATCGCGGCGCTGGTCGTCGACTTCGCCGTACTGCGCAGCGGAGGCCCGCATCGCGTCTCGTTCCGCGAAGCGCTGATCTGGAGCCTGGCCTGGGTCGGCCTCGCGCTCGCGTTCAACCTCGGCCTGTGGTGGTGGCTGGACGGCCACGCCGGGCGCGCCGTGGCGAACGACATCGGCCTGGAGTTCCTGACCGGCTACGTGGTCGAGAAGTCGCTGGCGGTCGACAACATCTTCGTGTTCCTGATGATCTTCAACTACTTCGGGGTGCCGCCCGAGCAAAGGCAGCGCGCACTGATGCTCGGCGTGCTCGGCGCGATCGTGCTGCGCGCGATCCTGATCTTCATCGGCGCCGCCCTGGTCGCGCGGTTCCACTGGATCCTCTACCTGTTCGGCCTGTTCCTGATCGTCACCGGCGTCAAGATGCTGCTCGCTGCGAACCAGGAGCCGGACCTGGAGGCCAATCCGATGCTGCGCTGGATGCGCAGGCACCTGCCGCTGACACGGGAATTCCGCGACAGTGCGCTGAGCGTGCTGGAGAACGGCAAGCGCCTGTACACGCCGCTGTTCGTCGTGATGATGCTGATCGCGGTCACCGACGTGATCTTCGCGGTGGACTCGATTCCGGCGATCTTCGCGGTCACCGAGGATCCGTTCGTCGTGCTGACCTCGAACGTGTTCGCCGTGCTCGGACTGCGCGCGATGTTCTTCCTGCTCGCCGGCGCGGCCGAACGCTTCCATCTGCTCAGCTACGGCCTTGCCGCGGTGCTGCTGTTCATCGGCACGAAGATGCTGATCGCGGACTTCTACAAGATTCCGATCGGCATCGCGCTCGGCGTGGTCGCGCTGCTGATCGGCGCCTCGATCGTCGCCAGCCTGCGCATTCCGCCGCGCCGCGACGCCGGCTGACGCCACCGCCGCGGGCTTGAGCCGGCCGCGGCGCATCCCCATGATGCCGGGCATGGATTTCGCGCGCCCCGTTCCCGAACCGACCGCTGTCGCCGTCGCGCACGATCGCGAGCGCGTGCGCTACGCCGTGCTCGGCGCGGCGGCCCTGCTCGCCGGCGTCTGGGTCGCCTGGCTGCTGGCCTGGCTGCTCGGCTGGTCGCTCGACGACCTTGGCGTGCGGCCGCGCGACTTCTCCGGCCTGATCGGCATCCTGACCGCGCCGTTCGCGCACGCCTCGTTCGAGCACCTGATGTCGAACACGCTGCCGCTGGCGCTGCTCGCCACCCTGACCCTGTACTGCTACCCGCGCGCGGCGCGGCTCGCGGTGCCGCTGATCTGGCTCGCGTCCGGCCTCGGCGTGTGGCTGTTCGCGCGCTCGTCCACGCATGTCGGTGCGAGCGGCATCGCGCACGGCCTGATGCTGTTCCTGTTCGTCATGGGGCTGCTGCGGCGCGACCGTCTGGCCGTCGTCGTGTCGCTGGTGGTGTTTTTCCTCTACGGCGGCATGCTGATGACCGTGCTGCCGCGCGAGGCCAACGTCAGTTTCGAATACCACCTGGCCGGCGCCGTCGCGGGGCTGGTCGCCGCCGTGCTGCTGCGCGCGCGCGATCCGCTGCCGCCGCGCAAGCGCTATTCGTGGGAAGAGGACGAGGCGGGCGAGCCGCTCGTCGACGAGGAACTGGAACTGCCGCGCGCGCGCGACGTGCCGGTGCTGTGGCAGCGGACCACGCCGGACGACGGCGCGAACGGCCGCGTGATCGTGTTCCAGCCGCGCCCGCGCGACGACCGCCCGCCGACGCTGCACTGAATCGCGCGCGGCGCCGCTGCGGCCGATCCGCGCTAAGCTTCGTGTCCGTCCACCGGAAACGTGCCATGAACGCCAGCGCTCCCCGCCGCGTCGAACATCAGCAGACCGACAAGGGCTACGTGCCGGTCTACACCACGGCCGTCGTCGAGCAGCCGTGGTCGAGCTATTCGCGGACGGACCACGAAACCTGGGCGACCCTGTTCGAGCGTCAGCGCGAGGTGCTCAAGGGCCGTGCCTGCCGCGAATTCATCGAGAACCAGCAGCGCTTCGGCATGACGCCCGACGCGATCCCGCGGTTCGACGAGCTCAACGCGGTGCTGGCGAAGGCGACCGGCTGGGAACTCGTGGGCGTGGAAGGTCTGCTGCCCGAGCTGACCTTCTTCGACCATCTGGCGAACCGGCGCTTTCCGGTCACCTGGTGGATCCGCAAGCCCGAGCAGATCGACTACATCGCCGAACCGGACCTGTTCCACGACCTGTTCGGCCACGTGCCGCTGCTGCTCAATCCGGTCTTCGCCGACTACATGCAGGCCTACGGCCGCGGTGGCGTGAAGGCGCACGGCATCGGCGCGCAGGCGCTGGTCAACCTGACCCGGCTGTACTGGTACACGGTCGAGTTCGGCCTGATCCGGCAGGACGGCGCCTTGCGCATCTACGGATCCGGCATCGTGTCGTCGAAGGGCGAGTCGATCCACTGCCTCGAATCGGCGGCGCCGAACCGCATCGGCTTCGATCTGGCGCGCATCATGCGCACGCGTTACCGCATCGACACCTACCAGAAGACCTACTTCGTGATCGACAGCTTCGACCAGCTGATCGACGCGACGCGGCCCGACTTCACGCCGCTGTACGCCGAACTCGCCGCGCAGGAATCGGTGCCGGCCGGCGACGTGCTGGCGAGCGATCGCGTGTTCCAGCGCGGCAGCGGCGAAGGCTGGGCGCAGGACGGCGACGTCTAGCGCCGCGGCCCGTTCGCGCGGTCGCGCGTCTCAGGCCGCCGCCGGCAGCATCAGCAGCAGCGCGACGCCGAACACGATGCGGTAGATCGCGAACGGCGTGAAGCGGTGCGTGCGGATGTAGCCGAGCAGCCACTTCACCGCGACGAACGCCGTGATCAGCGAAACGGCGAACGCGATCGCCAGCGCACTCCAGTCCTCGTGCGCGCTGCTGCCGTTCTTCATCGACTTCAGCAGCTCGTAGCCGCTTGCGGCGAACATGGTCGGGATGCCGACCAGGAAAGCGAATTCGGTCGCCGCCGCGCGGTTGCTGGTGCCGGCGAGCAGGGCGACGAAGATGGTCGCCGCTGACCGCGAGGTACCGGGAAAGATCGCCGCGACGACCTGCGCCAGGCCGACCAGCACCGCCACGCGCCAGGTGATGGCGCTGCGATCGGGCTGCTTCGCGGCGAACCATTCGGCTGCGATCATCCACAGGCCGCCGACGATCAGCGCCCAGGCCACCGGGACGATCGACTCCGGCAGCTTGAAGCCCAGCCGCGTGGCGAGAAAGCCGAGCACGCCGGTGATCAGGAACGCGGTCATCAGCTTCAGCGCGTAGTCGCGGTTCTCGGCCTGGGCGAATCCGGTGGCCAGCCGCCACAGCCGTTCGCGATAGATCAGCACCACGGCGAGGATCGCTCCGGCCTGGATCACGACGTTGAACACATCCGAGCGTCTGCCGAGCCAGTGTTCGGCGATCAGCAGGTGGCCCGTGCTCGAGATCGGCAGGAATTCGGTGATGCCCTCGATCAGGCCGAGCAGCGCGGGAATCAGGATGTCGTTCATGGCGGTCCGGGGAAGAGCGAACGGGAGACGGGAACAATCTGGTGCAAAACCGGGGAAAATCGCACCATATTGGTGCTATCGATGCCCGATCCTGCAGGTCAGTGTATTGATTTCATTGGAGAAGATGGGGAATTCCGGGTTGGCACAGGCATTGCTGTATCCGCGGCACCTACCGCTTCGAGATCGTCATGTCCGCCCAGAACGTGTTGAAACTGATCAAGGATAACGACGTCGAGTTCGTCGATCTGCGCTTCGCCGACATGCTCGGCAAGCAGCATCACGTGACGTTCCCCGCGCACTCGGTCGACGAGTCGCTGTTCGAGGACGGCAAGATGTTCGACGGCTCGTCGATCGCCGGCTGGAAGGGCATCAACGAATCCGACATGGTCCTGCTGCCCGATCCGGACACCGCCATCGTCGATCCCTTCACGGCCGACAAGACCCTGCTTCTGCAGTGCGACGTGCTCGAGCCGAGCACGATGCAGGCCTATGCGCGCGATCCGCGCTCGGTCGCCAAGCGCGCCGAAGCGTACCTGAAGTCGACCGGCATCGCCGACACCGCCTACTTCGGACCGGAGCCGGAATTCTTCATCTTCGACTCGGTGCGCTACCGCAACGACATGGGGCACGTGTTCTACGAGATCGGCTCGGAAGAAGCCGCGTGGTCGTCCGGCAAGTCGTTCGAGGGCGGCAATTCCGGCCACCGCGGCGGCGTCAAGGGCGGCTACTTCCCGGTGCCGCCGGTGGACACCTTCCAGGACCTGCGCGGCGAGATGTGCAAGGTGCTCGAGGAGCTCGGCCAGGTCGTCGAGGTGCACCATCACGAAGTGGCGAACGCGGGCCAGTGCGAGATCGGCACGCGCTTCAACACGCTGGTGAAGAAGGCCGACGAGCTGATCACGATGAAGTACGTGATCAAGAACGTCGCGCACCGCAACGGCAAGACCGCGACCTTCATGCCGAAGCCGATCGTCGGCGACAACGGTTCGGGCATGCACGTGCACCAGTCGCTGGCCAAGAACGGCCAGAACCTGTTCGCCGGCGACCTCTACGGCGGCCTGTCGCAGACCGCGCTGTACTACATCGGCGGCATCTTCAAGCACGCGCGCGCGATCAACGCCTTCGCCAATTCCTCGACCAACAGCTACAAGCGCCTGGTGCCCGGCTTCGAGGCGCCGGTGATGCTCGCCTACTCGGCGCGCAACCGCTCGGCCAGCTGCCGCATTCCGTTCGTGCACAGCCCGAAGGCGCGCCGCATCGAGGTGCGTTTCCCCGATCCGGTCAACACCGGCTACCTGACCTTCAGCGCACTGATGATGGCCGGCCTCGACGGCATCCTGAACAAGATCGACCCGGGCGCGCCGGCGGACAAGGACCTGTACGACCTGCCGCCGGAGGAAGAGAAGAACATCCCGACCGTGTGCCACTCGCTCGACCAGGCGCTCGACGCGCTGGACAAGGATCGCGCGTTCCTGAAGGCCGGCGGCGTGTTCAGCGACGACTTCATCGACGGCTACATCGACCTGAAGATGCAGGAAGTCACGCGCTTCCGCGCGGCGACGCACCCGCTCGAGTACCAGATGTACTACGCGATCTGATCGCCCCTGCCGCGCTCCGTCCGCGGAGCGCGGCAGCGGACCCGCCGCTGCGTTTGCGCATGCGGCGGGATTCATCCGGCAGCGGCCCGGCCGCTGCGGCCAATCAACTAATGCGTTAGTTGATTGGATCATTCGTGGCCGCGCTCCGGCAGGGCGGGGCGAGGAGAAAAGAACAGACACCGTCATCGAACATCCGGACATCCGCCGCGAACGGATCGCGGCGAACGGGAGGGGCGCCGGTTGCGGGCGCCGACCGCGGGAAGCGGCAACGAAGGGGCGACACAGCCCCAGGAACCATGCGCAGGAGGCGACCGTACGCGTCGCGGCAGCGGCGGCGCGGCCATCCGTCCCGATCCGGAGAACCCGCATGAAAGGCCGTTCACGCCCCATGATCCTGTTCGCGTTCGCGCTGTCCTCTCCCGTGCAGGCCGACGATGCCGCTTCGAGCGGCCCGGTCCTGAGCGGCAACCTCGGTATCGTCAGCGACTATCTGTTTCGCGGCCTGTCCCAGACCGGCCAGGAGCCGGCCCTGCAGGGCGGCGTCGAATACGGCAGCGCGAGCAGCTGGTACGTCGGCGCCTGGGGCAGCAACGTCAGCTGGCTGTCGGACTATTCCAAGCTCGGCGAGGACGTCTCCAACAGCGTCGAGCTCGACCTCTACGCCGGCTGGCGCATTCCGCTGGACGCCGACTGGAAGCTCGACCTCGGCGTCTACGGCTACTACTACTCCGGCGACTACCCGCACGGCTTCACGCGCCCGCACACCGTCGAGGGCTACGTCGGCGTCGGCTGGTCGTTCCTGTCGCTGAAGTATTCGCACGCGTTCACGAACCTGTTCGGGTTCGCCGATTCCAAGCACAGCGACTACCTCGATCTCTCCGCCAACTGGGAGTTCTCGCCCGGCTGGGTGATCAACGCCCACGTCGGCCACCAGCGCGTCGAGCATTCCGGCGCCGCGAACTACACCGACTGGAAGCTCGGCGTGACCCGCAACTTCGCCAACGGCATCGCCGTCGCGCTCGCCTACTGCGACACCAACGCCGACGAGCTGCTCTACACGAACGGCTACCGCGAATATCTCGGCCGCCGCACCGGCGTGCTGAGCCTGGGCAAGACGTTCTGAACCCATCGACGCATCAGGAGAGTGGCATGAAGCTGATCACCGCAATCATCCGGCCGTTCAAGCTCGACGACGTGCGCGATGCGCTGTCGCAGGCCGGCGTCACCGGCATCACCGTCACCGAGGTCAAGGGCTACGGCCGCCAGAAGGGCCACACCGAGCTGTACCGCGGCGCCGAGTACGTCGTCGACTTCGTCCCCAAGATCAAGATCGAGACCGCCGTGCCCGACGGCCGCGTCGAGGCGACCGTCGAAGCGATCGCCGACGCGGCGCGTACCGACAAGGTCGGCGACGGCAAGATCTTCGTGACCCCCATCGATCACGCCGCGCGCATCCGCACCGGCGAGATCGGCGACGACGCGCTCTGAGGAGGAAAGCCATGAGAAACCGACTGTTCCTCTTCACCGTCTTCGCCACCTGCGAACTGCTGCCCTCGCTCGCCTTCGCCCAGGGCGCGCCCGCGGCGGTGCCGAACAAGGGCGACACCGCCTGGATGCTGACCTCGACCGCACTCGTGCTGCTGATGAGCGTGCCCGCGCTGGCGCTGTTCTACGGCGGCCTGGTGCGCAGCAAGAACATGCTGTCGGTGCTGATGCAGGTGTTCGTCGTGTTCTCGCTGATCAGCGTGCTGTGGTGCGTCTACGGCTACAGCCTGGCCTTCACCGAGGGCAACGCGTTCTTCGGCAGCTTCTCGCGCCTGTTCCTGCACGGCACCTTCGATCCCGCCGCCGGCACGTTCGCGCTGGCCGGCACGTTCTCCAAGGGCACGCCGATGTACGAACTGGTGTTCGTCGCGTTCCAGGCCACGTTCGCCGCGATCACCTGCTGCCTGATCCTCGGCTCGCTGGTCGAGCGCATCCGCTTCTCCGCGGTGCTAATCTTCATGCTGATCTGGTTCACCTTCAGCTATCTGCCGATCGCGCACATGGTCTGGTTCTGGCCGGGGCCGGACGCCTACACCGATGCCGGCAAGGTCGAAGCCCTCAACGCCACCGCCGGTCTGATCTGGCAGTGGGGCGCGCTCGATTTCGCCGGCGGCACGGTCGTGCACATCAACGCCGGCGTGGCCGGACTGATCGGCGCGTTCCTGGTCGGCAAGCGCATCGGCTACGGCCGCGAGGCGCTGCGCCCGCACAGCCTGACCATGACCATGATCGGCGCGTCGCTGCTGTGGTTCGGCTGGTTCGGCTTCAACGCCGGCTCCGCGCTGGAGGCGAACGCCTCGGCCGCGCTCGCGTTCCTCAACACCTATCTGGCGACCGCCTGCGCGGTGCTGTCGTGGACCTTCGCCGAGTGGCTGCTCAAGGGCAAGCCGTCGATGCTCGGCGCCGCGTCGGGTGCGGTCGCCGGCCTCGTCGCGATCACGCCGGCGGCCGGCAACGTCGGCATTCCCGGCGCGTTCGCGATCGGCCTCGCCGCCGGCGTGATCTGCCTGTGGGGCGTGACCGGGCTGAAGCGCCTGCTCAAGGCCGACGACTCGCTCGACGTGTTCGGCGTGCACGCGCTCGGCGGCATCAGCGGCGCGCTGCTGACCGGCATCTTCAACGCCCCCGCGCTCGGCGGCCCCGGCCTCGTCACCGACTGGGTCACCGGCACCGTCGGCTATCCCGGCATCGGCACGCAGCTGCTGATCCAGGCCAAGGCGGTCGGCCTCACGATCGTCTGGACCGCGGTCGTCGCCGTCATCGCCTACAAGGTCGCCGACCTGCTCGTCGGCCTGCGCGTCAGCGAGGAGCAGGAGCGCGAAGGCCTGGACATCGTCTCGCACGGCGAGTCGGCCTACGACCACTGAGTCCGGCGTCCGCGCCGGCGCGGCTTCCCCCGCGCCGGCGCTTTGCTAAGCTCGCGCGGTTTCCGCCGAAGACGGGGCCTTCCGCGCGATGAACTCCGCCAGTCGCCTTGCGCCCGGCCCCGCCGAACGCCTGCGCGGGCTGGCGCCGCCTGTCGTCGCATCGTTGCAGGAGGCGGCGCAGCGTCTGCGTCGCGGCGACCCCGACGGCGCCGAACGCGCCCTGGCCGCGGCGCTCGCATCGGCACCCTCGCATCTGGAAACCCTGCGTCTGCACGGCTTGCTCGAACAGCGCCGCGGCCGTCGTGCGCAGGCCGAGGCGATCTACCGCCGCGCGCTCGAGGGGCAGCCGGACGACGTCTCGATTCTGGTCCAGCTGGCCGAGGTCAGGCTCGACCTCGGCGACGCGGACGAGGCGCAGGCCCTGCTGCGTCGCGCGGAGCGCCTCGCGCCCGCCGAGGCCGACACCCTGTTCCGCCTCGGCCGGCAGTTCGATCGCCACGGCCTGCACGCGCCAGCGCTCGCCTGCGGTCGCCGCGCGCTGGCGCATGCGCCCACGCATGCGCTGGCGCGGCTGCTGGTCGCGCGCAGCCTGCAGGCGCAGGGGCACATCGACGAAACCGCCGCCGAATACCGCACGCTGGTCGGGCAGGGCGGGCCGCGCGCCTACCAGGCCTGGTTCAGCCTGGTCGACCTGAAGACGGTGCGGCTCGACGCGGACGAAACCGCCGCGCTCGAACGCCTTGCCGGCGACGCGACGCTCGGCGACGAGGCACGTTCGGCGCTCGCCTTCGCGCTGGGCAAGGTCTGCGAGGACGCCGCGCGCTACGACGACGCGCTGTCGGCGTTCGCACGCGCGAATGCGCTCGCGCGGCGCCGGCTCGACTGGAGCGCCGACGCTTTCGGCCGCGAGATCGAGGCGATCCGCCTGGCTTTCGACGCGCCGCCGCCGCAGGCCCCGGCGGCATTGGGCGAGGACGTCGTCTTCGTGCTCGGCATGCCGCGCTCGGGCACCACCCTGGTCGAGCAGATCCTTGCTGCGCATTCGCTCGTCGAAGGCGCCAGCGAATTGCCCGACCTGCCGATCGTCCTCGCGCAGGAGTCGCGACGGCGCGGCCGGCCGTTTCCGCACTGGGCGGCACAGGCGACGGCGGCCGACTGGGAGCGCCTGGGCCGCGACTATCTCGCGCGCACGGCGCGCTGGCGCGCGCGCCGGCCGCGTTCGACCGACAAGCTGCCGGACAACTGGACGTTCGTCGGCGCGATCCGCGCGATGCTGCCGGGCGCGAAGATCGTCGACTGCCGCCGCGATCCGCTCGAGACCTGCTGGTCTTGCTACAAGCAGCTGTTCGCACCGGGCCGCGCGACGTACGCCTACGACTTCGCCGACCTGGGTGCCTGCTGGCGTGCCTACGATCGCCTGAGCCGGCTCTGGGAGTTGCGCCACCCGCAGCACGTGCGCGTACAGCCTCACGAGGCGCTGCTCGCCGCGCCGGAGGCGGAAATCCGTGCCCTGCTGGAATTCTGCGGCCTGCCGTTCGAGCGCGGCTGCGTGGACTTCCACACCGTGCGGCGCGACGTGCGCAGCGCCAGCGCGGCGCAGGTGCAGCAGCCGCTGTATCGCGACACCGCACGCGCGGCGCGCTACGGCGAACGCCTGGCGCCGCTGCGCGCTGCGCTCGCCGGCGACTGAGGCCGGAACCGGCGCGCGAAATTCAGCCGCAATTCAATGGAATCTGCCGAGACTGCCGCGTCGCTACGCTTTTGCGTGGACTGGCATGCCGGCTAAGATGAGGACGATGCAAGCCCGACGCGGAACAAGCCTGCTGGTGCTCTTCCTGATGCTGTCGTGCGCGGCCATCGGGTCCGCACCCGTCGTCGCGCGCGAAGTCAGCGTGCAGGAGGCGGTGGCGCAGGCGCAGCGGCAGGCCGACGGCAAGGTGCTGTCGGTGCAGACCTTGAACGTCGGCAAGCGCAAGGTCTACCGCGTCAAGATCCTGACGCGCGACGGTCAGGTGCGTGTCATCCAAGTGCCTGCGGAGCAATGACGCCGGCCCGGCGCGAACTGGACGCAACATCCTACGGAGAACGACATGCGCGTATTGCTGGTGGAAGACGAAGCCCCGTTGCGCGAAACCCTGGCCGCGCGGCTCAAGCGCGACGGCTTCGCGGTCGACGCCGCCGGTGACGGCGAGGAAGGCCTGTACCTGGGCCGCGAAGTGCCGTTCGACGTCGCGATCATCGATCTGGGCCTGCCCAAGCTCTCGGGCATGGACCTGGTCAAGCAGCTGCGCGAAGCGGGCCAGCGCTATCCGATCCTGATCCTCACGGCGCGCTCGAGCTGGCAGGACAAGGTGCAGGGCCTGAAGAACGGCGCCGACGACTACCTGGTCAAGCCGTTCCACGTCGAGGAACTGCTGGCGCGTCTCAATGCGCTCGTGCGCCGCGCCAGCGGCTGGTCGCGGCCGACGCTCGAATGCGGTCCGGTGGTGCTCGACACGACCGCGCAGACGGTCGCCGTCAACGGCGGCACGGTCGACCTGACCAGCTACGAGTACAAGGTGCTCGAGTACCTGATGCTGCACGCCGGCGAGCTGGTGTCGAAGGCCGATCTCACCGAGCACATCTACCAGCAGGATTTCGATCGCGATTCGAACGTGCTGGAGGTGTTCATCGGACGCCTGCGCCGCAAGCTCGATCCGGACAACGCGATCAAGCCGATCGAGACCGTGCGCGGCCGCGGCTACCGCTTCGCGCTCGAACGCAGCGACACGCCGGTCGAAGAAGCCAAGACCGAAGCCTGAGAGGGGGCAAGCGCGCATGGCGCGTCCGCTTTCGCTGCAGGCGCGCTCGCTGGCGGCGGCCGGTCTGGTACTGGCCGCCTTCCTTGCGCTGGCGTTCTTCGCGCTCGACAACGCGTTCTATCTGGCGGCCGAGAGCGGCCTGCGCGAGCGCCTGCAGGGCTACCTGTACACCTATCTGGCCAGTTCCGATCCCAATCGCGCCGGCGCGCTGATTCCGCCGGACGTCGGGCCCGATTCGCGCTTCGACCAGCCGACCGCGACCGGCCTGTACGCCGGCATCGTCGGCGGCAAGGTCGTCGGCGCGAAGGAAAAGGAATGGCGCTCGGCCTCGGCGGCCGGACGCGAACTGCCGTTCTCCGACGAGCTCGATCCGGGCGAGATCCGCTTCCGCGGTCCGGTGGCGACGTCCGAAGGCAGCCTGTTCGTGCTGTCGCAGGGCGTGGTGTGGAACGCCGGCGCGAAGAACGAACTGCACGTGACCTTCCACATCGCCGAAGACAGCCGCGCCCTGCAGCGCCAAGTCGACGTCTATCGCCGCACGCTGGCGACGTGGCTGGGCTCGCTCGGCGTGGTCCTGCTGCTGCTGCTGCTCGGCGTGCTGCGCTGGAGCCTGTCGCCGCTGCGCCGCGTCGCCGGCGATCTTCGCCGCGTCGAGCACGGCGCGCAGGAACAGCTCGACCGCGACTATCCGATCGAGCTGTCGGGCCTGACCGCGAACATCAACAACTTCATCGAGGCCGAGCGCGAGCGCGTCAAGCGCTATCGCAACACCCTGTCCGACCTCGCGCACAGCCTGAAGACGCCGCTGGCCGTCATGCGCAGCCAGCTGGAGACCGGAGCCGACGGCAAGGACCTGCGCTGGACGGTGCTCGAGCAGGTCGGGCGCATGGACGAGATCGTCGCCTACCAGCTCTCTCGCGCGGCGACGTCCGGCCACCAGACCTTCGCCGCGCCGCTGCCGCTGGAGCCGTACGCGGAAGAGGTCGTGCGCAGCCTGGAGAAGGTCTACGCGTCGAAATCGATCCTGTGCGAATTCGACATCGATCCGGGCGCGCGTTTCCACGGCGACCAGGGCGACCTGCTCGAGCTGCTCGGCAACCTGCTCGAGAACGCGTTCAAGTGGGCGCGGCGCCGCGTGTTGCTGACCGCGCAGCCGCAGCCGGCCGCGGCCGGAAAGCGCGCCGGCCTGGTGGTGATGGTGGAAGACGACGGTCCCGGCATCCCGGACGACAAGATCGAGCATCTGCTGCAGCGCGGCGTGCGCGGCGACGAACGCGTGCAGGGCCACGGCATCGGCCTGGCCATCGTGCAGGACATCCTCAAGGCCTATCGCGGCGAGCTGGTCGTCGACCACTCGCCCAACCTCGGCGGTGCGCGCTTCTCGATGCGTCTGGCGGCGCGCTGAATCTCTGGGTCGCGAGAGCGGCCGAGAAAGACGGTTCTCGCAGAGGCGCAGAGGTCGCGGAGAAAAAAGCCGGGCTTTCGTCTGTCCTCTGCGGACTGCGTGTCTCTGCGAGAGGGCAGCTTCGTCCGCGCGACAGCCGGGCACGCGGCCGGCTCAGTTTGCCGCCAGCGCCTCGATTTCCGCGATCAGCCGTGCGCGCACCTGCTCGCGGCTGTAGTGGTCGAGCACGTAGGCCCGCGCGCGTCGCGCCTGCTCGGCGCGCGCGGGCGCGTCGAGCGCGCGCACGGCGTCGATCGCCGCGTGCAGTCCGGCTTCGCCGCGGAACACGAAGCCGCTGCCGCTGGCCTCGACGTGGTCGGCGAGGGTTTCGCACTCGCCGTTGACCACGATCGGCGTGCCCTGTGCCATCGCCTCGAGTGCGACGATGCTCAGGCTCTCGTACGGCGAGGGATGCACGAAGGCGAGCGCGCCCGCCATCAGGGCCAGCTTGCGCTCGTCGCTGACGAAGCCGAGATAGCGCACGTGCTCGGACTGCTGCACGCCGAGCTTGTCGGCGCCGGTCAGCAGCAGGCGCAGGTCGGACGGCCGTTCGCGGCTGTAGCTGCCGAACGCGTCGAGCAGCATCGCGCAGCCCTTGTGCGTGTCGATGCGGCCGCTGTAGAGCAGGTACGGCGTCGACTCGCGCGCCGGCGCCACCGTTTGCGTCGCCACGGTCATGGCGACGAGATTGCCGGCGTCGACGTTCCACAGCCTCGCGCCGAGGCGGCGTTCGGCCGGCGTGTTCCAGAGCAGGCGCGGCGTGTGCCGCGCCATCTGCGCGAACACGCCGAAATGCCCGGCGGGCTCGTCGTGCAGGGTCGGCACGATCGCCCAGCGCCGGTGCGGCAGCGCGCGCGCGCCGTCGTAGGTGGTCGGATACAGGTACGTCAGGAAGATCACCGCGGCGTAGTCGTCGCCGGCCCGCGCCAGATGCGCGATCAGGTCCGGGCACACCGGCCCCTGCGAGCGGATGAATTCCTCCTGCAGCGCCTCGGGCCACGCGACGCGTCCGTCGCTCGCGTCCGCGCGCGCGGCGAAATGCGCCAGCAGGCGGCGATGCAGGTCGTGGAAGTAGCCGTCGCGGCCGCGCGCGACGCGGAAGCGGTGGATCGCGACGCCGTCACGGCGTTCCACGCCTTCGGGCAGGTCGTTCGCCCAGCTGACGTAGTCGCTCGCGGTGGTGGTCAGCACGTCGACCGCGTACTCGTCCGCCAGCAGGGTCGCGTACTGCCAGCCCAGCGCTTCGGCGCCGCCGACCAGCGATTCGTGACAGCGCGGCACGACGATGGCGACGCGCTTCACGACAGCGGCTCCAGCGCGGCGAGGAAGCGCTCGCGCAGCACGTGCGGCGCGAACTCCGTCTCGTAGCGGCGTCGCGCCGTATCGCGCAGGTCGTTGCGGAAGTGCGCGTCATCGGCGAGCCGCGCGAGGCTGGCCGCGAACAGCCACGGATCCTCCTCGCTCCAGAGCACGCCGCCGTCGCCGATCGTCTCCGGGATCGCGCTCGAGGCGTGTGCCAGCACCGGCACGCCGAGCGCCATCGCCTCGATCAGCGGCACGCAGAAGCCCTCGTGGCGGCTCATCGTCAGGAACGCGTGGCTGGCCAGATAGGCCGCCTTCAGCTGCGCCTCGCTCAGCGATTCCAGCCACCACACGCGGTCGCCGAGACGGTGTTCGTCGATGCGCGCGCGGATCGCCTGGTTGTAGGCGTCCAGGCCCGGATCGGACTTGCCGACGACGAGCAGGCGCGTGGGATCGCCGTAGGCGTCGACGTAGGCGGCGAACGCGTCGATCAGCGCGAGGTGGTTCTTGTTCGGCGCGATGCGTCCGACCATCAGCAGGTTGCGCGTGCCGTCGTTGAGTTCGTCGAGCAGGTCGAGGTCGGCCTCGGCGCGCAGCAGTTGCTCCACGCGATGGAACGGTGCGACCACGGCGCCGCGATCGGCCGGCGCGCCGCAGGCGATCAGCTCGTCGAGGTTGTAGCGCGAGGCGCCCAGATAGCGCTCGCAGCCGAGCCGCGCGACGGCGGGAATCTCCTCGCGTCCCTTGGCGCAGGCGCTTTCGTAGAGGCGCGAGGTGCCGGCGAAGAATTCCGGCGGCGTGATGTTGTGGTAGCGCACGACGCGGTAGCCGCGCGCGCGCGCGACCAGTTCGGTCGCCTGCGGCCAGCCGACCGAGAAGTGGTAGATGACGAGGTCGTCGGGACCGCCGGCGAAGTCGAGCAGCGTGTCCGGCGAGTAGGTGGTCTCGGCCACGCCGTGCGCGACGTCGCAGAACACGCGCGTCTCCAGGCCGCGCTCGCGCAGCAGCGCGGCCATCGCCAGCGTGTCGTTGCCGACCGCATCCTTGCCCGCCAGCACCGGCAGCAGCAGGGCGGCCTTCATCGGCGCGCTACCCGGGTCATCGCCTCGGCCAGGCCGCGCTCGAGCACCGCCGGTGCGAACGTCGAGGCGTAGCGCGCCTTGCCGGCGGCGCGCAGGTGTTCGCGCAGTTCCGCGTCGCCGGACAGACGCTGCACGGCGGCGGCGATCACGTGCGGGTCGGCGCCGTCCCACAGCAGGCCGGCGTCGCCGAGCGTCCACGGGATCGCGCTCGTCGCGCGCGCGATCACCGGCGTGCCGAGCGCCATCGCCTCGATCAGCGGCACGCAGAAGCCTTCGTGCCGGCTCAGCATCAGCAGCGCGTCGGCGCGCTCGAACGCAGCGCGCAGCTCGGCGCCGTTGGCGTCCTGCATCAGCGTCACCGCGTCCTGCGTGTCGCGGCGCTGGATGTGATCTTCCAGCGCCTCGCCATAGCGCGAGAGATTCGGATCGAGCTTGCCGGCGGAGAGCAGATGGGCCGAGCCGGCGCCCATCGCGCGCAGCGCGGCGAGCGCGTCGACGAGGTCGAAGTGCGCCTTGTTCGGCGCCAGCCGTCCGACCATCAGCAGCAGCGGCTCGCCGCGCGGCAGGCGCCGGTCGTCGGGGGCGAGGGAGCGCAGCTGTTCGACCTGGTGGAACGGCGGCAGCAGCGCGCAGCGCGCGGGATCGACCCCGCGCGACAGGAAATCCTCGAGGTTGTACGGCGAGCAGCCCAGGTACAGCTCGCAGTTCATCGCCGCGTAGGGATCGAGCTGGCCGCGCCCTTCGGCGCAGGCGGCGACGTAGCCTTCGGCCCACTCGGTGAAGAATTCCGGCGGCGTGATGTTGTGGTAGCGCAGCACGCGGCGCGCACGCGTGCGGCCGAACAGCGCCAGCGGGAAGTCCCAGCCGACGCAGTAGTGATAGACGATGACGTCGTCCGCGGACTGCGCCCAGGCCTCCACCTCGGCCGGTGCGCGGATCGTCTCGTCGACGCCGCATGCGTGCGGCGCGAACAGCGCCACCTCGTGCCCTTGCGCACGCAGCGCGCGCGTCATGCCGAGCGTGTCGTTGCTGACCGCGTCGTGCGGCGCCAGCCCCGGCACCAGCATCGCGATCCTCATCAGCCGATCCTCATCAGGGGCCGCCTGCGCCGCGCCGGGCGAGGACGATCGCCGCGTCGCCGTCGCGCACGATGGCCGGCGTCTGGAAGCCGGTCGCCGCGAGCCACGCGCTCCAGCGCGTCGCATCGCCGTCGACGGCGGCGAGCCGGTGCGGCTCGCGCTCGCAGCGCAGGGCCAGCCAGCCGGAAGGCTTGAGCGCGCGGCGCGCGTGTCCGAGCAGCTCGACGGTGGCGGCCGGGTCCGCGGCGAGCACGCTCGCGCTGACGCTGATGGCGTCGAGGCCGGCATCGGCGCAGCGCGCAAGCGCCGCTGCCGGATCGCCCTGCGCGACGCGGCCGGCCTTCGCGCGTGCGACCAGGTGCGCGTTCGCCTCGACGCCGACGGCGTCGAAGCCACGTTCGGCCAGCGCCTCCGGCCAGGCGCCGTCGCCGCTGCCCAGGTCGAGCACCGACGCGGCCTGCGGCAGGCGTTCGGCCAGCGCCGCACTCCACGCGCGATGGCGCTCGCGGCGTGCGGCGGCGACGCCTTCGTCTTCCGGCAGCGACGCGGCGAACGCGTCGGCGCTGTCGCGCTCGGCGGCGGCGCCTTCCTCCAGATCGCCGAGGCTGCGCTGCAGCGAGGCGATCCAGTGGTTCGCCGCGTGCACGTACTGGCGCAGCTCGCCCAGTTCGTGCGCGGCGGCGCCGGTGCGGCCTTCCAGCGAGTCCGCGCGCAATTGGAACTCGTGCGCGCGCCGTTCGAGATCGTCCACGCGCAGCTGCAGGCGGCGGATCTCGCCGCGCAGCTCGTCGCTGCGCCGGTCGTGTTCGGTCCTGAGTGTGGCCTGCACCTCGTCCAGCCGGTGCCCGGCGTCGCGCTGCGCGTCGGCGATCGTGTTGAAGCCGGCGGCAACCGAGGTGTCGGCGGCGCGCTGGTGGCGCAGCAGCACCGGCAGCCCGGCGAACGCGATGCCCCATTGCAGCGCATAGCCGATCACCGGCAGGCGCGCCAGCTTGGCCAGCACGTAGCGCGGCAGCAGGCCGCGGATGCGCGTGCCGATGCGGCGGCCTTCCGGCGACCAGCGCAGATTGCCGATCACCTCGGCCTTCGGCGCACCGGCGGCGAGCAGGCGGATCTGCATGGTCGAGCCGGCGTCGTCGGGCTGGCGCTTCAGGACCGCGCGGAACACGTGGTCGACGAAGGCGATGTAGTGCGGCCCGCTCAGTTCGGCGATCGAGTAGTCCAGACGCTCGCGCTCGATGCCGTCGCCCTGCGTCGAACGCGGCCGGCGCGGCGGCGGGTCGCGGCGCGGCAGCGGCGCGCGCGTGCGCGCGGCGTCCGCTTCAAGGCGGATTTCGGCCTTGACGCGCTCGAGGTAGTCATCCTGCCGATCCGGACTCACGCGTTCCCATCCCGTCTGTGGAGCTTCGCCCTGCGGGCGGTCGCGCATTATGGCGGGCCGGCGCGCGGATGCGAAACCGCGCCGGCGCGGCAGGGCGCGCCGCGCCGGTTGCCAGCGCCGGTACCGGACGACTATCGTTGCCGACCTGTCGCGAAACGCCGGAGTCCGCATGCGCCCGCTCGTCCCGATCTCCCTGGCCACCGCCCTGGCCGTCGCCCTGGCCGCCTGCAGTCCGCCGCCGTCGGAACCGGTCGCGCCGAAGGCTCCGCCGGCGCCCGCGGCAAACGTGCCGGCCGCCGCGCCCGCCGCCGAGGCGCCGAAGCCGGCCGAAGCCGCCGCTCCGGTCAAGGAGATCCCGGAAGGCGAGTGCGGCGACCAGTCGAAGGTCGCGGCCGACCAGCGCGCCTTCAACACCGCGCGCTGGTCCACCGCCAGCGAGCAGAACAATTTCGGCTTCGACGTGTGGCGCGGCGACTCGGAGAAGGGCGAGTTCGCCAAGCTGACGAAGGAACCGATCCTCGGCGCCGGCACCTCGGACGAGACGCACAAGTACGAGTTCCGCGACGACACGATCGATCCGTGCAAGGAATACTGGTACTACATCGAGCAGACCAACACCGACGGATCGAAGGAGAAGATCTCGCCGGTGTTCAAGGCGCCGGCCAAGCGCCGCGCCGTCGGCAGCCCGGCGCCGCAGCCGGTCGCGCCGGCGAAGGAATGACCGCCGCGCCGCGATGAACGTCGCGGCCGCGCTTCCGGCGCTGCGCCGGCGCAACCGGCGCGCCGCGGCGGCGGCTTTCATCGTTCTGTTCGCCGTTTCCCAGGCGCTGCTGTGGAGCGCCTGGTACGCCTGGGGCGCGAAGCGGCTGATCGGCGACGAAAACGCCTACCACGACTTCGCGCTTGCGATCCTCGCCGGCGGAGCGTGGATGCCGAGCACGATCTGGCCGCCGCTGCAGCCGCTGCTGCTGGCGGCCGTCTACGCGCTCGCCGGCGTGCACGTGCTCGCCGTGCAGCTCGCGCAGACCGCGCTGTTCGTCCTCTGCGGCGCCCTGCTGCGCGACCTGTGGCGCACGCTCGGCGGCAGCGTCGCCGCGGCGAACACGGCGGCGGCGCTGTTCCTGCTGAACCCGTCGATCGCGGCCTATTCGCACTGGCTGTGGCCGGAAATCCCGCACCTGACCCTGCTGCTGGCGGCGTTCTGCCTGCTCGCGCGCGCCGCGTCGGGCCTGCGCGCCCTCGCCGCCGGCGCCTGCGTGGGCCTTGCGATCCTGGCCAAGAGCCTGCTGTCGGCGTTCTGGCCGGCGTTCCTGATCGTGTTCCTGCGCCGCGAACGTCCCTGGCTGGTCTGGCGGCCGGCCGCGCTGTTCGTGGTCGGCCTCGGCCTCGTCACCGCGCCGGCGCTGTGGCACGGCTGGCGCGAGTACGGCCGGCCGATGATCGCCGACAGCTCGGTGTACAACCTCTGGGTTGGCCTGACCGACCGCTGGCGCAGCGACTACGTGCTCGACATGGGCGGTGCGACCCTGCCGGCCTTCCTCGACAGCGGCGCCACGCCGCAGGAACGCAACGCGGTCTACCTGGAAAAGATCCGCGCGCTGCTCGCCGAGCGCGGCGCCGCGGCGGTCGTGGCCGACCAGCTCGGACGCCAGTATTTCCGCCTGTTCAGCGCGAAGACGCCGCTGCTGTCGCAGCTGCCGGGGCCGGCCTGCGCCGGGCACCTGTCGGTCTACAGCACGCCGCCGTGGCTGACGCGCACGTTGACTCTCGCCAGCGACGCCTTCCATGCGCTGATCCTCGCCGCTGCCGCGTTCGGCCTCGCCGGCTGGCGGCGCCGGCCGGACCGACTGGCGCTGGTGGCCGCCCTGTTCGTCGCCTACCAGCTCGCGCTGTTCGCGCTGATCCACGTCAAGGCGCGCTTCCTGCTGCCGCTGCTGCCGTTCCTGTGCGGCTTTGCCGGTAGCTTCCTGGCGGCCCTGCGCGCGCGCGCCTGCGCGCGGCGCTTCGACGCGATCGCGCTGACGCCGCCGCGCCTGGTCCTCGGCGCGGCGCTGGCTGGCCTGCTGCTGTTCCTCGCCTTCGCCGGTCCCGCGCTCGACCGCCTCTGCGCGGCGTGAGCGGCGGAATCCGGTATCCTCGCAAGGTTTTCCCTTCCGCTTCGCCCATGCGTCAACATCTGATCGAACTGGTCCTCTTCAGCACCTACGCGGAACTGCGCGCCGAGCGCGCGCGCAGCTATCTCGGCCTGGCCTGGTGGGTGCTCGACCCGGCCATGCAGATGGCCGTGTGGTGGCTGCTGATCCATGTGATCCTGCGCGCCGGCGGGCCGGACTACCTGCCGTCGCTGCTGATCGGCGTGACGCTGTGGCAGTGGATGAAGTCGTGCATGATCCACGGCGGCCACGCGATCTGGAGCAACCTGAACCTGGTGCGCCAGGTGCGCCTGCCGCCGCTGGTGTTCCCGATCGTGGCGATGCTGTCGGACACGGTGAAGTTCTTCTACATCTTCGCCGTGCTGCTGCTGATCCTGTGGTTCGCCGGCTATCCGCCGAACCTCGCCTACTTCGGCCTGCTGCCGCTGTTCGTGGCGATCCTGCTGCTGTCGGCCGGCGTCGGCTTCGTGATCGGCGCGGTGGTGCCGCTGTTGCCGGACCTGCGCTTCGTCATCGAGCAGGTGCTGAACGTGGTGATGTACCTGTCGGGCGTGGTGTTCATGCTCTCCAACGTGCCCTCGCCGCTGCGCGAGATCCTCGCGCTGAACCCGATCGCGGTGCTGATGGACGCCGCGCGCGGCATCCTCATGCACGGCCTGTGGCCGAACTGGGTCGGCCTGACCAAGGCCAGCCTGATCGCCCTGGTCGCGTGCGCGATCGGCGCGTTCGTCATCTCGCGGCTGGCGCCGCGCTATCCCAAGCTCGCCGCGTGAGGGACGCATGCCGGTAGACCCGAACGAGATCCTGGTCGAACTGCGCAACGTCGGCGTCGCGTTCAGTTCGCAGCGGCGCATGAACGAAAACCGCTTCTGGGCGCTGGAAGACGTCGACCTCACCCTGCGCCGCGGCCAGCGCCTGGGCGTGATCGGCCGCAACGGCGCCGGCAAGAGCACCCTGCTGCGCGTGATCGCCGGCATCCTCGCGCCCGACCGCGGCACGGTGCGGCGCGGTCCGGTGTCGTGCCAGCTGCTGTCGCTGGCACTCGGCTTCACGCCGCACCTGTCCGGCCGCGACAACGCGATCCTGTCCGGCCTGATGCTCGGCCTGCGCCGCCGCGAGATCACCGCGCGCCTGCCGGCGATCCGCGAATTCTCCGAACTGGGCGACTTCTTCGAGCAGCCGATCGCCGCCTATTCGTCGGGCATGATGATGCGCCTGGCGTTCTCGGTGGCGATCCAGGTCGAGCCGGACGTGCTGCTGATCGACGAGGTGCTCGCCGTCGGCGACGCCGAGTTCCAGCAGAAATCCGGCGCCGCGCTGCGCGCGCGCATGGGCGAGGGGCACACGGTGGTGCTGGTCAGCCACGACGAGAACCAGATCGCTTCGCTGTGCGATCGCGTGCTGTGGGTCGAGCACGGCAAGAGCGTGCTCGAAGGCGACCGCGACGAGGTGTTCGAGGCCTACCATCGCGACCTGCACCTGACCGCGGTGCCGGCATGAACCAGGTGGATACCGCCCGCCTGCAGGCGCTCGCGCGCCGGCTCGGTATGGCGCCCGGTCAGCTCGCGCTGGCCGCCGCGCGCCTGGCGCGCGAACCGGGCGCGGTCCAGGCGCAGCGCCGGCGCCGCGTGCTCGCCGAAGCCGCGTGTCCGTCGGCCGCGGCGGAGAACGTCGCCGCGCTGCTGCAGACGCCGATCGCCAGCTTCGCGCTCGGCGACGTCGATCGCGCGCTGGCGGCGGCCTGGCGGACGGAGGACTAGCCGTGCGCGGCACGACCCTCATCGTGCTCGCCTGGAACCAGTGGCCGCTGACGCGGCGCTGCCTGGATTCGCTGCTCGCCAGCGATCTCGACTTCGCCGAAGTGCTGGTGGTCGACAACGGCAGCGAGGACGAGACCCCGGACGGCCTGGCCGCTTACGCCGGCCGCGTGCGCACGCTGCGCCTGCCGCGCAACCTCGGCTTCGTGCGCGGCATGAACGCCGGAATCGCTGCGGCGCCCGCCGACGACGACGTCGTGCTGCTCAACAACGACCTGGTGTTCACCCAGCCCGACTGGCTCGGCCGCCTGCGCGACGCCGCCTACGCCGATCCGGCGACCGGTATCGTCGGCTGCCGCCTGCTCGGCCCGGAAGCCGAAGGGCGCGTCTACCACGTCGGCGGCTACATCGAGCCGGACGACCTGCACGGCCAGCAGACCGAATCCGCCCACGTCGAGCGCGAGGTCGCGCAGTACCCGCACCTGCGCCGCGTGCAGGCGATCGCCTTCGCGCTCGCTTACCTGCGCCGCGACGCGATCGCGCGCATTGGCGGCCTCGACGAGGCCTTCCACAGCTATTTCGAGGACACCGACTGCTGCCTGCGCGCCGCCGACTTCGGCATCGCCAGCGTCGTCGCCGGCGGCGTCACGCTGCGCCACGACCAGCACGGCTCGACCCAGGACGACGGCGGCTTCCGCAGCCGCCTGTTCGCCGACAGCCGCGCCGCGTTCGCCGCGCGCTGGCGCGAGCGGCTGCGCGCGGACTACCGCGGCGACGTGCTGTGGCACGGCGCCACGCGCTTTCCGGGTGCCACGGCGGAACTCGCGCGCCTGTTCGTGCGGCGGCTCGACGCGCGCGGCCTGCGCATGGGCTTCGCGCCGACCGCGCGCGAATGCGCCGACGCGCAGGACGGCCGCCTCGACCTGGCCGCGCGGCGGCGCCTGCCGGCCGTGCCGGCCGCCGCGATCGCCTGCGGCGCGGAAGACGCTTTCGCGCAGGCGCGCGGCCGCTGGCGCGTCGGCGTGGGCTTGAGCGACTGCGAAACCGCCTCGCCGCAGGCGGCGCGCGGTGCGCGTTCGCTCGACCTGCTGCTGGTGCCCGATGCGTTCCAGCGCGAGGCGTTCGAGCGCGCCGGCGTGCGCACGCCGATCCAGATCCTGCCGCTCGGCGTCGATCGCGACTATTGCCATCCCGGCGTGCCGGCGCCGCGCCACCCGCACGGCCGGTTCGTCTTCCTCGCGCTGGCCGAGGATCTCGCGCGCGACGCACCGGACCTGCTGGTCGCCGCGTTCCGCGCCGCGTTCGGCGCCGACGAGCCGGTCGAGCTGCTGCTGCAGATCCTGCCCGGGCGCGACGCGCTGGCGATCCGCGCTGCGCTGGACGCGCTGCCCGACGGAGCCGCGCGCGGCCGCGTGCGCGTGCTCGACGACTGGGGTTTTCCGTGGCACCAGCGCGCGCAGCTGCTCGCCGCCGCCGACGCGTATGTTTCCGCGCGCCGCGGCGGCGGCTGGGATCCGCGCGCGGCCGAAGCGCTCGCCTGCGGCCGGATCCTGCTGGCCACCGACTTCGGCAGCCAGGCGAGCCTCGCGCGAGAACACGGCCTCGCCGTCGCCGCGAAAACGATCGACGCCGGCCCCGGCCGGCGCTGGGCCGAGCCGGACCGCGACGCGCTGGTCGCGCGCCTGCGCGAAGCCTTCGAACGGCGCGAGGTGCTCGGCGCCGCCGCGCGCACGCGCGCCGAGTCCTTCGCCCGCGATCACGACGTCGAAACCAGTGCCGACCGCCTCGTCGAAGCGCTCGCGCGCGGCGGCACGCTGGCGCCGCCGCGGCCGACGCCGCGGGTGCATCGGCCGGCCGACCTCGCGCAGCCGGCGAGCGGACAGATCCTCGTGCTCGGCATGCACCGCTCCGGCACCTCGAGCGTGGCCGGCCTGCTGGCACGGCTGGGCGTCTATGCCGGCGAGGATGCGGACCTGCTGATCGGCCCGGACAATCCGAAGGGCCACTACGAACTGGCGCGCCTGCACGGCGCCTGCCTGCGCCGGCTCGAGGCCGCCGGCGGCGACTGGAAGCATCCGCCGGCGCACGCGCCCGGCGCCGCCGTCGACGCGTTCCGCCGCGACGTCGCCGAGGTGCTGCGCACGCTGGAGCCGCGGCGGCCGTGGCTGATCAAGGAGCCGCGCCTGTGCCTGCTCGCGCGCGAACTGCTGCCGCTGCTGACGCGCCCGGTGTTCGTGCACGTCGTGCGCGAGCCGCAGGCGGTCGCGCAATCGCTGGCCCGGCGCAACGGACTGTCGCGCGAGCACGCGCTCGCGCTGTGGCGGCAGTACACCCTGGCGGCGTTCGAGGCGAGCCGCGGCTGGCCGCGCGTGCTGGTCGACTACGCGCAGGCGCTGGCCGATCCGCTTGCGTTGGCGCGCCGGCTGCATGAGGAACTGAGCGGCTTCGGCGTGCCGGGTCTGCGCCAGCCCGACGCCGCCGAGCTGCGCGCCTGGATCGATCCGGCGCTCGCCCATGCCTCGCCCGTGCAGCCATCCGCGCTCGACCCCGAAACGCAGGCCTTGTGGGACGCGATCCGCGAACGCCGCATCCTCGACGAGGCCGTCGAGCCGCCGCGCCACGCCGGCGTCGGCGGCTGAGCGTGTTCTCGTTCGTCCGTCATCTGCTCCGCCCGTCGCGCGCGCGGCTGCGGCCGCCGCTGCGTGCGGCGGCGTGGAACGGCACGCAGCTGCGACTGGAGTTCGAGCCCGGCCACGCCGACACGGTCGCGCTGGATCTGGACGGCGCGTATTTCGCGCAGTCGCCGCTCGACGCCCACGCCCACGCGGACTTCACCTTTGCCTTCGCGCCGTCCGGGCACGACTGGCTGCAACTGATGCCGCGCCGCGGACGCGACGGCGAGGCGCTGGCCGAACGGCCGCTGCACGTGCGCCTGGGTTCGGCCGGCATCGGCGCGGCCGATGCACCGCCGCCGCCGCTGGCGCCGCCGGCCGCCGCCGCGCAGCCGGTTCCGTTCGGCGTCGACGCCGCGGCCGCCGAGGTCGCGATCGTGGTGCCGGTCTACGACGCGCCGGAACTGGTCGGGCGCTGCCTCGATTCCGTGCTCGCCTGGACCACCGGCCGCGTGCGCCTGATCGTCGTCGACGACGCCAGCCCCGATCCGCGCATCGCGCCGCTGCTGGCGCGCTACGCGCGCGTGGCCGGCGTCGAGGTGCTGCGCATTGCCGAGAATCGCGGCTTCACCGCCACGGCCAACCGCGGCATCGACGCGGCGGGGCGCGCGGACGTCGTGCTGCTCAACGCCGACACCGAAGTCGGGCCGAACTGGCTGACCGGGCTGCGCCGCGCCGCGCACGCGCGCGACGACGTCGGCACCGCCACGGCGGTGTCCGACAACGCCGGCGCGTTTTCCGTGCCGGAGCTGGAGCAGGCCAACGAGCTGCCGCCCGGCTGGAGCTTCGAGCGCGCCGCGCGAACGCTATGGCAGCAGGCGGGACTGGCGTATCCGGCGCTGCCGACCGGCAACGGTTTCTGCCTCTACATCCGCCGCGCGGTGATCGAGCGCGTCGGAAAGCTCGACGAAGCCGCGTTCCCGCAGGGCTACGGCGAGGAGAACGATTTCTGCCAGCGCGCCGCGCAGGCGGGCCTGCGCCACCTGATCGCCGGCAACGTGCTGGTGCGGCACGCGCGCAGCGCGAGCTTCGGCGAGGAGCGCCGCCGCCGTCTGGGCGAGGCCGGCATGGCGGTGCTGCGCGAACGCTGGCCGGACTACGAAGCCGAGGTCGGGCGAACCCTGTTCTCGTTCGAGCGGCGCGTGCTCGACTGGCGCGTGCGGCGTGCCTTCGCCGACGCCGCCGCGGCGCGGCCGCGCCTGCTGTGGGTCGGTGCGAACGCACCGTCCGTGGTCGATGCCGACGTGTGGACCCTGCGCGCGAACGGCGAGCGCAACGAGCTGGTCGCGGGCGGGCGTGTCGTCGCCGCCAACCTCTGGCGCGCGGACGATGCGGAAACCTCCTACCGCGCGCTGTGGGACTGGCTGCAGCTGCATGCGATCGAGGGCCTGCTGGTCGCCGAGCGCAAGGAGTCGGCGGCGGAGATCGTGTGCCGCCTGCTCGATATTCCGATCCTGCCGATCGACCCCGCGCGGACCGCGACGCCGGCCGAGCTGTTCGCCGGCGCACGCCGTTTTGCGAAGATGCCGTCATGACTTCCGACTGCGCGCGCGCCCTCGTCACCGGCCTTTGCGGCCAGGACGGTGCCTTGCTCGCGGCGCGGTTGCTGCGTGAGGGTGTCGAGGTGGTCGGCACGCACCGGCCGCAGCGCGAGCCGGAGCGCTGGCGCCTGCGCGAGCTGGGCATCGACGCGCATCCGCGGCTGCGCGTCGTCGCGCTCGATCCGACCGACGCCACCGCCTGTGCCGCGCTGGTCGCCTCCACGCATCCGAAGGCCGTGTTCCACCTGGCCGGGCAGTCGCGCGTCGCCGAATCGTTCCGCGATCCGGTCGGCAGCCTCGCCGCAAACGGGCTCAGCACGGTGCACCTGCTCGAAGCGCTGCGCGCGCACGCGCCGGCCGCGCATTTCGTGCTCGCCGCGAGCGCGGAAATCTTCGGCCTGCCCGAGCGCGCGCCGCAGGACGAGCGCACGCCGGCGGCGGCGCGCTCTCCGTACGGGTTGTCGAAACTGCTCGCGCACGCGGCGGTCGGCAGCTGGCGCGCCAGCTACGGCCTGCGCGCGTCGAGCGCGATCCTGTTCAACCACGAGTCCGAGCTGCGCGATCCGGCCTTCGTCACGCGCAAGATCAGCCTCGGCGCGGCGCGCATCGCGCTGGGCCGCGCGCAATGGATCGAACTCGGCAACCTCGATGCGCGGCGTGATTTCGGCTACGCGCCCGACCACGTCGCCGCGATGGCCGCGATGGCGGCGCGCGACACCGGCGACGACTACGTGCTGGCGACCGGCGTCGCCGCCAGCGTGCGCGATTTCGCCACCGCGACGTTCGCCGCCGCCGGCATGCCGCTGGACTGGTTCGGCGAAGGCGCGGACGAAGTCGGCGTGGAACACGGCAGCGACCGCGTGCGCGTGCGCGTGGACGCGTCGCTGTTCCGCCCGGTCGACGCGCCGCTGCTGGTCGGCGACGCGTCGAAGGCGCGTCGAGAGCTGGGTTTTGCGCCGAGTCTGGATCTCGCCGGACTGGCGCGGCGCATGTTCGAGGCCGATCTGGCGCGCGAGCGGGCTTAGGCGTTCGGGACGCCTCGAGCATGCAGCGCGTGTCGAGAGCTTTTCTCTCGCAGAGGCGCAGAGAGCGCAGAGAAGAGCATTTTCGAGTGTTCTTCCCTGCGTTCTCTGCGCCTCTGCGAGAAACCGGCTCGAACAGCCTCGCGAAGCCTGGAACAACCCTCGCCATTCCCGCGAACGCGGGAATCCACTTTGATCTCCGCTCCGAGAGCAGGATGGATGACCAGCCCCGCGGTGGTTGAACGGCGCCTTGCGCGTTCGCGGGAATGACGGTACTCGGCGTTGTCCAGGGTTCCCTTCAGCGCCGCCCGCGTTCGACGAGCGGCCGCCGGAAGAAATCGGCCGGGCGCCGGTACACCTCCAGCCAGGTCGCGTTTCCGCGTGCCCGCGCGAGCGCGCAGGATCCGTCACTCCGCGTTCCGCCGCGCTTCGTGGTTCAATGGCCGGTCTTGCCGTTCGAACAGGGCCGCGCATGCGCGTGATCTTCAACGTCGACGCGATCACCGCGCCGCTCACCGGCATCGGCCGCTACGCGCTCGAGCTCGCCCGCGGGCTGGCGCGGCATCGCGAGGTCGAGGCGCTCAAGCTGTACTCGGCCTATCGCTGGGTCGACGATCCCGAGCATGCGCTGCACGCCAACGCGACGATCGCCGCGGTGCGCCGCAACGTGCCGTTCAAGAGCGCCGCGCTGGAGGCGTACACGCAGCTGCGCTCGGCGCTGTTCCGCCTGCACACGTGGCGCCTCGACGGCTGGCTGCTGCACACGCCGAACTACGTGCTGATGCCGTTCGCCGGTCCGGCGCTGACCACCGTGCACGACCTGTCCTGGCTGAACCATCCCGAGACGCACCCGATCGAGCGCGTGCGTTTTCTCGACCGCCACCTGCCGCGCAGCCTGGAGAAGGCCGCGGTGGTGTTCACCGATTCGCAGTTCATCGCCGACGAGATCGAAACCCGGCTCGGCGTGCCGCGCGCCAAACTGCGCGTGGTGCCGCTGGGCGTCGACGCGACCTACCGGCCGCGCGCGGCGGACGAGCTGCGCGCGACCTTGCGCAAGCACGCGCTCGAGGACGTGCCCTACCTGCTGGTCGTGGCCACGCAGGAGCCGCGCAAGAACCTCGCGCGGCTCGCTCGCGCCTACGCGGCGCTGCCGGCGGCGCTGCGCGCGCGCCATCCGCTGGTGGTGGTCGGCGCGCGCGGCTGGCTGCGCAGCGAACTGGAGCAGGCGCTGGGTCCGCTCGAGGCGCGCGGCGAGGCGCGGCGCCTGGGCTACGTCGACGAGGAAGACCTGCCGCTGCTCTACGCCGGCGCGCATGCGTTCGCCTTCCCGTCGCTGTACGAAGGCTTCGGCCTGCCGCTGCTGGAAGCGATGGCGAGCGGCGTGCCGGCGCTGACTTCCGACCGCTCGTCGATGCCGGAGGTCGTGCGCGATGCCGAGGGCACGATCGCGCTGACGGTCGATCCGCTCGACGAGGACGCGCTGCGCGACGGCCTGCAGCGACTGCTCGAGGACGCGCCGTGGCGCGCGCGTGCGGCCGAGCGCGGCGCGCGGCACGCGCGCACCTATCCGTGGACGCGCTGCGTCGAGGAGACGGTCGCGGTCTACCGCGAAGTGCTGGGGCAGGGACGTTGAACCGGAGGCGAGGCAGGCGATAGGCTCGGCGTCCGCCGTGGAGATGCCGATGAAGGAACCTTGCAACGCACCGCGCTGGATCTGCCTGCTCGCGCTGGCGCTCGGCGCCGCCGCAGCGTCAGCGCAGGAAGCCGCGCCCGCCGCGCCGCCCGCCGCACCGCCGGCCGCGCCGGTGTCGGCCGCGGCTGAGGGCATCTACGCCGGCACGCGGCCGAGCCTGCTGCAGATCCGCACCCTGGTCGAGGCCGCCGGTCGGCAGTCGTCGATCGGCTCCGGCTTCCTGGTCGGTGCGGACGGGCTGGCGGTGACCAACTACCACGTCGTCTCGCAGTACGCGCTGGAGCCGAAGACCTACCGCCTGGAGTTCGCGCGGCCGGACGGCACGCAGGGCGCGCTGACCCTGCTCGCCATCGACGTCGCCAACGACCTGGCCGTGGTGCGGCTGGAAGGCGCCGACCTGCCGCACCTGCAGTTCGATCCGGGCGCGCTGTCGGGCGAGCTGCCGCGCGGCGAGCGCGTCTACGCGATGGGTAATCCGCTCGACATCGGCTTCACCATCGTCGAGGGCACCTACAACGGGCTGGTCGAGCGCAGCTACAACGAGCGCGTGCACTTCACCGGCGCGATCAATCCGGGCATGAGCGGCGGTCCGGCGGTGACCGCGGCTGGCCGCGTCGCCGGGGTCAACGTCGCCAAGCGGCTCGACGGCGAGCTGGTCAGCTTCCTGGTCCCGGCGAGCAAGGCGGCGGCGCTGGTCGAGCGCGCGCGCGCCGGCGCGCCGCTGGATCCGGCGCAGACGCGCGAGGAGATCGACCGTCAGTTGCTGGCCTGGCAGGAGGCCTTCTATCGCGAGCTGGACGAGCGCGGCTTCCGCGCGACGACGTTCGGCCCGTATCGCGCGCCGGAGAGTTCGGCGCCGTGGTTCAACTGCTGGGCGCGCACCAACGCCGAGCAGACGCCGCGGCCGCGCGCGCAGATGGACAGCTCCAGCTGCAATTCGCAGAGCTCGCTGTTCGTCGCCGAGGACATCGAGAGCGGCCGCGCCGAGCTGACGCACGCCTACGTGCGCAGCAGCGATCTCAACGCGTTCCAGTTCGCCGCGTTCCTGTCGCAGTACTACGCCTCGGCGTCGATGAGCCGCTCGTGGTCGCGCAAGCGCCTGACCCAGCCCGAATGCCACGAGGAATTCGTCACGCCGGCCGACCCGGCCGCCGCACCGGTGCTGCGCGCGGTCTGGTGCGCGCGCGCCTATCGCGACTTCGCCGGCCTCTACGACGTGGCGCTGACCACGGTGACGCAGGACCGCGACCGCGAGGCGCTGGTCTCGCGCCTGGCCATGCAGGGGGTCAGCTACGACAACGCACTCGCGCTGGGACGGCGCTTCCTCGGAGCGGTCGCATGGACGAAGTGAACGTGACGCCCGCCGCCGAGGCGGTCTGGCTCGAGGTGCTCGGCCGCCATCGCGACGTCGTCGCGCGCGAGCGCGTCACCGCAGCGGCGATCACCGTCGGCCGCGCCTTCGACAACGACGTCGTGCTCGACGACCCGTACGTGGCCGCGCACCACCTGCGCATCGTGCGCGGCGACGACGGACGCTGGAGCGCGCAGGACCTGGGCAGCCGCAACGGCGTCTACGTCGAGGGCTCGGCGCAGCGCCGCGACCGCGTCGCGCTCGAGCGCACGACCGCGCTGCGCATCGGCCACACCGTGCTGCGCCTGCGCTCCTCCGCCGAGGCGGTGGCGCCCGAGCTGCCGCTCGCCGGCCACCGTTCGCCGTGGCCGTTCGCGCTGGTGGCGATCGCGCTGGTGTTCGCGCTGGAGCTGCTCGGGCTATGGCTGAACGAGACGGGTGAGTCGAAACTGATCCGCTATCTGACGCCGGCGCTGACGGTGGTCGCCATCATCGCCGTGTGGACGACGCTGTGGAGCGTGCTGTCGCGCGTATTCAGCGGCCATGCGCGCTTCGGCCTGCATCTGGCGATCATCGGCAGCGGCCTGCTGGCCTATTCGCTGTACGACCAGGTCGGCGAGTTCGGCGCGTTCGCGCTGTCGTGGCCCGCGCTGACCACGTACCAGTACGTCGTGGCCTGGCTGATCCTCGCCGCGGTCTGCTTCTTCCATCTGCGCGCGGTCAGTTCCGCGCGTCTGCCGACGAAGGCGATCGCGCTGGCCGCGCTGGCCGCGCTCGGCATCACGGTGCAGAGCCTGAAGCTGTCCGAATGGCGTTCGACCTACGGTCAGGCGGTCACCCTGCAGCGCCTGCAGCCGCCGTCGATCCGCCTGGCCGGTGCCGAGAGCATGCAGGCGTTCTTCGCCCAATCGGAAGCGTTGAAGGCGTCGCTCGACCAGGCGCGCAGCCGCGAGCCCGACGAGCCGGCCGAATCCGACGACGCGCAGTGACGGCGTCGTCCGGGGCGCGGCTCAGGGCGAGCCGGCCGCGGCGGTCTTCGGCAACGCGGACTGCGCCTGCTGCCGCGCCTGCGCGGTGCGCGACGGGTCCTCGAAATCGATCTGCATGATCGTGTCGGCGTGCCATTCCGGTGCGCGATACGGCGCGCGCCGGAAATCGCGCCACCAGTCGGCCAGCGCGACGCGCATCGGCTTGGCCGGCTTTCGCGCCTCGAAGTCGAGGCCGCCGACGGCGTCGCGGCCGGTCGTCGGCGACGCGGCGTAGACGCGCACCTGGGCGAGCTTGCCGCGTGCCGCCGCCGGCACCGGCAGGCGGAAGCGCGCATCGTCGGTGCGGTAGTCCGCCGAGGCGAGCTTGGCGCCCTTCGCGTCGAGCCAGTCGACGCGCACGTTGCCGGCGAAGCCCGGCTGCTGCAGGTCGACGACGATGCCGTCGCTCCAGCGGCCGTCGTCGCGCACCACGCGCGCGTTGTCGCGCGGACGCTCGAGCACGATGGCCGGGTCGCCGAGCAGGTTGTACATCTCCACCAGCACGCGGTCCCTGGACTGCCGCTTGCCGCGCACGATGGCCTCGCCGATGGTCGCGCCGGGCGTCAGCAGTTCGCTGATGATGCTCTTGCTGAAAGCCGGCGACGGCGAATTGCGCCAGGACGCGGCGAACACCGCGACCGCACCCTTGTCCGGCTCGCGCAGGAACTTCTCGCCGATCGAGTCCTCGGTCGGGTTGTCGAACGGCGCGGAATAGCAGGTCATCGACAGGATCATCGGCAGGCGCTCGGTGTTCTTCAGCGCGCTGACGTCGTCGAGAGTGAACAGGTCGTGGTTCTTGCTGAAGTCCGGCGGGCCCGTGCGCCAGATGTAGCGGCCGCCGTGGCCGATGAAGTGCACCAGCAGGCGACCGTCGTCGATGCCGTCGCGGATCGCGGCCTGGTGCGCGGAGTTCTGCGACTCCTTCGGGCTGGCGTAGACCTTGTCGGCGAGGAAGCCTTCCTTGCCGAGCGCGGTGGCGATCTCGTCGGAGGCCTTCTTGAACGAGTCGATCTCGTCGGTGATGAACATCACGTCGCGGCGCCAGGCGCCCAGCTGCGGCTTGGACAGGTAGTCGATGGTCTTGTCGACGATCGCCTTGACCTCGTCGGGCTTGACCACCGGGAAGCGTCCGACCGCGACGACCGGATGCCAGTCGTCGCCGTCGACCGCGGCGAACCAGTTGTCGCTGGCGGACTGGCCCTCGGGCGAGGGGAACTGCCAAGTCGGGATCAGGTTGCGCTCGCCGAGCTTCTTGGGCATGTCCTTGTAGTGCGAGCTGGCGATGACGCCGAACGCGTTCGGATACTGCAGCTCCAGCCCCACCCACTTCGCGTACTGGCCGTCGCGGAAGCTGTCGTTGCGGATGTCGAAGCTGGAATCGCCCACCAGCAGCAGGAAGCGCGGTCGCGGCGCCGGCCAGGAGTGATAGGCGACGTCGACCAGGTTGCGCACCGCCTGCGGATGCGTGATGCCGTGGTTGAACTCGTCGTAGACCGCGTTGATGTCGAGGATCGCCACCTTGAGGCCGCGCTTCTCGTGGAACTCGGCCAGCGGCCGGATCGACTCGATCAGGCTCGGGTGGCTGACGATCAGATAGTCGTACGGCTGGTCCGGCTGGCGCCATCCGCCTTCGGCGACCGCGCGCAGCGCGACCGGCCTGGCCAGGCCGTCGCCGAGCACCGGAAACAGCTCGGTGCCGGCCGTCGCCGGCGCGAACGCGTAGCGGCCGGGACCCAGCGCGCGGCCGGGACGGCGCAGTCCGTCGCTGCCGTACAGCGCCGGCACGCCGTCGCCGCGCCAGGCAAGTTGCAGCGGCGAGGCTGCATCGGCGGCCACCGTCAGCGGCAGCGCGCCGGCATCGAGATCGCCGGCGAGCCGGTAGCGCGTCTCGAACCAGTTGAACATCACCACGTCGACCACGCTCTGCGCGGCATCCCACGGCAGCGCGCGCTTGGGCACCTGCAGCGACAGCGTGTTCTGCGCGGCCTTCAGCCAAGCGCCGGGCACCTCGAGTTCGCGACGGATCTCGTCGCGCCCGTTCCAGCGCAGCGAGCTCAGCGCCTTGCCGTTGACCAGCACCTCGACGGCGTGGTCCTCGGGCTTGTCGCCCTTGTGCTTGTACGGCGGATTCACCTGCGACAGGCCGCGGAAGTTCACGGTGAGCTTCACCTGGCCGGCGCGCGGGTCGAGATCGGGCAGATCGAAGCGCGTCTCGAACGGCTTCGGATCGACCTGGGTCAGCTTGGCCCATTGCCAGACGTCGGACTCCTGCCCCGGCTTCTGCTGGGTCTGGTCGAGCCGGATCATCATGTTTTCCTGCTCGAGGTGCAGGTGCCTCTCCAGCGCGGCGCGGCCGCTGCCGTCGGCCTCGACGTCGCGCAGGCGGGCGTGCGGGCCCGCGGCGGCGCCGAGCAGGTAGACGTTGTTGATGCTGTACGGGTCGTACCAGCTCTCCGGGCCGTGCAGCGCCCGGCCGATCCATTCGATGCGGTCGCCGGCGGCGAAGCGCTCTGCGGCGGCGATCACGCGGATCGGCACCTCCTTGCCGTTCTGCGTCAGCACCAGCTCGTCCGCGGCGCAGTCGGCCAGGCCAGGCTGTGCGGCGACGATGGCGGCGTGGTCGAGCGTGTAGACGCCGGCGTGTTCGAGCTCGATGTGCAGGCGGCCGCTGCAGGCCAGGGCGGGCAGGGGGGCGGCGAACAGGGTCAGCGCGAGCGCGCGGATCGGAAAGGCGAGAGGCATGTCGGCAGGCGGTAGCGGGACGGAACCCGCACGGCGAAAAGGCTACGGAACCGCGCAGGCTACCGGTCTGACCGCAGCCCCGCAACCGAAGTTGCAGGCGCCGGCGCGGCGTAGAAGCGCCGCAGCAGGTCCGCCACCGCCGGGGCTTCGCGCGCCAGCAGGACGGGGTCGGAGAAGTGCAGTTCGCTGACAACGGCGAAGTATTCGTCGACCGATTCGGCCGCGTACGGATCGATCGCCGTGTCGCGGCCGCGCTGCACCGCGCGCGCCAGCGCGTCGTAGGCCGGCTGCATGGCGCCGATCCATTCGCTGCGCGCGATCGTCGGCGGCAGCCGCGGCGTGCCGTTCATCGCCCCGTCCAGCGCGTCGAGCTTGTGCGCGATCTCGTGCGCGACCACGTTGAAGCCGTCGAACGGATGCGCCAGGTCGGTGGCGACGTCGGCCCAGGACAGGATCAGCGGGCCGCGCTCCCAGGCTTCGCCGATCAGGTCGTCGTCGCCTTCGGTGACCACGCCGCTGCGCTCGTCGTGGTGCTCGCGCCGCACGCGGAATTCGCCCGGGTAGACGATCACCTCGCGCCAGCCGGCGAGATGCTCGAAACCCAGGTGCAGCACCGGCAGGCAGGCCAGCGCCGCGATCGCCAGGCAGTCGGCGGCGACGAGTTCGTGCCCGCCGGCGGCGCTGAAGGTCTTGCGCGCGAGGAAGCGTTCGCACAGCGTGCGCAGCGCGGTGCGATCGCCGTCCGGCAGCCGTTCGAACAGCGCCGAGCGGCGCAGCAGCGCGTGCCAGTCGGAATCTTCGATGCGCGGCGCCGGCGCGAAGGCGTCGCGCAGGCGCCGCAGCCAGTTCGTCATGCGCGGTTCCGGTGCGGGATCGACCGGATTAGAACCGGAAGCCGCGGCGGCGTACATCCCCGCCGCGAGCAAGGACTCGATGCGACTACTTGATCGCGCCGGGGACCAGCGACTGCCAGCGATAGCTCGGCCGCTTCGGCGTGGCCACGTTCGGCGCTGCCGGGTCGACCTGCTGGATCGGGCCCGGCGGCAGCGCATCGGGCGTCTTCGGTGTGGCACCAGGGCGGGTCGGTGCGGCGCCGGCGTCACCGCCGCGCGCGGCACGCGGTTCGCTGCCGCCGCCTTCGTCGGGCATGTCGACCATCACGTTGCGGAGGCTGCGGCCCGGCGTATTGCCCAGGCCGTTGTCCGAATCACCGGCGGCGTTCAGCGCGAGCAGCCCGACGCCACGCAGCGGCGCGTCCTGCGCGAACGCAGTCGCACCGCAGGCCAGGCCCACGACGAACGCGAGAGCGAGAACGGGCTTGTTCATGAAGGGATTCCCGATGAGGGAAGCGACTATGCTCGCACGATCCATGGGTCGACTCCAGTACCCGCCTTTAGCACGTTTCATGCCACCAGGCCAAGGGCCGTCCGGCGCGTATCCGCCCGGCCGGAAGGTGTCCGCCGGACACCGGCGGACAACCGCGGACAGACCGCCGGCCTGCAGCGATCTGGGATGCGCCGGCAGGGCGGTTGGTTGCACCCACGCCTGCTCGCGATGACGCCCGGCTACACTGCCGCGATGTCCGCGTCCGTCGCCCGCCCCGCCCACGCCCATGCGCCGCCGCCGCTGCTGGCCGCTCTCGCGCACGGCGGAGCGGTCTCCGGCAGCGAGCTGGCGGCCCGCCTCGGCATCAGCCGTGCCGCGATCTGGAAGCAGATCGAGCGCCTGCGCGAATTCGGCCTCGAGGTGGAGGCGCAGGCCGGCCGCGGCTACCGTCTCGCGGCGCCGATCGAATGGCTCGATGCGCCGTGCATCCGCGCGGAGCTGAGCCCGGCCGAGGCGGCCCGCCTGTCGGATCTGGCGCTGCACTGGCAGCTCGATTCGACCAGCAGCGAGCTGCAGCGGCGCGCCGCCGGCGATGCGCGCGACGGGCTGACCTGTCTGGCGGAATGGCAGGACGCCGGCCGCGGCCGCCGTGGCCGGGTCTGGCGTACGCCGCTCGGCGGCGGCCTGGCGCTGTCGCTGCTCAAGCGCTTCGACGACGGCATGGCCGCGCTGGGCGGTCTCAGCCTGGTCGCCGGCGTCGCCGCCGTGCGCGCGCTGCACGACTGCGGCGTCGAAGGCGTCGGGCTGAAATGGCCGAACGATCTGGTCGCGCGCGAACGCAAGCTCGGCGGCATTCTGGTGGAGCTCGGCGGAGACGCGACCGGGCCCTGCCATGCGGTGATCGGCATCGGACTGAACCTGCGCCTGGACGCGCGCACGGCCGCCGCGATCGACCAGCCGTGGATCGACCTGGCGACCCTGACGGGCGCTGCGCCGCCGTCGCGCAACCGGCTGGCGGCGCGCCTGATCGCGCAGCTCGGCGCCGCGCTCGAGCGGTTCGCCGCCGACGGCTTCGACGCCTTCGTCGAGGACTACCGGGGACTGGATCTTCTGCGCGGCCGCGCCGTGCGCGTGCTGCGCGCCGGGGCGGTCGAGGACGGCGTGGCGCTCGGCATCGACGCGCGCGGAGCGTTGCGCGTCGCGTTCGCCGACGGCGAGCGCCGCGTCGACGGCGGCGAGGTCAGCGTGCGCCCGGCCGGCTTCGATTCGACCGCACGAGGATCGGACGCATGAAGCTCCTCGTCGACCTCGGCAACACGCGCCTGAAGTGGGCGACGCTGACGCGCGGCGAACTGCGCGCCGGCGGCGTGTTCGCGCACGGGCGCGAGCCGCTGGAAGCGGCCTTGCGCGCGGAATGGGCCGACCTGCGCGGCGTCGAGGGCGTGCTCGTCGCCAGCGTGGTCGCGCCGGCGCGCGAGGCGGAACTCGACGCGCGCGTGCGCGAACGCTTCGGCGGCCATGCCCGGTTCGTGCGCACGCCGGCGGCGGCGCTCGGCGTGCGCAACGCCTACGCCGAGCCTGCGCGGCTGGGCGTCGACCGATTCCTCGCGTTGGCGGCGCTGCACGGCGAACGCGCGCGCGCGCAGGTCCTGGTCAGCGTCGGCACCGCCCTGACGGTTGACGCGCTGGACGCCGGCGGCCGCCACCACGGTGGCCTGATCCTCGCCAGCCCCCGCCTGATGCGCGAGGCCGTGCTCGGCAACACCGCCCGCGTCGACGCGCTCGGCGGGCGCTGGAGCGAGATGCCGGACAACACCGTCGACGCGGTGGTGTCCGGCTCGCTGTACGCAGCGCTCGGTGCGATCGAGCGTTTCCTCGCGGCAGCGACGCCGCGTCTGGGCGGACCGCCGGCACTGGTCCTCACCGGCGGCGGCGCCGAGGAACTGGCGCCGCTGCTGCCGGACGCCGAGCGCGCGCACGACCTCGTCCTGCGCGGGCTTGCGCGATGGGCCGCGGAAGAGTCCGCGCCGGAACACTAGAATCGCCTCTTCGTTCCGCCCGAGGTCGGCCCGCTTCCGATGTTCGTCCGCGCCCTGTTCCTTCTGCTGCTCGCGCTGAATATCGGCGGCGCCTGCTGGCTCGCGTTCGGGCAGAAGCCCGCCGCGCCGCCTGCCGCGACCGATCCCGGCGTACCGAAGCTGGTGCTGCTGGCCGAGCGCGACGGCGACGGGCCGCTCGCCACCGCGGAACTGGCCGAGGCACCGGAAACCCCGGTCGATCGCGCCAACGACCAGTGCCGCACGCTCGGCCCGTTCCCGACCCAGGCCGACCTGCGCGCGGCGATGAATGCATTGACGCCGCTGACCAAGCGCATCCAGTTCCGCGAGACGCACGCGACGCAGACGCGCGGCTACTGGGTCTACCTGCCGGCGATGGCCTCGCGCGAGCAGGCGCTGGCGACCGCCCGCGCGCTGTCGGCCAAGGGCGTGCGCGACTACTACATCGTGACCGCCGGCGACCAGCAGAACACGATCTCGCTCGGCCTGTTCCGCGAGCCGGCCAACGCCGAGAAACGGCGCAACGAGATCGGCGCGCTCGGCTTCAAGCCGCAGACGAACACGCGCACCGAAGACCTGCCGCAGTACTGGATCGACCTCGCCCTGCTCGGCGACCAGCCGCTGGACTGGCGCGCGCGCGTGCCCGCGCAGCGCGACCTGCGCGAGGAAACCATCGATTGTTTTTGACGCTTCGAGCGGTTGCGCGGCAAGAAGGCGGGCCTGGATCGGCAAATACGCCTGCGGGCGGATCGCTTACAATCCCGCCCGCGCCGCTTTAGCTCAGTTGGTAGAGCAACCGCCTTGTAAGCGGTAGGTCATCCGTTCGAGTCGGATAAGCGGCACCATTCGATGATTCCGGCAAGTGCGGGGACGACTTGGGAAGCGCCAGAATCCGCGACAACGCGGGTTTTCGTTCCATTGCGGACAGCGCTCCGGGCCACTCCGCGGCCCGCCCGACGCGGGCGCTCCGCCGTACGCACGGAACGCTCCGGAACTTCGATGTCCTGCACGTCCAGCCGCCCCGATACCCTCGTCCTGCTGCTCGCCGGCCTGACGTCCGTTGCCGCTGTTGCGCAGCCGTCCGAAAAGCCGAACGACATCCACGAAAGTTTCCTTCGCTACCGCGCACGAGTCGTCGCGGAAGGCTGGGTGCCGAGGCAGACCGCGCTGCCGTTCGGCGACGGGCTGGAAAGGTCGTGGGGTCCGCCCTGGCGTTCTATCAGGCGGGCTTCCACGAAGTGGAAATCTGCGCCGGCACCGGCGTGAATCCGTGCATCTTCAACTACGTTCGCGGTGCGCAGTGCCTGCGCGTCCATACCGTCGGCGAGCAGCCCGAAGACGCCACGATCAGCGACGTCAGTCACGAGTGCCCGCCGGACGAAGCCCTGAAACGTCCGGGCTCACGAGAGGACGAGGAGCGGCCGGCTCGGCCGGGATGACGGCACGTGCCCGCCGGCGACCTCAGCCGCCGACCGGCGGCGCGGCGTTGACCGCCCACTGCGCGGCGAACGCGCGCCGGTAGGCAGGCCGCGTTTCGCCACGGGCGACATAGGCGGCCAGCGACGGAAATTCATCCAGGAGGCCCGAAGGCCGCAGCCGCAGCAGCACCGAGACCATCATGAGGTCGCCCGCGCTGAAGCTGCCGTCGAGCCAGTCGGCATCGCCCAGACGCGCCGCCAGCTGCGTCAGCCGATCGCGAATGCGATCTTCGACCAGGGGCAGCCGCTCGGCGGTCCAGGGCTTGTCCCTCTCGAGGATCCGCGCGGTAACCAGCTCCAGGATCACCGGCTCCACGGTGTTGAGCGCGGCGAAGATCCAGGTGATCGCCCGCGCCCGTGCGCCGGCGTCATCGGGCAACAGGCCCGCGTGATGCTGGGCAATGTGGAAGACGATCGCGCCGGTCTCGAACAGGGCGAGATCGCCCTCTTCGTACGTGGGAATCTGGCCGAACGGATGCAGGGCCAGATGCGCCGGTTCCTTCATCGCGCGGAACGACACCGGACGAACCTCGTAGGGCAGGCCCGCTTCCTCCAGCGCCCAGCGCACGCGCGTATCGCGGGCCAGTCCCTTGCCGCCATCGGGCGAGCGTTCAAAGGCGGTGATGACGATGCCCATCGGTGCAGGTTCCTGGCGATTGATCGGCTGCGTATCGGCAAGTCGGATGGCCGGCTCTCTCCCGTGCGACGATCCGGCGGCGCCGGACTCGACATCGCGCGGAGAAAATTTCCGGTTTCGGCGCGGCTGCGCAGTGATCGGTTGGATGGAACGAAGAATCGGAAACGAGGCTGGAGAAGCCATACGAAAAAGGCCGCCTTGCGGCGGCCTTTTCGCGACGGAAGACTGCGGCCTCGTCAGCCGCGGAACGTGAACAGCACCGGCTTCCAGCCGCCGCTGGACTGGTAGCTCTGGCCACGGCGCTTGCGCATGCGCTCGATCAGCTCGATGCGGCGCGCTTCGGCCCACTCGACGCGCTGCGTCTTCAGCGCGGACGGATCGACGCCGCGGCGCGCGGCCTCGTCCTTGCGATAGAGCACGAAGTCCTCGTAAGCCTCGATCTCGTACTGCAGCTCGCGTACGCACAGTTCGATCATGATCGCGTCGTCGAGGAAGCCGAGCACCGGCACCCCGTCGGGAATGATGTCCTGCGGATTGGCGAAGTAGGTCAGGCAGGCGAGCACGTGCTGGCGGTCTTCCTCCGGCAGCGCGAAGCCTTCGTCGTTGGCCATCGCGATCATGCTGTCGAGCTTGCCCAGGCGCTCGGCGATGAAGTTCGGCAGCTTGACCTTGTGGCCGTCCACGAGCAGTTTCGAGGCGGCCTCGGTGATCTGCTGCGGCGACAGGCTCTTGGCCTCGCTCTGCGCGCGCTGCATCGCGTCGATGAAGTGCTGGAGGTCGGCATCGCCGAGTTCGATGGTGATCGCGAGCGACATGGGAGGAACTCCGCGGGAAACGACGCGCGAGACTAGCCAGCGGGGCCGGTGACGTCAATGTGGCCGCGCCGGACGCGCCGACGGCGCCGGCTCCGGACGGCCGTCCGCGGGTTCGGCGGCGCTCAGAGGATGCCGACCAGGCCGGCGCCGAAGGCGGTCACGATGCGCGTGTAGATGGTCTTCAGCGGCAGGTCGACCTCGGGGAAGTCGCCGACGTCCTCGTAGCAGGCCTCGAAGCCGGGGTCCCCGGGCGGCAGGGGCCGGCAGCCGGGTTTCAGCTCGTAGCTGGTGGCGTAACGGAACGGCCACAGATCGAACAGCGGCAGCGCGGTCGAGGCGGTGGCGATGACGTTGTTGAGCTTGCGGATCAGCTTCGGTCCGGTCTGGGGCTGTCGCGCGATGGTCCACGCGTTCTGCGGCGCCGCGTTGCGCAGCACGGCTTCGCGCACGCGGTCGGCCACGGCACGGTCGTAGATGATGAAGCCGGACTCGGTGTTGACGTTGTCCGAGCGCGGGTCGAAGTTGTGCGAGCCGATCAGGCTGACGCGGTCGTCGATGACGATCGACTTGGCGTGCAGGCCCAGCCGCACGCCGCTGCGCGTGAGCGGCGTGCGCCCGTAGCGCTGGTAGCGGCCGGCGTTGCCGCCGCCGGCGAGCCGGTCGTAGTTGCGCACGAACTCGGCGGCGTCGGCTGGGAACGGCTTGAACTCGTGGATCTGGAAGCCGTAGCGCTTCAGATAGCGCTTCTTGTACTTGTACGACAGCGCGTAGACGTAGAACGCGTCGGTCGCGGCGAGCGAATTGGTCGACACGACGATCGGCACGCGCGGCTTGCGCTTGTACAGGTCGCGGAACACCTCGCGCGCGCTCGGGCTGAGCACGAGGTAGGGCGTCTCGAACACCACCTGCTTGCGTGCGGCCAGCAGCAGGTCGCTGATGCGCCGGGTCAGCTCGGCGCCGGACGGATCGTCCGGGCGCTGCGCCTTGTCCGGCGCGTCGGAGAAGTAGTCGACGCGGCCGACCGGCAGCGCCGCCGCCGCGAAGTGGTCGCGCACGTAGTCGAAGTCGGTCGCGCGCGTGCGCAGCGCGGCGATGCGCTCGAGGTCGGCCGATTCCGGCGGCGCGAAGCCGGACGCCTGTCCGCCGCCGGCGGCGACGAGGCGGCGGTTGACGTCGTTGAGCCGGGTCAGCGGCTTGCTGCGCGGGTGGCTCCAGAACTGCTCGAACGAGGCACGCATCTCGGCGCCGACCGGCGGGCCGAGCACGAGCACGTCGCGGTCGCGGTAGTCGAATTCCGGATCCCAGTCGAAATAGCGGTTCTCGATGTTGCGTCCGCCGGCGATGCCGATCTGGCCGTCGATCAGCAGCAGCTTGTTGTGCATGCGCTGGTTGAACTTCGAGAAGCAGCAGATCACGCCGGCGGCGAATTCCAGCGGCTGCGTCACCGCCTCGTCGAAGGTCGGGTTGTAGAGCCGGAACTCGAAGTTCGCGTGCGCGCGTGCGATGCGCGACAGCCAGTCGACGTTGTCGAGGGAGAACAGCTGGTCGGCCAGCACGCGCACCTTCACGCCGCGGCGCGCGGCGGCGATCAGCTCGTCGAGCACCAGCCAGCCGGCGTCGTCGCCGGCCCAGATGAAGGTCTGCAGGTCGATGCTCTCGCGCGCCGCGCGGATCAGGTGCACGCGCAGCAGCAGCGAGTCCTCGCCCACTTCCAGCACGTTGACGTAGTGCGCCGGTGCGTCCGGCCGGCTCGACGCGCGCGCGCGTTCGACCAGTTCGCGGTACGGCGAGGGAATCGCGCAGTGATCGGCGCGGTCGCAGTCCAGTGCGCCGGGGCGTTCGGCCGCGACCACCGCATCGGCCTGGCGCGCCAGTTCACGGTTCAGGCCGCAGGCGGACAGGAGCAGCAGCGTGCCGAGGCCGAGCAGGAGGCGGGCACCGCACGAACGTGGCGTCATCGCCGGGCGGGTTGCGCGTAGACGCTGAAGGCGAGTTCGACCTTGTCGCTGAGCGTGCCGCGACGCGAGCGCATCTCGAAATCGGACCGGCGGATGGCGCCCTCGACCTCGATCGGGCAGTCGAACGCCGGCTTCTCGCAGCTCGACGGCCGCATCTGGAAGCTGACCTTCTTGCGGATTCCGCGCACGGTCAGCGCGCCCGGCAGCTCGCCGCCCTTGCGCAGGCGCTCCTGCGGGATCGGCTCGGAGGTGAATTCGATCTGCGGGTGTCTTTCGGCGTCGAAGAATTCCGGCGACTTGACCCAGTTCTCGTAGTTCTTGCTGTTCATGCGGATCGCGTCGACGTCGATGCGCGCGTCGACGCTGATCTGGCTGCGGAAGCGGTCGACCTGCACGGTGCCGTGCACCTTGCCGAAGCGGCCCTCGACGCCGACCAGCCACAGTACCTTGACCTTGAAGTCGACGCGCGAGCGTTCGCTGTCCAGGCGCACGGCTTCCTCGCCGTCGGCCGCGACTGCGCGCTCGACGGGAGCGGCCGACAGCACCACCGCAAGGAGCGCGAAAGCCAGCGGCGCGCGCGACGGATGGAACATGACGCGCAGGCTGCGACTACGGCCACCAGAAATGGCGGGCGGTGGCGCTGCCCGGTTCGAAGCCGGCGTTCTCGCCCAGGCGCAGCCAGACGACGCCGCCGGGCGGGATGCCGCGGCCCGAATCGGACGCGCCTTCGGTCAGCAGCGCGACCAGGTTCTCGAGCCCGGGATTGTGGCCGACGAGCAGCAGCTGCTCGACGTCGGCGTGGTCGTCGAGCACGCGCAGCAGCGTCGCCGGGGTCGCCTCGTAGATGCGCGCCTCGCTGCGCAGGTCGGCGTAGCCGAGGATCGCGAGCACGCGTTCGCAGGTTTCGCGCGTGCGCGCCGCCGGCGAGTAGAGCACGCGGTCCGGCGCCGCGCGGTGGTCTTTCAGCCAGACGCCGGCCGCATCGGCCTCGGCCTCGCCGCGCAGGCTGAGCACGCGCGCGATGTCGTCCTGACCCGGGGCTGCCGAGTCGGCGTGCGCATGACGCAACAGGATGATCTCGCGAATGGCCATGGCCGCTTCCTCTCGCTCCGATGCGCGATGATGCCTGATTCGACGCGGCCCCGGTCAAGCACCGCGTATGGCCGGTGCGCGCCGCACGCACGGCGGACGGCGGGGCAGCCCGTCCGCCGCGCGCGCGGCGCGCGTTTCGATGCGGCTTACTGGGCGGAGGCGTCGCGCGGGCCGCGATGCCCGTGCCCGCGCTTGGCGGCGAACTGCTCGGCGGTCAGCGAGTCGGCGCCGCCGCTGAGCTTGTCGAAGCGCGCCATTTCCTTGGCCTGGAAATCGGCCTTGCTGACCTTGCCGCTGTCGCTGGCGTCGTAGCGCTGGACGAAGCGCTCCGCGCGCTTCTGCGCGCGCTCGGCGGCGGCCGGCGAGGCGGCCAGTTCGTTCGCGTCGACGCTGCCGTCGTGGTTGGCGTCCATGCGGTCGAAGCGGCCGTCGACCCAGGCCTGGTATTCGGCGCGGCTGATCTTGCCGTCGTGGTCGGTGTCGATGCGGTCGAAGAAGCGTTGCCGGGCTTCGGTGTGCTTGGCGGAGCGGGCGATGTCGGCGTCGGTGACCGGTGCCGCAGCGGCCATACCGGCGGCGCACAGCGCGCCGGCTGCCAACACGGTGGGGAGGAAGTTGCGCATGTTCGGGACCTCGTGCAGCGGCCAGGTCGGCCGCAGCACTATTGAACGTCCGCAGCGCGCCGGCGTTCGCCGCCGGCGTGCAAAGATCGCGCAAATTCTTGTGAAGCCGCGGGCCGCCGCGACGGCGGCTCCGCGCCGGCGTTCAGGAATGCTTCTTCAGCCAGCGCAGCAGCCTGGCCCAGTCTTCCTGGTGCGAGCGCACCAGTTCGGAGTGGTAGTCGAAGATGCTCTTGCCGAGCGCGTTGGCGAGCACGTAGCCCTGCGTGTCGCGCAGTTCGGCGACCAGCGGGAACGGAAACCTGCGCATTTCCTCGACCGCCAGCTGCGAGGCGTTCGTCCACGGCTTGAGGCGGTTCGCGACCAGGCCGACCGCGACCTTGCCGCGCTTGATGCGGGCGAGGCCGGCGAGTTCGTTCAGGAACGGCTCGGTCGCCTCCAGGTCGATCGCCGACGGCAGCACCGGTACCAGCACGACGTCGACCTGCTCGAGGTAGGCCTCGACCTCGCCGGCGCGGATGCCGGCCGCACTGTCGACGATGACGCGCTGGGCGTCCGCCGGCACCTGCTTCTCCCAGTCGCGCCGCAGGCCGGGCAGGCCCAGCACCGCGTTCGCGTGGGGCGCGCGCTTCTCGCACCAGCGCAGTCCCGAACCCTGCCGGTCGGCGTCGACCAGCACGGTGTTCTTGCCGTCGACCGCGTAGTACGCCGCCAGATTCGTCGCCAGCGTGCTCTTGCCGGCGCCGCCCTTCGAACTCGCCACCAGGACTTTCAGCATGCTGCCTCCTGTCGGTACGCCGCGGGAAGGGTACACCGCGGCGCGGACGGGCAAAAGCGAACCGCACCGCGCCCGCGGCGGCGGGGCGCGCTCAGTAGCCGGCGGCCTGGCCGTCCTTGCGTCCTTCCGAGGCGCCGACGTAGACCCGGTTCTTCGCGTCCCAGCCGATCGCCTGGTAGCCGCCGTAGGGGCCGTTGGCGAAGCGCACGGAGTGGCCCTTCTGCATCAGGCCGCGCACGGTTTCGTAGGGGAAGCCCGATTCGAGGTCGATCCAGCCGCCGTCGGTCATCGGCTCGGCCTGGCCCTCGGGCGAGGTCGAACCTTCGTGCTGGATGCGCGGCGCGTCGCCGGCCTCCTGCAGATTCATGCCGAAGTCGACCAGGTTCATGACGATCTCGACGTGGCCCTGCGGCTGCATGTCGCCGCCCATCACGCCGAAGCTCAGCCACGGTTCGCCGTTCTTCGTCACGAAGGCCGGAATGATCGTGTGGAACGGCCGCTTGCCGGGCGCGTAGGTGTTGGCGTGGCCTTCCTTCAGCACGAACATCTCGCCGCGGTCCTGCAGGATGAAGCCCAGCCCCGGCGGCGCCATGCCCGAGCCCATGCCGCGGTAGTTGGACTGGATCAGCGAAACCATGTTGCCGTCGGCGTCGGCGGTGGTCATGTAGATCGTGTCGCCGTCGAGCTTGTGCGTGCCCGGCTCGACCGCCTTCATCGCCTTGTCCGGCGAGATCGACTTGCGCCGCTCGGCGGCGTACTCCTTGGACACCAGCCATTCGACCGGCGCCCTGGCGAAGGCCGGGTCGGCGTAGAACTTGGCGCGGTCCTCGAAGGCGAGCTTCTTCGCCTCGACGAACAGGTGCACGTGCTCGGTGCTGCCGAACGGGATCTTCGAAAAATCGTAGCCTTCCAGGATGTTGAGCATCTGCAGCGCGGCCAGGCCCTGGCCGTTGGGCGGCAGTTCCCACACGTCGTAGCCGCGGTAATTGGTCGAGACCGGCTCGACCCATTCGCCGCTGTGCGCGGCGAGGTCCTCGTAGGACAGGAAGCCGCCGTTGGCCTTGAAGTAGTCGCCGATGGTGCGTGCGATGCGCCCCTTGTAGAACGCGTCGCGGCCGCCGTCGGCGATCGCCTGCAGGGTGCCGGCGAGGTTGGCGTTCTTCCAGATCTCGCCCTTCGCCGGCGCCTTGCCCTGCCGCGTGAACTGCTCGGTGAAGCCGGGGTATTTCGACAGGCGCGGCACCGACAGATTCCAGTAGTGGGCGATCAGCTCGGTGACCGGAAAGCCTTCCCGCGCGTAGGCGATGGTCGGCGCCAGCACGCGCTTCATCGGCAGCTTGCCGAAACGCTCGTGCAGGGCGAACCAGCCGTCGACCGCGCCCGGCACGCTGACCGGCAGCGGTCCGGTCGGCGGAATCGCCGTGTAGCCGTGCTCCTTGAACCATTGCAGCGTCAGCGATTTGGGCGACCGGCCCGAGCCGTTGTAGCCGTACAGCTTCTTCGTTTTGGCATCCCACACGATCGCGAACAGGTCGCCGCCGACGCCGTTGGAGACCGGTTCCATCAGGCCGAGCGCGGCGTTGGCCGCGATCGCCGCGTCGACGGCGCTGCCGCCGGCCTTGAGCACGTCGAGGCCGACCTGGGTGGCCAGCGGATGCGAGGTCGCGACCATGCCGTGCCTGGCGAGCACTTCCGAGCGCGTCGCGAACGGCTTGCCGGTGATGCGGTCGCCGGCCTGCGCGGCCGGGACGAGCAGAGCAAGCGACAACGCGGCGATCATGCGCTTCATGGGCGACCCCTGGGCGGAAAAGGAACAGCATACGACGGCGCATACCACCTGGAGCAGCGCGGGCGAGTTCCACCCGACGCGGTGCGACGTCTAGAATCCGCCGCCGCCCTGCGCTTGCGCACGGCGGGCTTTCCGATCCGTCCGAAGCCAAGCCAGGAGCACGCGTGAGCAGCAGTCTGCGCGCGAGAAACGCCGTTTCCCGCCGCCGGTCCGCGTGGATCGGCGTGCTGATCGCGCTCGTCGCCGTACTGGCGGCCGCGCTGCATGCCTGGCGCATCGCCGACGTCCCGCACGGCTTCTTCGTCGACGAAACCTCCATCGGCTACAACGCCTGGCAGATCGTGCAGACCGGCCGCGACGAGCACGGCGTGGCGTGGCCGCTGTATTTCCGCGCTTTCGGCGAGTACAAGAATCCGGTCTACGTCTATTTCCTCGCCGCGATCTACGAGGTCTTCGGGCTGTCGGAGACGGCCACGCGCGCGGCGAGCTTCGCCGCCTGGCTGATCGGCAGTCTGGTGATGTTCGGCCTGTTCCGGCGCCTGACGAACGATCGCGCGGTGCTGCTCTACGCGGTGCTCTGCCTCGGCTTCACGCCATGGCTCTTCACGCTGTCGCGCATCTCCTTCGAGGTCATCTCGCTATTGCCGCTGCTCGCGCTGCACCTGTGGGCGGTGCACCGCGCCTACGAAGGCGGCAACACGCGCTGGGCGGTGCTCGCCGGTCTCGCGCTCGGCGTGGCCGCGTACGCGTATTCCACGTTCCGCATGCTCGCGCCGCTGCACGTGCTGGCGGTGCTGCTGGTCTATCCGCGGCGCGAGTACCGCGGCCGGCACGCGTGGCTGATCGCCGGATTCATCGCGGCGGTGCTGCCGCTGGTCGCCTACGTGCTCGCGCATGCGGACAACCTCACTTCGCGCTTCGGCGAACTCACCTACCTGCACGAGCCGGGAACCACGGCCTGGGACAAGGCGGTCACGTTCGCGGGCCGCTACGTCGAATACTTCGGGCCGGACTTCCTCGCCCTGCACGGCGATTCCATCGTGCGCCACCACACCGGCTACGGCGGTCAGCTGCTGCTGGCGACGATCCTGCTCGCGCTGATCGGCCTGATGTGCGCATGGCGCCGCGGTTCGTCGTTCACGCGCCTGCTCGTCGCCGGTGCGGCGATCGCGCCGCTCGCCGCGGCGCTGACGCGCGACCACGGCCACAGCCTGCGCGCATTCTCGCTGGTGGTGTTCGCGCTGCCGCTGTCGGTGGTCGGCGCGATCTGGCTGCGCGAGCGCATCGGCGCCGCGGCGGTGGTGCTGCTCACCGCCTGCGCCGCCGTCCAGGGCGCGCTGTACACCCTGGACTACTTCACGCGCTACGCGGCGGCGACCGACGTGGTGTTCGTCAGCCGCGGATTCGAGCCGGCGCTGCGCGCGGCGCTCGCCCGCAGCAGCGGACGCGTGATCGTCGACGAGCGCCAGATCCAGCCCTACATCCACGCACTGTTCTATCAAGAGATCCTCGCCGTCGAGGACGGTCCCGCCGTGCGCGACCGCACCGTCCTGGTCGGCCGCGAGGACGCGTTGCGGCCGGGCGACGCGTACGTGATGTTCGATCCGATGTTCAGCTGCGCCGGTTGCCGCGAAGGACTGCCGGTGCGCGGGCTGTATGCGGTGAAGATCGCCGGCGCGGACGGCCGCGTGTCGCCGTCGTTCGCGCCCGCGGCGGGTTCGGGCCGATGAACGACACCGCCGATCCCGGCGCGCCGCTGATCGAACTCGAGCGCGCCACCGTCTGCCGCGGCGCCGTGCCGGTGCTGCACGAGCTGGACCTGCGCATCGACCGCCGCCGCCACACCGCGATCCTCGGTCCGAACGGCTGCGGCAAGTCGACCCTGGTAAAGCTCGTCACGCGCGAGCTGTATCCGGTCGCGCGCGAGGGCGCCGCGCCGGTGCGCGTGCTCGGCCGCAGCCGCTGGGACGTGTTCGCCCTGCGCAGCCTGCTCGGCGTGGTCGCGCCGGACCTGCAGCGCGATCTGCTGCGTGCGCCGGGCTTGACCGGCGAGGACGCGGTACTCAGCGGCTTCTTCGCCGCCCAGCGCGTGCCGGCGGACGGCGTCGACGCGGCGATGCGCGAGCGCGCGGCCGCCGCGCTGGCGCAATGCGATGCCGCGCATCTGGCCGCACGTCCGATCGCCGAGCTGTCCACCGGCGAGACGCGCCGCGTGCTGATCGCCCGCGCCATCGCGCATCGCCCGCAGGCGCTGCTGCTGGACGAGCCGACCACCGGCCTCGACGTCGCCGCCCAGGCGCATTTCCTCGCCACGCTGCGCCGCCTCGCGCGCGCCGGCACCACCCTGGTGCTGGTCACGCATCACGTCGAGGAGATCGTGCCGGAGATCGACCGCGTGATCCTGCTGCGCGGCGGCCGCGTGTTCGCCGACGGCGCGCCGGCCCAGGTGCTGACCTCGGCGCGGCTGTCGGCGCTGTACGGCCTGCCGCTGCGCGTGGAGCACGACGGCGGCGGCTGGCGCCTGGCCGGCGCCGATCCGAACGTTTCGTTCAGCACCGCGCGGGAACACTAGCGCGAAGGGCCGGCAGGCGCCGGCCGCGGAGAAGGGGAACGGATGTTCGAAGCCCTGCAACGACACTGGCGCGCGTTCCGCGACGAACCGGTCGGCAAGCGTTTTCAGCGCCGCTACCGCCGTCGCGCGGAACGTCCGAGCGGATGGCTGCGCAAGATCGGCGTGCTCGCCGCCGCCGCCGGCCTGATCATCGCCGGCCTGGCGATGCTGGTGCTGCCCGGCCCCGGCCTGCTCGCCCTGCTGCTCGCCGCCGTGCTGATCGCGGAGGAGTCGCTGCTGGCCGCGCGCGCGCTCGACCGCGTCGATCTGGCGGTCCATCGGCGCCTGGCGCGCCGGCGCCGCACGCAGTGAGGGGGCCGCCGCGTTGCGCGGCGGCCGTGGGGACTAGTCCCCCAGCGCCTCGCGCATGAACTCCGGCATCGCCAGCGCGGCGCGGTGGATGTCGACGTTGTAGTAGCGGGTCGGGAACTGCTTGGTCGCGGCGCCGCGCTCGCGGAAGCCGCTGAGATCGGCGCCCTTGCGCGCCATCGTGCAGCTCCACCAGCCGGTCGGGTACAGCGGCTGCGGGAAGGTCAGCGTGCGCACGGACTGGAAGTCGGCGAAGCGCATCGCCGAGCGCATCGCCTTGATCAGGTCCAGGTGCACCAGCGGCGATTCGCTCTGCTGCACGAGCATGCCGCTCGGGCGCAGCGCCTTGTAGCAGCTGGCGTAGAAGTCCGCGCCGAACAGGCCTTCGGCGGGGCCGACCGGGTCGGTCGAGTCGACGATGATCAGGTCGAGCGATTCGGGCTCGTGCTCGGCCATGTACTTGATGCCGTCGATGAACAGCAGCTCGGCGCGCGGGTCGCCGTTGGACTCGCACAGTTCCGGGAAGTACTTCTCGGCCAGGCGCGTGACGCGCTCGTCGATGTCCACCTGCACCGCGCGCTCGACTTCCTCGTGCTTGAGCACCTCGCGCAGCGTGCCGCAGTCGCCGCCGCCGATGATGACGACGCGCTTGGCGCGCGCGTGGGTGAACAGCGCCGGGTGCGACATCATCTCGTGGTAGAGGAAGTTGTCGCGGGTGGACACCATGGTGCAGCCGTCGATGACCATCAGCTTGCCCCAGTCGGTCGTGTCGTAGATCTCGATCGTCTGGAACGGCGTCTTCTCGGCGTGGAGAAGCTCCTTGATGCGCAGGCCGAACGACGAGCCGGAGCGCTCGTGCCGTTCGGTGAACCAACTTTGGTCGGAGGTCTGCTGTTCGGACGCGGACATCGGGCTTCCTGCGCGGTAAGGGCGGGGTTTTCGGGGTGGCGGATTGTAGCGGTTCCACGCGACGCCGACATACGCGGGACGCAACGCATCGTTACACTACGCAATTCCATCCTGGCGACCGGAGCACCGAGGTGAACGAACAGCGCTGGAGCGCCGACGAGGCGCGACATACCTGGGCGGTACCGCATTGGAGCGAGGGCTACTTCGACGTCGGCGCGAACGGCGACCTGCTGGTGCGCCCGCGCGGCGCGGAAGGGCCGACCTTGTCGCTGCCGGCGATCGTCGAGGCGGCGCGCGCGCAGGGTTCGCGCCTGCCGCTGCTGGTGCGCTTCGCCGACATCCTGAACGACCGCCGCATGCGCCTGCAGCGCGCCTTCGCCAACGCGATGCGCGAGTGGGACTACGCCGGCGGCTACACCGCGATCTATCCGATCAAGGTCAACCAGCAGAAGAACGTCGCCGGCGAGCTGGCCGCGAACGGCGGCGACGGCTTCGGCCTGGAGGCCGGCTCCAAGCCCGAGCTGATGGCCGTGCTGGCGCTGGCCCGCGCCGGCAGCACCGTCATCTGCAACGGCTACAAGGACCGCGAGTACATCCGCCTGGCGCTAATCGGGCGCCGGCTGGGGCTGGACATCTTCATCGTCATCGAGAAGCCGTCGGAGCTGCGCTACGTGATCGAGGAATCGCGCGCGCTCGGCGTCGAACCCCTGCTCGGCGTGCGCATGCGGCTGAAGAGCCTGGGCGCCGGCAAGTGGCAGAACTCCGGCGGCGACAAGGCCAAGTTCGGCCTGACGCCGCGCCAGCTGCTGACCCTGCTCGACGAGCTGAAGGCGGCGCAGCTGTCGCACACGCTCAAGCTGCTGCACTTCCACATGGGCTCGCAGATGTCCAACGTGCGCGACATCGCCAACGGCATGCGCGAGGCGGTGCGCTACTTCGTCGAGCTGTCGCGCATGGGGCTGCCGATCACCTACATGGACGTCGGCGGCGGCCTCGGCGTCGACTACGAGGGCACGCGCTCGCGCTCGGACTGCTCGATCAACTACGGCCTGGACGAATACGCCTCGGCGGTGGTCGGCGCGCTGGCGGAAGCCTGCACGGCGAACGGATTGAAGCCGCCGCACGTGCTGACCGAATCCGGCCGCGCGCTGACCGCGCACCACGCGGTGCTGGTGGTCAACGTCAGCGAGGTCGAGCAGGCGCCGGCGGGCGCCGTGCCGCCGCTGCGCGCCGACGAGCCGGCGGTGCTGCGCCGCCTGCGCGAGACGTACGAGGAGATCGGCCATCGGCCGCCGACCGAGCTCTACCACGAGGCGCAGTACCACCTGGCCGAGGGGTATTCGCTGTACGCGCTCGGGCAGATCACGCTGGCCGACCGCGCCGAGCTCGACGATCTCTACTACGCGATCGTCAACGCCGTGCGTTCGCGCCTGAAGCCCGACGAGCGCGTGCACCGGCAGGTGCTCGACGACCTCAACCAGACCCTGGTCGACAAGTACTTCGTCAATTTCTCGGTGTTCGAGTCCGCGCCGGACGTGTGGGCGATCGACCAGGTCTTCCCGATCGTGCCGATCGCCGGCCTCGACCGCGCGCCGGACCGGCGCGGCGTGATCGCCGACCTCACTTGCGATTCGGACGGGCGCATCGACCAGTACGTCGAGGCCGACGGCGTCGACGTCAGCCTGCCGCTGCATTCGCTGCGCGACGGCGAGCCGTACCGGCTCGGCCTGTTCATGGTCGGCGCCTACCAGGAGACGCTCGGCGACATCCACAACCTGTTCGGCGACACCGACGCGGTCAACGTGCGGCTGACCGACACGGGCTACGAGTTCAGCCACCTGCGCCGCGGCGACAGCACCGACCTGATGCTCGACTACGTCGGCTACGATCTCGCTGCGCTGCGCGCCGCGTACCGCGACAAGATTGCCGCCGCCGGCCTCGCCGGGGCGCAGGCCGGCGCGTTCGAGGCGGCGCTGGAGCAGGGACTGACCGGATACACGTATCTGGCCGAAGCGCAGTGATGCTGGTCGGACGCGGCAGCGAAATTGAAGCCTGAACCACGAAGGGCACGAAGGAAAGCGATGAATTGCCGTTTGCTTTCTTCGTGCCCTTCGTGCCCTTCGTGTTTCCCTTTTTCACTCGGCACACGTGCGAGTGCGGACCCCGGAGCCATCGCGGATGAATGAGTTGAAAGTCGGTTTCGTCGGACTTGGCGCCATGGGCCTGCCGATGGCGGGGCATCTGTCGCGCGCCGGGCTGCTCGCCGCGGTGTGGAACCGCTCGCACGACAAGGCCGCGGCGGCGGCAGCCGACTACGGCGTCGCCGCGCCGGCCACGGTCGCCGAGCTTGCGCGCGCCTGCGACGTGATCGCGCTGTGCGTGCCGGCCGATGCCGACGTGATGAACCTGGTGCAGGAGATCGCCGCGCACGCGCGCATCGGCACCGTCGTCGTCGATCATTCGACCGTCTCCTCGGTGACCGCGAAGGCGGCGCACGCGATCCTTGCCGAGAGCGGCTGCGAATTCGTCGACGCGCCGGTATCCGGTGGCGTGGAAGGCGCGAAGAACGGCAAGCTGTCGGTGATGGTCGGCGGCGAGGCCGACGTGCTCGAACGCGCGCGCCCGGCGCTGGAATGCTACGCGGCGAAGATCAGCCACATGGGCGAGGTCGGCGCGGGCCAGAACACCAAGGCGGTGAACCAGGTGCTGGTCGCCGGCATCGCGCAGGCGGTGTGCGAGGGGCTGGCGCTGTCGGAGAAGCTCGGCCTCGATCCGGAGCGCCTGCTGCCGACCCTGGCCGCCGGCGCGGCCGGCAACTGGTTCCTCGACAAGCGCGGCGCGACGATGCTGCGCGATGAGTTCGCCGTCGGCTTCAAGCTCGCGCTGCTGCACAAGGACCTGAAGATCGTGCGCGAGCTCGCCGTCGCCGCCGGCACCGACCGCTCGGTGATCGAGCAGTCGCTGGCCGACTACGCCGTGCTGCTCGCGCAGGGGCACGGCGACGAGGACATCTCGGCGCTGATCCGCCTCAAGCGCGGGCGCTGAGGATTCCGCTTCAGCCGTCGAAGCCGTCGTCGAAGATCGTATCGCCGAGCGGCAGGGCGAACTTCCACAGCTTGGCGTTGTTGTCGGTGACGTAGACCGCGCCGTCGACGACGATCGGACTCTGCCAGTGCAGCGGACCGATCGCCGGCGAGCTCCACAGCACGTCGCCAGTGTGCGGATTGCGCGCGTTGACGCAGACCCCGGAGCCGCTGGCGCAGACACCGGCGTTGAACAGCACGCCATTGGCGACGACCGGCGAGCTGGACCCGTTCGACGCGCCGGCCTTGGTCCAGCGCGCGGTCAGCATCGGCCGGTTGGCGCCGTCGAGGCCGAGCTGCAGGCCCGACATCCCGCTGCCGTTGCCGACGAACACCCAGGTCGAGTGGTCGGCCGGGTCGACCCACACCGCCGGCTGTTCGCGCATGAGGTCGTTCGGATAGCCGTTGCGGCCTTGCGGTGCGTCCAGCGCCTGCACTTCGCCGCCGACGTGGCCGGCGCCGCCCTGGCCGCTCATGTCGTCCAGGTCGATCAGCCGCAGCACGCCGTCCTTGCCGGCCTGCAGGCCCAGGTGCGCGATCGCGCTGCCGGCCGGCACCGGCACGATCGCCGGCGACACCGAGCCGAGGTCGATGTCACCGTCCTCCAGATGCTGGTACGTGCTCGGCGTGTAGCTGTCGTGCGGCAGGCCGTTGCCGGCGCCGCTGCCGTCCGCGGCCAGCGCGAGCACGCTGTCGCCCCAGTTGCGGCCGCCGGCATTGGCGTTGAACTGGCCGTTGCCGGTGGCGATGTAGAAGCGGTTCGTCGCCGCGTCGAAGGTGGCGCCGGCGCGGCCCCAGATGCCGCTGCGCAAGGCGGGGCAGTCGGTCGTGTCGTCGAAGTGCACGGTCTGGTCGCTGCACACCGTGTTGAAGACCTTCTGCGCGCCGCTGGCCAGGTCGATCGAGACGAGATGGCCCTGGTAGTTGCCGCCGTCGCCGATGTAGCCGTCGGTGACCACGGCGAGGTAGTGCGTGCCGCCGCTGGCGGCGACGGTGAAGCCGCCGGCGCCCTTTTCGACGTTGGTCTTCAGCGAGATCGTCTGCGGCCAGCCGCCACCGGTGATCTCGCCGCCGTCGCCGACACGATACTTGTGCGCCTTGCCGTCGAGGCCGTAGGCGTAGACGAACTGGCGGCCGGGATCGATCGCCGGCGAGGCGGTGGTCGGCTGCGTGCCGCTGGTGGTGTTGGACCAGGCCACGCTGCCGTCATTGGCGTCGACCGCCATCACGCGGCCGTTCTTGCTGAGCAGGAACAGCAGGTTGCGCGTTCCGTTGGCAGTGGCGACGCCGCTCAGGTAGACCGGCGCGCTGTCGACCGAGGCCGGCAGCGCTGCGCCTTTCGGATACGCCGACTGCAGCTGGGCCACGTTCGCGGTGGTGATCGCGCTCTCGGCCGGATTGAAGCCGCTGTGCGCGGCGTCGTAGCCGAACTGCGGCCAGTCGGCCGCCTGCGCCGCCAGCGGCGCGGCGAGACCGAGCAGCAGGGCGCTGCGGAGGGAGTGGGCAGGTGTTGTCATCGCAGTCTCCTTGGGCTTTTCCGTTTGCTGCAGGGAGCGGCAGGCGGGGTATCGGCTTCAATGCGACCGGTGGCCGGCGGGCAGCTCGAAGCCGTCGCGGAAGATCCAATCGTCGCCGGCGAACGTGACCGTGACCGTGCAATCGGCGCTGACCGGACCGGTAGTGTAGACCGAGCCTTTCAGGCTGCCGCCGCAGCCTTCGGCTTCGAACGTGCCGCCGGGCACGTCCGGCGTGATCGTGAAGCTCGTCGTCGCGCCGTCGTCGACGGTCTGCGCGGTCGACGGCGCCACGCTGCCGCCCGTCGTGAATTCCGGCGTGACGGTGTGCGTGAGGATCGCGAACGTCGCCTCGACGGTGCAGTCGGCGCCGATCGGGCCGGTGGTGTAGACCGAGCCGGCCAGGCTGCCGCCGCAGCCGGTGACCGCGTCGATGCGGTAGTGCTCGTCCGGCGTCGCGGTGAAGCTGGTCGTCGCGCCGTCGTCCACGGTCTGCGGCGTGTCCGGCGCGAGGCGGCCGTGCGCGCCGGCGCTGGGTGTGACGGTGTGGGTGGCGCCGGTGTCGCCCAGGTCGAAGCGGCTGAGCTTCGTCCCGGCCGCGACGTAGAGCGCGCCGTTGACGAGGATCGGGCTCTGCCACTTCAGGTTGCCGATCGTCGGCGAGGTCCACAGCACCGTGCCGTCGTGCGGATCGCGCGCGAACAGGCAGTTGCCGCCGGAGCACGAGCCGGCGTGGTAGACCACGTCGTTGGCGACGATCGCCGAGGTCGCATCGGCGTCCTGCGTCCAGGTCGACTGCAGGAACGGCTTGTTCGCCGAGTCGAGCACCAGCTTGAGCCCGGACAGCCCGGCGCCGTTGGCCATGAACACCCAGGTCGCGCCGTCGCCGCCGTGGTCGACCCAGATCGCCGGCTGCGTCTTCATCCAGAACTCGCTGAGCGGCACGTTGATCAGCTGGATCTCGCCGCCGACGCCGCCCGGCGCGCCGGTGCCGCTCATGTCGTCGAGATCGATCAGGCGCAGCTTGGAATCCTTGCCGGTCTGCAGGCCCAGGTGCTGCACCGTGCTCGCCGCCGGCACCGGCAGGATCGACAGCGAGGCCGAGCCGAGGTCGATGTCCTGGCCGTCGAGCTGGCTGTAGTTGGTCGGCGTGTAGCTGTCCATCGGCAGGCCGGCGCCGCGGCCGCTGCCGTCGGGCTTGAGCGCAAGCACGCTGTCGCCCCAGTGGAAACCGCCGGTGTGGGCGTTGAACAGGCCGTTGCCGGTGGTGATGTAGATGCGGTCGGTGGCCGGATCGTAGGTCGCGCCGGGCCGGCTCCAGATGCCGTTCTGCCGTTCGTCGCAATCGGTGGTGCCGGGATTGCCGTTCAGCACCATGTGGATCTCGATGTCGCTGCACAGCGTGTTGAACACCTTCTGCGAACCGCTGCCGAGGTCGATCGCGGTCAGATGGCCCTGGTAGTCGCCCTGGTCGCCGACGTAGCCGCTGTTGACCGCGTACAGGTAGGTCGCACCGCCGCTGGTGGCGAAGGCGAGCGCCGAGGCACCTTTCTCCACGCTCGGCTTGAGCGTGGCGATCTGCGGCCAGCCGCCGTCGAGAACCTCGCTGCCGTCGCCGATGCCGTACTTGTGCACCTTGCCGTCGGTGCCGTAGGCGTAGACGAACTGGCGGTTCGGATCGATCGCCGGCGAGCCGTCGGTGATGATCGGCGAAGAGGTGGTGGTGCCGGCCGTCCACACGATGGAGCCGTCGAACGCGTCGTAGGCGGTCAGGCGGCCGTTCTGCGCGGTGACGAACAGCAGGTCGCGCGTGCCGCCCGGCGTCTGGATCGCGCGCGCCAGCACCGGCGCGACGTTGGCGTTGCTCGCCATCGTGATCTGGTAGCGCCGCGTGAGCTGGGCCACGTTGTCGGCGCCGACGGTCGCCTCGTCCGGATTGTTCGAGCTGTGCGAGGGGTCGTAGCCCCACTGCAGCCAGTCGGCCGCCGAGGCGGTGGAGCACAGGCAGCAGGCGGCGAGCACGCCTGCGGAAAACGGCACCTTCGTACGCATGATCACTCCGGGATGGCGCGGCAGCACGTTCAGGGAGCGGGCATCCTACGCCCGTGCGGCGCGGAATCGGGAGGCGTCTGTCACGTTGCGAACGCTTCGTTCAGGCGCAATGCAAACCTAACCTGCGCCGTGCTACAAAAAGGCTCTGCTGATTCGCTCCCGGGGAGATGAACGATGCGCAAGGCTCGCGTAGTGGGAATCGTGTTGGGCTGTGCCGCGACCGTTCCCGCGGCGGCGGCGATCACGCCGGCCGACCTGCAGCTGGTGCAGTGGCCGGACTCCGCCACCACGTTCAGCCAGCCGATCGGCATCCGCAGCGCCGGTGACGGCAGCGGGCGCGTGTTCGTGATCGAACGATGCAGCGGCATCCGCATCGTCAAGGACGGCACGCTGCTGGCCACGCCGTTCGTCTCGATCGCCAACAGCTGCGGCGGCGAGCAGGGCGTGCTCGGCCTCGCCTTCGATCCGGACTACGCCGTCAACGGCACGTTCTACGTCAGCTATTCCGCGCCGTCGAGCGATCCGCGGCTGGGCGATACCGCCGATCACGTGCTGGCACGCTACCGCGTCTCGGACGGCGATCCGGACATCGCCGATCCGGACGGCGAGGTGCTCCTGCGCGTCCCCGACATCGCCAGCAACCACAACGGCGGCGACCTGCACTTCGACCACCAGGGGTACCTGAACTGGTCGATCGGCGACGGCGGCGTGCAGGGCGATCCGAACGGCTTCGCCCAGTGCACGGGACGCAAGAAGGCCGACAACGATCCGGGCAGCTGCCACTCCACCGACGGCTCCGGACCGACCTACTACCTGCTCGGCAAGATCGTGCGCCTGGACGTGCACGCGACGACCGCGTCGGCGCCGGCCAACTTCTGCGGTGCGACGCCGGGCCAGCCGGCACCGTACGCGATTCCGCCGGGCAATCCGTTCGTCGACGCCGGCGCGCATCCGCAGGAGTGCGCGGAGATCTTCAACTGGGGTTTCCGCAATCCGTTCCGCTTCAGCATCGACCGCCAGACCGGCGACATGCTGATCGGCGACGTCGGCCAGAATGCCTACGAAGAGGTGTCGTTCCAGGCCGCCGGCAGTCCCGGGCAGAACTTCCAGTGGAACCAGTGCGAAGGCTTCCACAGCTACCCGGGTGGCGCGCCGACCTGCGCCGGCCCGGCCGGCAGCCTGCCGCCGAAGCTCGACTACTCGCATTCGGTCGGCTGCGCGGTCACCGGCGGCAACGTCTACCGCGGCCCGATCGAGCCGCTGCGCGGCCAGTACCTGTTCAGCGACTCGTGCTCCGGCGCGATCTACGTCGTCGCCGACGCCGGCGCGGACGTGTCGCCGTGGACCTGGGAAGTCCTGCCCGACACGCCGCCGATGAGCACCTACAGCTTCGGCGAGGACGACGAAGGCAACCTCTATGTCGCCGACGGCGGCGGCAAGGTCTACCGGTTCCAGTCGGAAAGCTCGGGCGACGTCATCTTCCAGGACGGCTTCGACTGAGCGCGGGCGCGCCGCGCCGGGTTCCGCGCGGCGCGCGAAGCGGGAGGGTGCGATGCAACGATTCGCGGCATGGCCGGTGCTCGTCCTCGCCTTCGCCGCCGGCTTCGCGCCGGCACAGGGCGTGCCGCCCGGCCTGACGCTGCAGACGGTCACCGACGAGGTCGCCGCGCCGATCGGCGTACGCGCGCCGAACGACGGCAGCGGGCGGCTGTTCGTGATCAGCCAGGCCGGCTCGATCCGCGTCATCAGGGACGGGGTCCTGCTGCCGACGCCGTTCCTCAGCGTGCCCGTCACCTATCCGGGCAGCGGCGGCACCGGCGGCCTGCTCGGGCTCGCGTTCCATCCGAACTACGGCAAGCCCGGCCTGCCGCACGCCGACGAGTTCTACGTCGTTTCGATCCGCCCGCCGGGCTGTTCGCCGCCGGGCACCTGCCTGGGCACCGGTCCGGACGAGGTGCTCGAACGCTACGTGGTCTCGGCCGGCGACGCGGACGTCGCCGATCCGGCCGGCACCGTGGTCATGCGCATTCCCGGCACCAACGTGCAGTTCCACAACGGCGGCGACATCCACTTCGGCACCGACGGCTACCTGTACATGTCCTCCGGCGACGGCGGCCAGGAAGGCGGCACCAACGGCTTCGCCGAATGCCTGTGGAAGAAGGCGGCCGACGGCAATCCGGCCAGCTGCGGCAGCAGCGGCGGCGTGCAGTACTACCTGCGCGGCAAGATGCTGCGCATCGACGTCGACACGCGCGGTGCGGCGGCAACGGAGGAGATGTGCGGCGCCGCGGCCGGTGCGCCGGCCGAGTACGCGATCCCGCCGGACAACCCGTACCTGGGCGACAGCCAGACCTGCGACGAGATCTGGCTGTACGGCTTCCGCAATCCGTGGCGCTGGAGCTTCGACCGCGCCACCGGCGAGATGTGGATCGGCGACGTCGGGCAGAGCCAGTTCGAGGAGATCGACCGGCGCGCGCCCGCTTCGGACGAGCCGCGCTTCTACGGCTGGCACTGCCTGGAAGGCACCGCGCGCTACAACAGCGCCAACGTCTGCGCCGATCCGCTGCCGCCGAGCGTGCCGCCGCTGCTCGAGTACGACCACGCCGGCGCACGCTGCGCGGTCACCGGCGGCTACCGCTTCCGCGGGCCGATCCCGGCGCTGCAGGGCACGTACGTGTTCGCCGACTCGTGCTCGAGCGAGATCTTCCTCGCCAGCGCCGACGAGCAGGACCACTGGTCCTACCAGCGCTGGCGCGACGACGCCGACGGCTACGGCACCTACTCGGGCTTCGGCGAGGACGAGGCCGGCAACCTCTACGTCGCCGATACCGACGCCGGCGTCGTCTATCGCTTCGCTGCGCCGCAGACCACGCACCAGGTGACGCCGGGCACGGTCGGCGCCGGTTCGATCGATCCGGCGACGGTGCAGACGGTGAACGACGGCGAGGTCGCGACGTTCCTCGTGCAGCCGGAGCCGGGTTACGTCGTCGCCGACGTGAGCGGTTGCGGCGGCGCGCTGGCCGGCGACGTCTACACGACCGCGCCGGTGACGCAGGACTGCGCCGTCACCGCGACGTTCGCCGTCGGCGACCGCATCTTCGCCGCCGGCTTCGAGGCCGCGGCGCCTACTGCGCCGGCTGTTCCTTCAGCGCGATCGCACTGATGCCGTTCTCGGCCAGCGATTTCTTCGCCGCCTCGAGTTCGCTCGCGCTGGCGTAGGGGCCCAGGCGCACGCGGTGCCAGGTCTTGCCGTTGATCGTCACCGGCTGCACCTGCGCGCTGAAGCCGGAAAGCGCGAGCTTGGCCTTGGCTTCGTCGGCGGCCTTCGGGTCCGGGTACGAACTGGTCTGCAGCACGTAGCGCGCGCCCGCGGCGGGCGCCGCGGTGCCGGCGGGGGCGGTGCCCGGCGCCGTCGCCGGTGCCGCCGGATTGGCGCGCGCCTGCTTCTCGGCCTTGGCCTTGGCCGACAGCTCGGCGTCGGGGATCACCACCTCGGCTTCCGGCAGCACCTGGTAGAAGTCGTAGTTCTTCTTCGGCGGCGGCTTGGCCTCGGCCACCGGCGTCTCGCTCTCGCGCGGCGCGGTCGCCTCCGGATTCGGCTGCGGCAGGTTCTTCTTGCGCAGCAGCGGCGCCCAGTCCTTGCCGAGCACGACCAGCATCAGGCCGATGCCGAGCAGCATGCCGACCAGCACCCACAGCCAAGCCGGCTTCTGCGCGCCGTTGCCGCCGCGCGTCGCCTGGCGACCGTTCTTCTTCGCAGCCATTACATGCTCTCCGGCGCCGAGACGCCCAACAGGTCGAGTCCGTTCGCCAGCACCTGGCGCACCGCGTTGGCGAGCGCCAGCCGCGCGTCGCGCAGGTCGGCGTCGTCGACGATGAACTGGCTGGAGTTGTACCAGCCGTGGAAGGCGGCAGCCAGTTCGCGCAGGTAGTTGGCGATCAGGTGCGGCTCGAGGTTGGCGCCGGCCGCCTCGACGACCTCGGCATAGCGCGACAGCTCGACCATCACCAGTTGCTCGGCCTCGCCGTCCAGGCGCGCGAGCGCGGCCAGGCCGTTCGCGCGATCCCAGGCGTGGCCGCGCTCGCCGAGCTGGCGCATCACGCTGGCCACGCGCGCGTGCGCGTACTGCACGTAGTAGACCGGGTTGTCGTTGGTCTGCGCGCGCGCCAGGTCGATGTCGAACACCAGCTGCGAGTCCGACTTGCGCGCGGCCAGGAACCAGCGCGTGGCGTCGCGGCCGACTTCGTCGATGAGGTCGCGCAGGGTCACGTAGCTGCCGGCGCGCTTGGACAGCTTCACTTCCTCGCCGCTGCGCATGACCGTGACCATCTGGTGCAGCACGTACTCCGGCCAGCCCTTCGGGATGCCGACGTCGAGCGCCTGCAGGCCGGCCTTCACGCGCATCAGGGTGCCGTGGTGGTCCGAACCCAGCTCGGTGATGGCGCGCTCGTAGCCGCGCTGCCACTTGCTGTAGTGGTAGGCGATGTCCGGCACGAAATACGTGTAGCTGCCGTCGGACTTGCGCATCACGCGGTCCTTGTCGTCGCCGAACTCGGTGGTGCGCAGCCACAGCGCGCCGCCTTCCTCGTAGGTGTGGCCGTGCGCGACCAGCTCGTGCACCGTGCGCTCGACCTGGCCGCCGCCGTACAGCGAGGACTCGAGGAAATACACGTCGAACGCGACGCCGAACGCGGCCAGGTCGGCGTTCTGCTCGCGCCGCAGGTAGGCGACCGCGAAGCGGCGGATCGCGTCCAGGTCGCCGGGATCGCCGGCGCCGGTGACGGCCTGGCCGTCGACCTCGACGCTGGCGCGGCCGAGATAGGCCTGCGCGACGTCGTTGATGTAGTCGCCGCGGTAGCCGTCGGCCGGCCAGCCGGCGTCGTCGGGGCCCTGGCCGTGCGCACGCGCCTGCACCGACAGCGCGAGGTTGTCGATCTGCGCGCCGGCGTCGTTGTAGTAGAACTCGCGCTTGACCTGCCAGCCGTTGGCCTGCAGCACGCGGGCCAGGCAGTCGCCGATCGCCGCGCCGCGGCCGTGGCCGACGTGCAGCGGTCCGGTCGGATTGGCCGACACGTACTCCACGCCGGCCGTGCGTCCGCCGCCGGCCGCGCCTCGCCCGTAGTCCGCCGCCTGCTCCAGCGCGGTGCGCACCTCGCGCTGGTACGCGGCCGGGCTCAGGAAGAAGTTGATGAAGCCGGGGCCGGCGATCTCGACCTTGGCGATCTCCGCGTGCGCGGGCAGCGCCGCGACCAGGGCCGCGGCGAGGTCGCGCGGCTTCCTGCCGGCGGCCTTGGCCAGCAGCAGGGCGAGATTGGTCGCGAAGTCGCCGTGCTCGCGGCTCTTGGTGCGTTCGACGACGAAGGCCGGCGCGGCGTCCGTCGGCAGCGTGCCGTCGGCGGCGAGCGCGCGCAGGGCATGGTGGAGCGAATCGAGAAGGAGTTCTTTCACGCGGGGAACCGGCCGAAAAACGCGTCATTGTAGAGCCAAGTGCGCTCTTGGACGCGAAACAATTGCGACCGCCGCCGGCCGCGGCGCGCTCCGGTCATCCCGTCGTAAGACACGGCGGTTAGGTTCGTCCGCTTGACTCGACCCGGGCCAGCCCGGGTCCGCGAACGGAAGTGGGGAACGCATGATGACTGGAGGCCTGCGGCTGTCGGCGATCGCCGTCGCCGTGATGTTGTTCATGACCGAGGCGCCGCGCGCGCAATCGGCGGCGGAGGGTGTCGAACAGGGCCGCACGGCGGCGCCGCTGCTGGTGCGCGTGCGCGCGGCCGACGGCAAGGGCGTGGCGGCGAAGATCAGCCTGCTCGGCAGCGCCGCCGCGGGCGGCGACGTGACGCGCGAGGTGAGCACCGACGCCGCCGGCGACGCGCACATCGACGTGCCGCCGGGCACCTACGGCATCGCCGTCGACGCCGAGGGCTACGGCACCTCGCTGCGCGACGGCATCCAGGTCGAGGCGGGCAAGTCGGCGCTGGCCGAGATCGTCGTCGCCGCGGAGGCGACGGCGTCGGGCGGCGACGGCGGCGGCGCGCCGAACCAGCTTTCCGGCGTCACCGTGCACGGCCGCGTCGCCACCGGATCGCAGACGCTGTACCTCGACGAACGCCGCAGCTCGGGCGTGGTCACCGAGGCGATCGGCGCCGAGCAGATCGCGCGCACCGGCGATTCCGACGTCGCCACCACGCTCAAGCGCGTGACCGGACTGACCCTGGTCGACGGCAAGTACGTCTACGTGCGCGGCCTGGGCGAGCGCTATTCCAGCGTGCTGCTCAACGGCGCGCCGATTCCGAGCCCGGATTACACGCGCCGCGTGGTGCCGCTCGACCTGTTCCCGAACGAGCTGCTCGACGGCGTGGTCGTGCAGAAGTCCTACTCGCCCGACATGCCCGGCGAGTTCGGCGGCGGTACGGTGCAGCTGCGCACGCGCGAGGTGCCGCAGGGGTTCTTCTTCCGCGCGCAGGGCACGCTCGGCTACGTCGACGGCACCACCGGCGAGAAGGGCCTGCGCTACCGCGGCGGCGGCGAGGACTGGACCGGCTACGACGACGGCGCGCGCGAGATGCCCGGTTCGCTGGCCGGTGCGATCTCCGGCGGGCGCTACCTGCGGCCGCAGTCGGGCGCCGACCCGGACGGCGCGACCCCGGAGCAGCTGGCCACCTACGGCCGCGACCTGGCCGGCGGCGGCTACGGCATCTACCCAAAGAAGATCGGGCCGGACAGCGGCTTCTCGCTGGGCATCGGCAACGGTTTCCAGGTCGCCGAGGACGTGCGCCTGGGCGTGATCGGCGCGGTGCGCTACAACCAGAACTGGGACCGCTTCGAAGAGACGCGCAACGTCTACGCGGCGAGCAACTCCGGTCTCAATCCGGTCGCCAAACAAAGCGTGGACGACACCCAGCGCAGCATCGACGCGAGCTATTTCCTCGGCGTCGGCCTCGACCTGGGCATGAACCACCGCATCGGCCTGACCAGCCTGCTGCTGCGCCAGACCGACGACCGCGCCAAGATCAGCGACGGCACGGTCGACAGCGTCGACTCGCGCTTCTACGAGCAGAAGTGGGTCGAGAACCAGCTGCACGCCGAGCAGCTGAGCGGCCACCACGCGTTCCCGGCCGCGCGCGACCTGGAGATCGACTGGCGCTACACCTGGGCCAAGGCCGAACGCGACGAGCCGAACACGCGCCGCTACCGCTACGACTACGCCGGCGCGGACGTGCTCGAATTCTCGCGGCGCTCGGATTCCAACTCCACGACCTTCGGCGAGCTGGGCGACAAGCAGAACGATTTCGGCCTGAAGGCCACGCTGCCGATGGATTTCGGCGACGGCACGACGCTCAAGCTCGCCGCCGGCGGCGAACGCACCACGCGCGACCGCGACGCGGCGATCCGCACGTTCACCTTCCAGCTGGCGCCGAACTCGCCGCTGCTGGTGAACGATCCGGACCTGTACCTGCGGCCGATCGGCGACATCCTCTCGCCCGGCAACATCCGGCCCGACGGCTTCGTGCTGCGCGAGACCACGCGCGCGACCGACAACTACCGCGCCGAGCAGACGATCAACGCCGGCTTCGTCGACGCCGACTTCAACTGGCAGGGCAGGTACCGCCTCGCGCTCGGCGTGCGGCGCGAGAGCAATTCGCAGAACGTCACCACCTTCAGCATCGTCAACGAGCACGCGCCGCCGGTGGTCGCCAAGGACGACAGCACGAACTGGCTGCCGTCGGCGGCGTTCACCTGGATCTACAGCGAGAACGCGCAGCTGCGCTTCGGCTTCAGCCGCACGCTGTCGCGGCCGGATTTCCGCGAGCTGTCGCGCGCGCCGTTCACCGATCCGGAACTGGACATCGACACGCTCGGCAACCCGGATCTGAAGACCACGCGCATCCGCAACCTGGACCTGCGCTGGGAGTACTACTTCTCCGACACCGACAGCCTGTCGGTCGGCGCGTTCGACAAGAAGTTCAGCGATCCGATCGAGCGCCTGCGCCTGCCCGGCTCCTCGCCTCTGCTCAGCTTCGCCAACGCGCGCAGCGCGCACAACTACGGCCTCGAGCTCGAGCTGCACAAGGGGCTCGGCTTCGTCGGCGAGCGCTGGCTGAAGGGCGTGGACCTGGCCGACTTCTACGTCGGCTTCAACTACGCGCGGATCAAGTCCAACGTCGCCCTCGACCCGGCCAGCGCGAGCTACCAGACCAACCTGTCGCGGCCGATGCAGGGCCAGTCGCCCTACATCGTCAACACCCAGTTCGGCTATCTCAACGAGGACCGCGGCATCGAGGCGACGCTGCTGTTCAACCGTTCCGGCCGGCGCATCTCGCAGGTCGGCGTGCAGGGACAGCCGGACATCTACGAGGAAGCGTTCGACGCGCTGGACTTCCAGTTCCGCCAGCGCTTCGCCGACGACTGGCGCTGGACGCTGCGCCTGCGCAACCTGCTCGATCCGAAGGTCGACTACACGCAGGGCGGGCTGTCCACGCGCGCCTACCGGCGCGGCCGCGAAATGCTGCTGAGCCTGGAATGGCGGCCGGAGCTACGCAAGCAGTGACGCCGGCGGGTCGCATGACTGTCATCTGCGTGCGATCCGACCGTCACATGCCACCCATACGCTGACGAGGGGTGGTCGGCGCCGGGCGCCGCCGGGTTTCCGTACTCCGAATTTCGTACTCCGAACTGTTCAATCACCGGGGAATTTCATGAAATCTCTGTGCAACAAGCTTCTGCTCGGCGGAATCATCGCCGCTTCGCTCGCCGCCGGTCAGGCGCATGCCGCCCTGCGCCTGTCGGACGCCTTCGACGGCGCCTGGGGCGACATCTCCAACGCGCACGGCGCCTCGCGCGGCTGGGTGTTCGACGTGATCTCCAATCCGGACGGCACCCGCGTGCTGTACATCGCCGGCTACCTGTACGACAACGACGGCAAGCCGCTGTGGGTGTCGGCCACGCCGGCGCTGGGCGAGTTCGAGTACAGCACCACCACCGACCTGTACGAATACGCGGGCGGCACCTTCAACGGCGCGCCGACCGAAAATCCGACGCGCAAGGTCCTGGGCAGCGCGACGATCGAGTTCGCCAGCTGCGGCGAGGCGACCCTGTCGATCACGCCGGCCGCCGATTCGGGCTACCAGCCGATTTCCTACACGCTCAACGCGCTGCAGGACGTCGCCTCGCCGAAGGGCTCGAGCTGCACCTACAAGAAGAAGTTCACCGCCTGCCCGGCCGGCACCACCGCCGGCGCCGCGCCGCGCACCTGCGTGCTGACCGGCGCCATCACGCGCGACCTGACCCTGACCAACGACACCACCTGGGAGCTCGAAGGCCTGGTCACCGTCGGCGGCGACAACGCCAACAGCGCGACCGTGACGATCGAGCCGGGCACGCTGATCACCGGCAGCGGCAACAGCGCCGACTACCTGTACGTCAATCCGGGCTCCAAGCTGGTCGCCAACGGCACGCCGTACGCGCCGATCGTCTTCACCAGCCCGCGTGACGGCCACACCGGCCAGACGCCGGCGCCGGGCGACTGGGGCGGCATCGTGCTGTCGGGCAACGCGCCGGACAACAAGTGCATCGCCGCGCCGTTCGACTGCCGCAGCGAATTCGACAGCACGCTGCGCTACGGCGGCGACAACCCGCACGACAGCTCGGGCAGCCTGCGCTACGTGCAGTCGCGCTACGCCGGCTACATCTTCACCGAAGGCCGCGAAGTCAACGCGTTCACCTTCCAGGCGGTCGGCGACGGCACCGTGCTCGAGCACCTGCAGTCCTATCGCGGCAAGGACGACGGCTTCGAGTGGTTCGGCGGCACGGTCAACGCCAAGTACCTGGTCTCCTACGAAGGCGGCGACGACGGCTTCGACTGGGACGAAGGCTGGAGCGGCAAGGTGCAGTTCGCCTACGTCAAGTGGGCCGACGAATCGCTGGCGCTGGGCAACGACAACGGCTTCGAGTCGTCCAACCAGGCCGACAACAACGACGCCTCGCCGCGCGCGATCCCGAGCTGGTCGAACGTGACCCTGATCGGCAACGGCAGCGGCGGGGGCAACGGCCTGCACCTGAAGGAAGGCACCGGCGGCCACCTGAGCAACATCCTGGTCAGCGGCTTCAACAAGTCCGGCAAGGCCTGCCTGTACGTCGACCACGCGGCGACGGATGCGCTGATCGGCGGTCCGGACCTGACGCTCGACCACACCTGGCTGAACTGCACGGTCGCGGTCGCCGACGGCAGCAGCGGCACCACGGCCGGCAAGGCGCAGGCGCTGTTCGACGCAGGCGAAGGCAACGAGACCGGCGATCCGGGCCTGTCCGGTTTCCTGCCGGCGGCGGGTTCGCCGCTGACCTCGGGCGGCCGCCTGATCGACGAGGACGGCTTCTTCACCGCCGCTCCGTACATCGGCGCGTTCCGCGACGGCAACGACGACTGGACGATCGGCTGGACGCACTTCATCCAGCGCTGATCTGCTGCAGCAATTGCGGAAGGGCGCGGCGAAAGCCGCGCCCTTCTTTTTTTCGTACGGGCGCCGTCACCGACCTGTCGCATTCGGTGCCTAGAGTTCACCCCGCGCGGCGACGCGAACGGTGGAGAGATGGTGGCGTGCGGGATGCGCACGGCGCCCGGGTGCAGGGACGCACCGATCTCCCGCCGCCATCGCACACCGCCGCCGCCACGCCTTCGCGGCGAGTGCCGGTCCCCTGATAGGAATCGACGCCCCGTTCCGTTCTCCTGGACGACGGAACAGGGGAACGCTCGATGGGACTTCGCACGCTCGCAATCACCGGCGCGCTCGCGCTGGGTCTTTCCTCGCCGGCCGCGGCCGCGAACGACACGATCTTCGCCAACGGCTTCGAGATTCCTCCCGACGCGCCGCCCGATCGCGCCGAGGCGAGCCGCTTCCTGGCGCAGGCCACGTTCGGCGCCTCCGAAGCCGACCTCGCCGCGCTCGCGGGCAGCGGCTACGGTGCCTGGCTCGACCGTCAGATGCAGCAGCCGCCGGGCTACGTGCTGCCGCACATGCGCCGCGCCGAGGGCGTCACCGATCCGTTGCAGCCGCTGCCGTTCGCGCGCTTGTGCGCAGCCTGGTTCGTCAACGCGCTCGGCGGCCGGGACCAGTTGCGCCAGCGCGTCGCGTTCGCGCTGAGCGAGATCCTGGTCGTCTCCGAACGCGGCAATGCGCTCGGCAACGACGGCCTCGCGCTCGGCGCCTACTACGACATCCTGCTGCGCAACGCGTTCGGCAACTACCGCCAGCTGCTCGAGGACGTCACGCTGAGCCCGGCGATGGGGCGCTACCTCAGCATGTACCGCAACCGCAAGCCGGATGCGGCGGCCAACATCCAGGCCGACGAGAACTACGCGCGCGAGGTCATGCAGCTGTTCTCGATCGGCCTGGTCAGGCTGAACCGCGACGGCACGCCGGTCCTGGCCGACGGCGCCACGGTGCCGACCTACGACGGCGACGTGGTGCGCGGGTTCGCGCGCGTGTTCACCGGCTGGGCCTGCCACTGCGGGCCGGGCCAGCAATGCCCGGACGATCCGTTCGAGCAGGAGAACTTCACCTGCAGCACCGAGCACGAGATGGTGCCGTTCGAGGCCTATCACGACCGCGGCGAGAAGCGTCTGCTCGACGGCGCGGTGCTGCCCGCCGGCCGCGACGCGCGGCCCGAGCTGGAGGCGGCGCTGGACGTGCTGTTCGAGCACCCGAACGTGGCGCCGTTCGTCGGCCGGCAGCTGATCCAGCGCCTGGTCACCAGCAATCCGTCGCCGGCCTACGTCGCGCGCGTGGCCGCCGCGTTCGAGGACAACGGCGCCGGCGTGCGCGGCGATCTCGCCGCGACGGTGCGGGCGATCCTGCTCGATGCGGAGGCGCGCGAGGGGCATCGCACGGCGCCGGCGACGTTCGGCAAGGTGCGCGAGCCGCTGCTGCGCCTGACCCAGCTGTGGCGCGCGTTCGAGGTGACCTGGAAGAACGACGAGCTGATGTACGACGACCTCAACATCCAGGAGCGCTACAACCAGGCCGCGCTGCTGTCGCCGTCGGTGTTCAACTTCTTCGCTCCCGACCACGCGCCCGGACCGCCGCTGACGGCCGGCATGGTCGCGCCGGAAATGCAGGCGATCAGCGCGAACTTCGCCATCCACATGACCAACGACCTGTCGGGCCGCATCTACTGGGGCTGGCTCGGCGGACCGATGGACGAACTCGATCCGCGCGTGCGGGTGATCCGGCTCGACCGCTGGGAAGCGGCGATCCGCCCGGCCGCGGGCGGAGTGGAGGCGCCGCCCGGCGCGCTCGACGCGCTGCTCGACCGCTGCGACGACCTGCTGCTCGGCGGCCAGATGTCCGCCTCGCTGCGCCAGCGCATCCATGCGCGCCTGCTGTCGATCCCGGCGGCGGACACGCGGCGGCGCGTGCAGAACGTGCTCTACCTGATCACCACGTCGGCCGAATACGCCGTGCAGCGCTGAGGGCTTGCCATGAATTCACGATCCTGCCCGCATTCGCGTCGCGGCTTCCTGCGCCGCAGCCTGGCCGCGCTGGCCGGCGGCTCGGCGTTCTTCGCAGCGCCCGCCAGCCTTTCCCTGCTCAATGCGGCCTGGGCGCAGTCGGCGCCGGCGGGCAGCGACTTCAAGGCGCTGGTGTGCGTGTTCCTGCTCGGCGGCAACGATGGCCACAACCTGCTCGTGCCGCGCTCGCAGACCGAGTACGCCGCGTACGCTGCGCGCCGGCGCGGCATGACCTTGCCGCGCGAGGCACTGCTGCCGATCGCGCCGCTCGAGGGGCCGGGCTTCGCGCTCGGCCTGCATCCGGCGCTGGCCGAGCTGCAGGGACTGTTCGAGGGCGGCAGGCTCGCGCTGCTGGCCAACGTCGGCGCGCTGCTCGAACCGGTGTCGCGCCGGCAGTACGACGAGCGCACCGCGCGCCTGCCGCCGCAGCTGTTCTCGCACAACGACCAGCAGGCGTTCTGGCAGTCGCTGGAGGCGCGTTCGGCGGTCGACACGACGCCGGCGAGCGGCTGGGGCGGGCGCATCGCCGACCTGCTGCACGACGTCGCCAATCCTGCCGCGGCGCTGGCGATGAACCTGTCGCTGGCCGGCAGCAATCCGTTCCAGGCCGGCCGCCGGACGGATGCGCTGTCGGTCGACGTCGGCGCGATCGGCTCGATCGAGGCCGACCTCGATCCGAGCGCGGTCGGCGAGGTCGAGGCGCAGCTCGCGCAGTCGCATCCGAACCTGCTGGTGGAAAGCTATCGCCGCCGCCTGCTCGGTGCGGTCGAGGACTACCGCGTGCTGGCCGACGCGCTCGCCGGTGCGCCGCCGCTGACGACCGCCTTTCCCGAGCCGCCGGCCGTCGGTGCGCCGGCGGCCGATCGCTTCGCGTTCGCGCTCGGCAGCCAGCTGCGGCGCGCGGCGGAGCTGATCTCGGTGCGCCAGGCGCTCGGCCTGCGCCGGCAGATCTTCTTCTGTTCGCTCGGCGGATTCGACACGCACGACGCGCAGATGGCCGACCAGCCGCAGCTGCTGGCGGGCCTGTCGCGCGCGGTGAAGGCGTTTCACGCCGCCAGCGTCGAGCTCGGCGTCGAGTCCGACGTGACGACGTTCGCCGCGACCGAGTTCGGCCGCTCGCTGACCAGCAACGGCGACGGCTCCGACCACGGCTGGGGCAACCACCTGTTCGTGCTCGGCGGCGCGGTGCGCGGGCGGCGCGTGTTCGGCGCGGTGCCGGACCTGTCGCCGGACAGCCAGGACATCGCCGGCGACGGCAACCTGATCCCGCGCGTGGCGGTCGACCAGTACGGTGCGACGCTCGGACGCTGGTTCGGCGTGCCCGACGACGCGCTCGACCTCGTGTTCCCGAACCTGCGCGCGTTCGACCGCCGCGACCTCGGCTTCATGGCGTGAGGCACGCTACAGCCATCCGCGCTGCGCCAGCGAAGTCGGCACGCCGTCGCCGATCACGAAGTGGTCGAGCAGGCGTACGTCGATGAGATCGAGCGCTTCGCGCAGACGGGTCGTGATGGCGATATCTTCGGCACTCGGCTCGGCCACGCCGGACGGATGGTTGTGGGCGAGGATCGCAGCCGCCGCGTTGTGCGCAATGCAGCGTCGGACGACCTCGCGCGGATGTACGTGGGTGCCGACGATCGAGCCGCGGAACAGCTCCTCGAACGTGATCACGCGATGGCGCGCGTCGAGGAACAGGCAGCCGAACACCTCGTACGGGTAGCCGGCCAGGCGCGACTTCAGGTAGCGCGCGCTGGCGATCGGGTCGTGCAGGGTCTCGCGTTCGCGCAGGTCGGCGTCGAGGTAGCGCCGGCCGACTTCGAGCGCACCCTGCAGCCGGCACCAGGCGACGGTGCCGATGTCCGGCTTGGGATGCATGTCCAGCAGCGGCCGCAGCCCGCCGGCGTCGCAGAGCAGGTCGCGGCCGAGCTCGATGGCGTTGCGCCCGTGGCTTCCGGAGCCGAGGAAGACGGCGAGCAGTTCGGCGTCCGACAGCGCCGTGGCGCCGCGGGCGAGCAGTTTTTCGCGTGGGCGTTCGGCGGATGGCCAATCACGAATGGTCATGGGAAAGCCGGCAGTGGAAGGGCGCGGACTTCGCCTCGGTGCCGTGCGCCTCGCGGGCGGGCGCAGCGAACCGGAAGGCATGTCGAAATGACCGCGTTGCGAGGCAGGATAGCCACGGCCCGGCGGCACCGCAGCGGCGATCGGCGCGAATTTCAGTAAGCTAGCCGCTTCGTGTCCTGTCCGCGGTTTCCTACATGAATCGTCCCTCCCTCGCCGGCGTACGCGTGCTGCTCGGCGTCTCCGGCGGCATCGCCGCGTACAAGGGCGCCGAGACCGTGCGCCGGCTGCGCGACGCCGGCGCCGAGGTGCGCGTGGTGCTGACCGAGAACGCGGCGCGCTTCGTCACCGCGCTGACGTTCCAGGCCCTGTCCGGCAACCCGGTCCGCAGCAGCCTGTGGGACGACTCCGCCGAGGCGGCGATGGGCCACATCGAGCTGGCGCGCTGGGCCGACGAGGTGCTGATCGCGCCGGCCTCGGCGGACGTAATCGCGCGCCTGGCCCACGGCGCCGCCGACGACCTGCTGACCACGCTGTGCCTGGCGACCACGGCGCCGCTGTCGATCGCGCCGGCGATGAACCTGCACATGTGGGCGCACGCCGCCACCCAGGCCAACGTCGCCGTCCTGCGCGAGCGCGGCGTGGCGATCCTCGGTCCGGCGGAAGGGCCGATGGCCGAACCCGAATCCGGACCCGGCCGGCTGCTCGAGCCGCCGGAGCTCGTCGCGCGGCTGGCCGCTTCGCGCGCGCCGCGCACGCTGGCCGGGCTGAAGTTCCTGGTCAGCGCCGGACCGACCTTCGAGGACATCGACCCGGTGCGCTTCATCGGCAACCGCAGCTCCGGCCGCATGGGCTTCGCCGTCGCCGAGGCGGCCGCGCGCGAAGGCGCGCAGGTGACCCTGGTCGCCGGCCCCGTCGCGCTGGCCACGCCGGCCGGCGTGGAGCGCATCGACGTGCGCAGCGCGCGCGAGATGCGCGACGCGGTGCTGGCGCAGGCGCCGCGGCACGACGTGTTCGTCTCCGCCGCGGCGGTCGGCGACTTCCGCCCGTCGGCGGTGGCGCCGCAGAAGCTGAAGAAATCCGGCGACGGCGGGCTCGAACTCGCCCTGGTGCAGAATCCCGACATCCTCGCCGAAGTCGCCGCGCTGCCGCAGCGGCCGTTCGTGGTCGGCTTCGCCGCCGAGACCGAGAACGTCGAGGCGTACGCGCGCGCCAAGCTCGAGCGCAAGCGGCTGGACATGATCGCGGCGAACCGCGTCGGCGCCGACTGCGGCTTCGAGCGCGACGACAACGCCTTGCTGCTGCTCTGGCCGGACGGGCGCGAGGAGCTCGCACAGGCCGACAAGCGCGAGTTGGCGCGCGCGCTGGTCGCGCGCATCGCCGAACGCCGCGGCGCCAAGGACGCGGCGCGATGAAGGTCGAGCTGAAGATCCTCGACCCGCGTATCGGCCGCGAATTCCCGCTGCCCGAGCGCGCCACGCCGGCATCGGCCGGCGTCGACCTGCGCGCGATGCTCGACGCGCCGCTGCAGCTGGACGCCGGCGCCAGCGCGCTGATCCCCAGCGGCATCGCGATCCACATCGGCGATGCGGATTTCTGCGCGGTGGTGCTGCCGCGCTCCGGCCTCGGCCACAAGCACGGCATCGTGCTCGGCAACCTCGTCGGCCTGATCGACGCGGACTACCAGGGGCCGTTGATGATTTCGTGCTGGAACCGTTCCGACGCCGCGTTTACGATCGCGCCGGGGGAACGCATCGCGCAGCTGGTGATCCTGCCGGTGGTGCGCGCCGCTTTCGAGATCGTCGACGAGTTCGCGCCGAGCGAGCGCGGCGCCGGCGGTTTCGGCAGCTCCGGCAGGCACTGAAGGCACGCGCGGGAAACGCCGCCGCTGCCCGGCCGGCGGAGGGCAAGTCCGGTTTCGCGAACCAAAAAGGGGGCGGTCGATGGATGAAGCGAACGCGGCACGACCGGGATTGAGCGTGGACTGGCGTTCGCTGCTGTCGCTGGCGCTGGCGACCGTGCTGCTGGCGGCAGGCCTGTTCCTGGCCTGGCAGACGTGGCTGGTCTGGCGCGCGGACAGCGGCGCCGAGCAGGCCGACCGCGTACGCGCGACGACCGTCGACGCGCTGGCCAAGCAGATCCGCCAGACCACCGAGCGCGTACGCGCGGCGCTCGCCTCGCCGTCCGTGCAGCAGGTGCTGGCCGGCGACGGCGCGCTCGACCATGCGGCGGCCGCAGCTGCTCTCAAGGAAGCGCTGCCGGAGGCGAGTGACGCGCAGTTCTTCAGCCCGAACCTCGACGAAGTGCTCGCCGGCGACCTCAAGACGCTCGGCTACGCCAAGGCGGCCGCGCTGATGCAGGCGCGCATGCATCCGGAGCATCCGCCGGCGGAAATGCGCACCGATGCGGACAAGGTGCAGCGCCTGATGATGGCGCAGCCGGCCGCGGCGGGCGGGCGGTTGCGCGCGTACGCGGTGGTCGAGCTGCCGTTCGCGCCGATCCTCGACACGTTCAACGCCGCCTCGATCGACGGCGCGCAGCTGCAGTTGCGGCAGGGCGACGGGCGCGGCGATCTGCAGATCGCCAGCGTCGGCGCCGGCCGCGCCGTGCCGAGCGAAGACCTCGGCGTGCCGGTGCCGGGCTCGAGCCTGCGCGTGGGCAAGGCGGAGCCGGCCTATTTCATCGTCGTGCCGCGAAGCGTGGCGTTGCTGTCGGTGCTGACCCTGCTCAGCCTGCTCGGCGGCGGCTTCGCGTTGTGGCTGCGGCAGGTCGGCGTTCAGCGCGCCGTGGCCATGCTGCAACGTCCATCCCAAGCCAAAATCCAGGAGATCACGTTGGTCGAAGCGATCCAGCAGCAACCCGAGCCCGCGGCGAAGTCCGCGGCGGCGAAACCGGCCGCACCGGCGTCGAACGAGCCGGTCCACGTCGACGCGAGCATGTTCCGCGCCTACGACATCCGCGGCGTGGTCGGCCAGGGTCTCACCTACGACGTGGCGCGCCTGATCGGCCGCGCGGTCGGCAGCGAGGCGCGCGAGCGCGGGCTGAAGGAAATCGTGGTCGGCCGCGACGGACGCCTGTCCGGACCCGAACTGGTGCGCGCCCTGATCGACGGCCTGCGCTCGACCGGCATGGACGTGATCGACATCGGCGCCGCACCGACGCCGGTGACGTACTTCGCCAACTATCACCTGCACACCGGCTCGGGCATCTCGGTGACCGGCAGCCACAATCCGCCGGACTACAACGGCTTCAAGATCGTGCTCGGCGGCGAAACGCTGTCCGAGGGCGCGATCAGGGATCTGCACGCACGCATCGTCGAGAACCGCCTCGTCGATGGGCACGGCGGCCTGCAGGCGATCGACGTCGGCGCGGACTACATCCGCCGCATCGGCGACGACGTGCAGACCGAGCGTCGCCTGAAGGTCGTGGTCGACTGCGGCAACGGCATTCCCGGCGCGTTCGCGCCGGCGGTGCTGGAGAGCATCGGCTGCGAGGTCATTTCGCTGTACTGCGACGTCGACGGCACCTTCCCCAACCACCATCCCGATCCGTCCGACCTGCACAACCTCGAGGACCTGATCACCGTCGTGAAGCACGAGAAGGCCGATCTCGGTCTGGCCTTCGACGGCGATGGCGACCGCCTCGGTGTGGTCACGCCCAGCGGCGAGGTGATCTTCCCGGACCGCCTGCTGATGCTGTTCGCGATCGACATCCTGACCCGCAACCCCGGCGCGACGATCATCTACGACGTCAAGTGCACCGGCCATCTGCAGCCGGTGATCCTGCAGCACGGCGGCAGCCCGCTGATGTGGCGCACCGGGCATTCGCTGATCAAGTCGAAGATGCGCGAGACCGACGCGGCGATGGCCGGCGAGATGAGCGGCCACTTCTTCTTCGGCGAGCGCTGGTACGGCTTCGACGACGGCATCTACGCCGCCGCGCGGCTGATGGAGATCCTCGCCGCGGACCCGGAAGGGCGCACGCCGCAGCAGATCTTCGACACGCTGCCGAAGGGCGTCTCGACGCCGGAACTGAAGATCCCGATGCGCGAAGGCGAGCACTACCGCTTCATCGAGGCGTTCCGCGAGCAGGCCAGGTTCGACGGCGCGCGCCTGACCACCATCGACGGGCTGCGCGCCGACTGGCCGGACGGCTGGGGTCTGGTGCGCGCGTCGAACACCACGCCGGTGCTGGTGCTGCGCTTCGACGCCGACAATTCGGCGGCGCTGGCGCGGATCCAGGACCTGTTCCGCGCGCAGCTGAAGGCGCTGGATCCGGCGCTGCCGATGCCGTTCTGAGGAAGGCGAAGAAGATTTTCCCGCGCAGACGCACAGGCGCGGAGAAAAAAGCTCTTTCTCTCTGCGTCTGTGCGAGAGATCGCTTTTCGCTGGCGACGGCTCTTGACGGATGCCGGCGCCGGTGGACACGACGCCGCAGCGGGCCCCTTCCTAGTTCACTGCCCCGGCGAGCGTTGCGCGAGCTTGGCCTTGAGCTCGCGATAGCGCGCGGCCTCGGCCGCGAACCTCTCCGCCGCCGCGGCGCGTTCGCTTTCGCGGCGGGCGAGGGCGGCGCGCTGCGCGTCGACCTGTTTCTGCGTCTGCGCGATCTGCGTGGCCTGCGCCTCGGGCAGGGTCTTGCCGTTGCGCTCGACCTCGGCCGCGTGCGCGAGCTGGTCGGTCAGCGCCTGTTCCTGGCTGCGCAGGCTGATGCGCGCGGCGTTGACCTGCTGGTCGACCAGGTCGAGCTTCTGGTGCTGCGCGCGTTCGAGATCGCTCTGGGTCGGATAGGCCGAGAGCAGCTGGGCGTCGCTGCGGGCGCGCGTGTCGGCTTCCTCGCGCAGCGCCTGGGCCTTGGCCAGTTCGGCCTTGGCGGCGGCTTTTTCCTCGGTGGTCTTGGCGCGTTCGACGCGCCGGATCACCACACCCTGGCCGTTGACGACTTCGTAGCCGAACTGCGCGGCCTCGGGCGGCAAGGCGTCGGAATAGTGCAGCGCGCCGCCGGCGTCGCGCCACTTGTACTGGTTGCGGCCGGTTTTCTCGACGGCCGCGGCGCCGGCACAGGCGAGCGCGAGCGTACAGACGATCAGACGCGACGATCCACCAAGCATGCAGGCACCCTCCGCGGGCCAGTATAGGCGAGGCGGGCGGCGAAGCGGTGCGGGCTGGTTCAAACTCCGTAGCGGGCGCGGTAGTCGGCCAGTTTCTGCCGATGAGCGGCCAGTTCCGGGCGGTCGCCGACGTAGGCGAGCAGATCGTTCAGGCGCGCGATGGCGAACGTCGGAATGCCGTGCTCGGCGCTGAGTTCCTGCGTCGCCGACAGACTGCCCTGGCCGCGCTCCTCGCGGTCCAGCGCGATCAGCACGCCGGCCGGGACGGCTCCCGCCGCGCGGATCAGCGCCAGCGATTCGCGGATCGCGGTTCCGGCCGTGATGACGTCGTCGACGATCAGCACGCGGCCCTGCAGCGGGGCGCCGACCAGCACGCCGCCTTCGCCGTGGTCCTTGGCCTCCTTGCGGTTGTAGGCGAACGGCAGGTCGCGGCCGTGATGCTCGGCCAGCGCCGCCGCCGTCACCGCGGCGAGCACGATGCCCTTGTAGGCCGGCCCGAACAGCATGTCGAACTCGAGCCCCGAGCGTGCGACCGCATCGGCGTAGGCGCGGCCGAGCGTGGCCAGGGCGCTGCCGGAATCGAACAGCCCGGCATTGAAGAAGTACGGGCTCACGCGGCCGGACTTCAGCGTGAACTCGCCGAAGCGCAGTACGTTGCGGGCGACGGCGAGGTCGAGGAAGGCGCGTTGGCTCGAAAGCATGAGGGCTGAGGGCTGAGGGCTGAGGTCTGCCAGTGTAGGCGGACTCGCGGCAGTTCGTTGCCTGGAATCGTCAGCTATTGCCACTGACGTCGCGAGCGGGGCACGCTAGGCCCTCAGCCCTCAGCCCTCAGCCCTTCATGCGAATCATCTCCTTCAACGCCAACGGCGTCCGCTCCGCCGCGAACAAGGGCTTCTTCGACTGGCTGCGCGAGCAGAAGGCCGACGTGGTCTGCCTGCAGGAAACCAAGTCGCAGGAGGACCAGCTGACCGATCCGATGTTCCGTCCGGACGGTCATCACTGCTTCTACCGCGACGCGACGACCAAGAAGGGCTATTCGGGCGTCGCCATCTATTCCCGGCGCGAGCCGGACGAGGTGCGCACCGGCCTGGGCTGGGCGCCGTTCGACGACGAGGGGCGCTACATCGAGGCGCGCTACGGCAAGCTCAGCGTGGTCTCGTTCTACATTCCGTCCGGCTCCTCCGGCGAGGAGCGGCAGGGCTTCAAGTTCAAGGTCATGGAGTGGCTCAAGCCCGTCCTCGACGAATGGCTGGCCAGCGACCGCGAGTACGTGCTGTGCGGCGACTGGAACATCGTGCGCAGCCGCCTGGACATCAAGAACTGGTCCTCCAACCAGAAGAACTCCGGCTGCCTGCCGCCCGAGCGCGCCTGGCTGAACGCGCAGCTCGCCGACGACGGCGGCAGCGATGGCACGCCGCCGGCCGCGCGCGGCTGGATCGACACCTATCGCGCGCTGCACCCGCAGGGACAGGACTACACCTGGTGGAGCAACCGCGGCGCGGCGCGCGCGAACAACGTCGGATGGCGCATCGACTACCAGTTCGCCACGCCGGGCCTGCGTCCGCGCAAGTGCGCGATCACGCCGGCGCCGCGCTTTTCCGACCACGCGCCGTATCTGGTCGAATACGCCACGTGAGCGAGGCGGCGAAGAACAAGCCTTCGGTCTGGAAGGCGTTTGCGCAGCCGGCTGCGTGGACGATGCTGTTCTTCGGCTTCGGTTCCGGCCTGCCGTTCCTGCTCGTTGCCGGCACGCTCGCGCTGTGGCTCAAGGACGCCGGCATCGAGCTGAAGTCGATCACGATGATCGCCAGCGCCGGCCTCGCCTACGCGTTCAAGTTCCTCTGGGCACCGCTGCTCGACCACTTCAAGCTGCCCGGTTTCGCGCACCTGGGGCTGCGCCGCGGCTGGCTGGTCTTCGCCCAGCTGGGCGTGGTCGCCGGACTGCTCGCGATGGCGGCGCTGACGCCGCAGAACCTGCCCACGTTCATCGTCGCAACGCTCGCCGTCGCCGTGTTCGGCGCGACCCAGGACATCGCCGTCGACGCGTACCGCATCGAAATCGCCTCGGTCGAACAACAAGGCGCGCTGGTGGCGACCTATTCGCTCGGATACCGCCTCGGTCTGATGGTCAGCTTCGCGTTCGCCGCGATGCTGGCCGACCACATCCCCTGGCGCGCCGTCTACTTGCTGATGGCGGCGGCCATGGCGATTCCGATCCTGGCCGTCTTCGTCGCGCGCGAGCCCGTCGTCGAGCGCGCATACCCGCAAGGCTGGCGAAACGCGATGCGCATCAGCATCGTCGATCCGCTGGCGGACTTCTTCCGCCGCTTCGGCGCCCCATTGGCGCTGCTGACCCTGGCCTTCCTGCTCACGTTCAAGATTCCGGAGCAGGCCACGATCGGCGGCATCATGAGCCCGTTCTATCGCGACATGGGCTTCTCCAATACCGAGATCGGCCTGGTCACCAAGTTCTATGGCGTCTGGATCGGCATCCTCGGCGCCTTCGTCGGCGGCGCGATGGTGTTGCGCTGGGGCGCCTGGCGGCCGTTGTGCGCGACGATCCTGCTCTGCGGGTGCAGCAATCTGTTCTATCTGTTCCTGATCGCGCACCAGGGCAATCTGCTGGTGCTGACGGCGGTGATCTCCGCCGAGAACTTCACGCTGGGCATGCTCGGGCCGCCGACGGTCGCGTTCCTGTCCGCTCTGGTCAATCGCCAGCACACCGCGGCGCAGTACGCGCTGCTGAGTTCGCTGGTGAACCTGCCGGGCAAGCTGCTCGGCATCTTCGCCGGTGGCATTGCGATGTCGGTCGGCTACGGCGCCTACTTCGTGATCACGGTGCTCGCGCTGATCCCGGCGACGCTGCTGCTCATCCTGCTGTGGCCGCGCTATCGCGACATCGGGCGCGATAGCGCGCCGTCGCCGCCGGCCGGATAGATCGCGCCGAGCCGCCGCGGCCCGCGTGCGCCGGTGACGCTGGGCAGGTTGCCCGGATCGCCGTCGAGGCGCTCGCGCGCGAGCCAGGCGAAGCCGACGGCTTCGACGTAGTCCGGGTCGAGGCCCAGTGCCGCGGTGCTGTCGACGCGCAGGCGCGGCAGCTGCGCGCGCAGCGCCTCCATCAGCGCCGCGTTGTGCACGCCGCCGCCGCAGGCGTAGACCTCGCGCGTGGCCGGCGCGTGTGCGCGCAACGCGTCGGCGATGCTGCGCGCGCTCAGCGCGAGCAGGGTCGCCTGCACGTCGGCGGGAGCGCATCGCGACGGCAGGCGCGCATCGAGCCAGGCGAGGTTGAAATCCTCGCGGCCGGTGCTCTTCGGCGGCGCGGCGGCGAAGTAGGGATCGGCCAGCAGCTCGGCCAGCAGCGCCTCGTCGACGCGGCCGCTGCGCGCCCAGGCGCCGTTCTCGTCGCGCGGCGCGCCCAGATGGCGCTCCGCCCAGGCGTCGAGCAGGCAGTTGGCCGGGCCGCTGTCGAAGCCGATCACCGGGCGGGCGTGTTCGAGCAGGGTCAGGTTGGCGATGCCGCCGAGATTCAGGATCGCGCGCGGCACGGCCGGGTCGGCGAAGGCGGCCGCGTGCAGCGACGGCAGCAGCGGCGCGCCCTGGCCGCCGGCAGCGACGTCGGCGCGGCGGAAGTCGGTGACGGTGGTCAGGCCCGTGCGTTCGGCGATCACGCTCGGATCGCCGATCTGCAGGGTGAACGGATGCGCTCCGCCGACGCGGTGGCGCACGGTCTGGCCGTGCGAGCCGATCGCCACGACGGCGCCCCGGCGCACGCCGGCTTCATCCAGCAACGCGTTCGCGGCGGCGGCGAAGCATTCGCCGATCTCGACGTCGAGCCGGCCGTAGTCGTCGAGCGTAATCGAGGCGTCGGAGGTGGCCAGCGCGAGCACGCGCCGGCGCAGGTCCTGCGGATACGGCGTGGTCCGCGCGGCGACGATCCGCAGCGGCCAGCTGGCCTTGCCCGAATGGCCGGCGGTGAACGGTTCGGCCGCGGGCGGCGTGGCGAACTCGACCAGCGCGGCGTCGATGCCGTCGGCGCTGGTGCCCGAGATCAGGCCGAGATAGAGCCAGGATGCCGGCGCCACGCGCGGCTCAGTTGCCGGCGCGGGCGTACTGCAGGCCGTCGATCGTCTTCAGCCGGGCCAGCATCGGCGCGGTCTTCAGCTTGAACTGCGCGAGCTGGGCCGCCGGCAGCGCTTCCTCGATCGGCAGGGTCACGGTCAGCGGGTTGCGGTGCTGGCCGCTGACGCGGAATTCGTAGTGCAGGTGCGGGCCGGTCGCCAGGCCCGTCATGCCGACGTAGCCGATGGTCTGGCCCTGGCTGACGTTCTGGCCGACCTTCACGTTGGCGAAGCGCGACATGTGGCCGTAGGCGGTCGTGATCGTGCTGTTGTGCTGGATCGTGATGAAGTTGCCGTAGCCCGAGCTCCAGCCGCGGAAGGTGATCTTGCCGTTGCCGGCGGCGCGAATCGGCGTGCCGGTCGGCGCGGCGTAGTCGACGCCCTTGTGCGCGCGCATGTAGCCGAGCACCGGGTGCATGCGGCCGGTGGAGAACACCGACGAGATGCGCGTGAACTCGACCGGCGTGCGCAGGAACGACTTGCGCAGCGGGCGGCCGGCTTCGTTGTAGAACAGCGTCTCGCCGGAGGCGTTGGTGTAGCGCACCGCGGTGTAGCGCTTGCCCTGGTTGATGAAGGTCGCCGCGATGATGTCGCCGTCGCGCAGGTGCTCGCCCTCGCGGTAGACGTCGTCGTAGATCACGCTGAAGCTGTCGCCTTCGCGCAGGTCCTGCGCGAAGTCGATGTCGTAGCCGAAGGCGTTGGCGAGCTTGAGCACCATCGCGTCGCTGAGCCCGGCCTGCTCGCCGGCGTAGAACAGCGAACGCGTGACCACGCCGTGCGCGACGCGCGTACGGCGCTCGACGGCGCGGTCCTCGGTGGTCTCGCTGACGCCGTCGGCGCCGAAGCGCAGCACGACGCGGGTCGCGTCGTCGCGCTCGAAGCGCATCGCGGCGAGATCGCCGTCCGGGCCGGGCGCGAAGGCGAATTCCTGACCCGGACGGATGCGGCGCAGCGGCGAGGCGTCGCCCTGCGAGTCCAGGGCGCGCTGCAGGTCGTTGGGGCCGAAGCCCTGCTCGCGGAAAATGTCCGACAGCGACTGCCCGGCGCGGACGGCGACGATGCGCCACTCCGGCTCGGCATCGCCGGCAACGCCGTAGCCGCCGATGGCCGGATCGGCTTCGCTGCCGGGCGGCAGCTGCGGCAGTTCGATGTTGAGCGTGGTGTAAGGTGTCGGGTCCGATTCGTGCCGCGTCGCGTTGGCCCAGGTCGGGATCACGATGCCGACCAGGGCGGTCAGCAGCAGCGCGACGCCGCCCAGGATCCAGTGCTCGGCGCGCCAGCGGATCGGCAAGGCGGACATGTTCTGCACGAAGGTCCAGTTCGACCATCGCGAGTAGAAATGGAAATGCTTGCGCTGGGTGTGGCGCCGGATCGCCAGGCGACGGGCTGTGTGGCGCACGGAATGAGTGGCGTTCTTGCTGTCGGTCACGGTCGCGGTCCGGTCAATCGCGCGGTACCATAAAGGGCTTGCGCAGGCGACGTCAATCCCAATCGCAACAAGGAGTTGCGAGACGTCTTTGATCTAACAAATTATTAACCGCGCGACCGTTTTCCCCTGTGCGCGGGGGAAGAAGAAAAATCCATAAGTAGATTCGTTGCAAGGTGCACTGCGGCACGACTAAGGAGCCTCATGAGCGACATCCAGCAAGCCCTCGGCCTGATCGGCCGCGGTGCCGACGAAATCATCAAGCACGAGGAGCTCGAGGCGCGGCTCAAGCTCGGCCGGCCGCTGCGGATCAAGGCGGGTTTCGACCCGACGGCGCCGGACCTGCACCTGGGCCACACGGTGCTGCTGAACAAGATGCGCCAGTTCCAGGACCTGGGGCACCAGGTGATCTTCCTGATCGGCGACTTCACCGGAATGATCGGCGACCCGAGCGGCAAGAACGTCACGCGCAGGCCGCTCAGCCGCGAGGACATCGAGGCGAACGCGAAGACCTACGCCGACCAGGTGTTCAAGGTGCTCGACCGCGAGCGCACCGAGGTGCGCTTCAATTCCGAGTGGTTCGGCCAGATGAGCGCCGCCGACATGATCCGGCTGGCCGCCAAGCACACCGTCGCGCGCATGCTCGAGCGCGACGATTTCGCCAAGCGCTATGCCGCGCAGCAGTCGATCGCGATCCACGAGTTCCTGTATCCCCTGGTGCAGGGCTACGACTCGGTCGCCCTGAAGTGCGACGTCGAGCTCGGCGGCACCGACCAGAAGTTCAACCTGCTGATGGGGCGCATGCTGCAGGAGGACGCCGGCCAGCCGCCGCAGATCGTCCTGACGATGCCCCTGCTCGAGGGGCTGGACGGCGTGCACAAGATGTCCAAGTCCCTCGGCAACTACGTCGGCATCAACGAGCCGGCGATCGACATCGTCAACAAGACGATGAAGATCGGCGACGAGCTGATGTGGCGCTGGTACGAGCTGCTCAGCCTGGATCGCTCGGCCGCCGAGATCGAAACGATGAAGCACGACGTCGCCGCCGGACAGCTGCACCCGCGCGACGCCAAGCTGGCGCTCGCGCGCGAGCTGGCCGCCCGCTTCCAGGGCAGGGACGAGGCGGATCGCGCAGCGGAGCAGTGGACCGCACTGGTGCGCGAGCAACGCGTCGACGTCGATCTGCCGCTGCAGGACATTGCCGTTCCGGCGGAAGGCATACGCGTCGCTCCATTGTTCGTGGCGGCCAAGCTCGCCTCGAGCAATTCCGAGGTCTCGCGCAAGCTCGCCGAGCGCGCGGTGCGCATCGACGGCTCCGTGGTGGAAGACCGCGAGCGCGTGCTCGCCGCCGGCAGCGAGCTGCTGCTGCAGATCGGCAAGCGCGCCTTCGCGCGCGTGCGGCTGGTCGCCGGCGCGTAGGCTTTTGAAGGCTTCCGCGCGGCCGTCGACGACGGCCGCGAAAAAAGTTCGTCGCGGGTGCTTGACGAATCCCGGATTGGATGTAGGATGCGCGGCCCTGCACCGACGGGTCGCTCGAAACGAACGATCCGCACGACGCAGACGGCGGCAAGCGAAGTTGAAGAAAGTTCGCTTGCCGGGGTTGACGAATCGAAGATTGGTTGTACGATTCGCGGCCCTTCGACGACAGGTCCTTCGGGACGGGTTGGCGAAGCGAGATGTTCGGTTCCGACCGGACATCACGGAACGAAAAAAAGTCGCTCCGGGGTGTTGACGGTTACGAAAAAGGTTGTATAGTACGCGGCTCCCTACGACGAAATGTCTTGGGGCGCGAGACAAGAAGTTCTCGCAAGCCTTTGATCTTTGAAAGTGTGCGCAGGTAACTTGTGTGGGCGCCTTGTGGTGGATGTAAGTCCATCGATACAAAGTGCGTCCAAGCAAACGTCAAAGCAGCAATGTTTTACGCAGGCTTGGTTCACACTCAGAAGTTTGACGGAAGGGCTTCGGCCTGGATGTCTGCAATTTCAACTGAAGAGTTTGATCCTGGCTCAGAGTGAACGCTGGCGGCAGGCCTAACACATGCAAGTCGAGCGGCAGCGCGGGGGCAACCCTGGCGGCGAGCGGCGGACGGGTGAGGAATACATCGGAATCTGCCTTATTGTGGGGGATAACGTAGGGAAACTTACGCTAATACCGCATAAGACCGTAAGGTGAAAGTGGGGGACCGCAAGGCCTCACGCGATAAGATGAGCCGATGTCGGATTAGCTAGTTGGTGGGGTAAAAGCCTACCAAGGCGACGATCCGTAGCTGGTCTGAGAGGATGATCAGCCACACTGGGACTGAGACACGGCCCAGACTCCTACGGGAGGCAGCAGTGGGGAATATTGGACAATGGGCGCAAGCCTGATCCAGCCATGCCGCGTGGGTGAAGAAGGCCTTCGGGTTGTAAAGCCCTTTTGTTGGGGAAGAAATCGTGCGGTTGAATATTCCGCGCGGATGACGGTACCCAAAGAATAAGCACCGGCTAACTTCGTGCCAGCAGCCGCGGTAATACGAAGGGTGCAAGCGTTACTCGGAATTACTGGGCGTAAAGCGTGCGTAGGCGGTTTGTTAAGTCTGTCGTGAAAGCCCTGGGCTCAACCTGGGAATTGCGATGGATACTGGCAAGCTAGAGTACGGTAGAGGATGGTGGAATTCCCGGTGTAGCGGTGAAATGCGTAGAGATCGGGAGGAACACCCGTGGCGAAGGCGGCCATCTGGACCAGTACTGACGCTGAGGCACGAAAGCGTGGGGAGCAAACAGGATTAGATACCCTGGTAGTCCACGCCCTAAACGATGCGAACTGGATGTTGGGCACACTTAGGTGCTCAGTGTCGAAGCTAACGCGTTAAGTTCGCCGCCTGGGGAGTACGGTCGCAAGACTGAAACTCAAAGGAATTGACGGGGGCCCGCACAAGCGGTGGAGTATGTGGTTTAATTCGATGCAACGCGAAGAACCTTACCTGGCCTTGACATGTCCGGAATCCTGCAGAGATGCGGGAGTGCCTTCGGGAATCGGAACACAGGTGCTGCATGGCTGTCGTCAGCTCGTGTCGTGAGATGTTGGGTTAAGTCCCGCAACGAGCGCAACCCTTGTCCTTAGTTGCCAGCACGTAATGGTGGGAACTCTAAGGAGACTGCCGGTGACAAACCGGAGGAAGGTGGGGATGACGTCAAGTCATCATGGCCCTTACGGCCAGGGCTACACACGTACTACAATGGTTGGTACAGAGGGTTGCAATGCCGCGAGGCGGAGCCAATCCCAGAAAGCCAATCTCAGTCCGGATCGGAGTCTGCAACTCGACTCCGTGAAGTCGGAATCGCTAGTAATCGCGAATCAGCATTGTCGCGGTGAATACGTTCCCGGGCCTTGTACACACCGCCCGTCACACCATGGGAGTTGGTTGCTCCAGAAGCAGGTAGTCTAACCGCAAGGAGGACGCTTGCCACGGAGTGGTCAATGACTGGGGTGAAGTCGTAACAAGGTAGCCGTATCGGAAGGTGCGGCTGGATCACCTCCTTTCGAGTATGACTTCGCCATCCCAAGGTGCCCACACAAGATACCTGCATCCAGAAGCGCGGCAGCACGCCGCACGAGGTCCCCATTAAGGGGCTGTAGCTCAGCTGGGAGAGCACCTGCTTTGCAAGCAGGGGGTCATCGGTTCGATCCCGATCAGCTCCACCAGTCTGTAGCTTCACGCGGATCCGTCCGCGAAAAGAAAAACCGCGCGATACGCACGGACTTTTCAACGAAAAGCACGGGTCTGTAGCTCAGGTGGTTAGAGCGCACCCCTGATAAGGGTGAGGCCGGTGGTTCGAGTCCTCCCAGACCCACCACTCTTCTGGATCGCACACTGATCAATTTTATGACGCGACGTTGAAGTGCGCGTCATGCTCTTTGAAAACTTGGGACGTAACTAGCGTTTTGGTTCTGTCGAACCAGACGTGTCGTTGAGGCAAGTAGGCGAAGTAATTGAGTTGTTTGGAAGTATGGCTCCGAGGCGACTTGGAGTTATATGGTCAAGCGACTAAGCGCATACGGTGGATGCCTTGGCGGTCAGAGGCGATGAAGGACGTGGTAGCCTGCGAAAAGTCCCGGGGAGCTGGCAACAAGCTTCGATCCGGGAATGTCCGAATGGGGAAACCCACCGCGCAAGCGGTATCCCAATCTGAATCTATAGGATTGGGAGGCGAACTCAGGGAACTGAAATATCTCAGTACCTGAAGGAAAAGAAATCAACAGAGATTCCCCTAGTAGCGACGAGCGAACGGGGATCAGCCCAAAAGTCGTGCAAGTTCTAGCGGAACATTCTGGAAAGGATGGCCGTAGACGGTGATAGCCCGGTATGCGAAAGGGCTTGTGCGATGAAAGTGAGTAGGGCGGGGCACGTGAAACCCTGTCTGAACATGGGGGGACCATCCTCCAAGGCTAAATACTCCTGACCGACCGATAGCGAACCAGTACCGTGAGGGAAAGGCGAAAAGAACCCCGGAGAGGGGAGTGAAATAGAACCTGAAACCGTATGCGTACAAGCAGTAGGAGCCCGCAAGGGTGACTGCGTACCTTTTGTATAATGGGTCAGCGACTTACGTTTTGTGGCAAGCTTAACCGTATAGGGGAGGCGAAGGGAAACCGAGTCTGAATAGGGCGCATAGTCGCAAGGCGTAGACCCGAAACCGGGTGATCTAGCCATGCCCAGGGTGAAGGTGCGGTAACACGCACTGGAGGCCCGAACCCACTCCTGTTGCAAAAGTAGGGGATGAGGTGTGGCTAGGAGTGAAAAGCTAATCGAACCCGGAGATAGCTGGTTCTCCTCGAAAGCTATTTAGGTAGCGCCTCAGGTATCACTGTTGGGGGTAGAGCACTGTTATGGCTAGCGGGTCATCGCGACTTAGCAAACCATGGCAAACTCCGAATACCAACACGTGCAAGCCTGGGAGACACACGGCGGGTGCGAACGTCCGTCGTGAAAAGGGAAACAACCCAGACCCGCAGCTAAGGTCCCAAAGTTATAGCTAAGTGGAAAACGATGTGGGAAGGCATAGACAGCCAGGAGGTTGGCTTAGAAGCAGCCATCCTTTAAAGAAAGCGTAATAGCTCACTGGTCGAGTCGGCCCGCGCGGAAGATTTAACGGGGCTCAAGCTATACACCGAAGCTCGGGGTTCACACGTAAGTGTGAGCGGTAGAGGAGCGTTCCGTACGCCTGTGAAGGTGGATCGTAAGGTCTGCTGGAGGTATCGGAAGTGCGAATGCTGACATGAGTAACGATAAAGGGGGTGAAAAGCCCCCTCGCCGAAAGCCCAAGGTTTCCTCGCGCAACGTTCATCGGCGCAGGGTTAGTCGGTCCCTAAGGCGAGGCGGAAACGCGTAGTCGATGGGAATCTGGTTAATATTCCAGAACCGCTCGTGATTGCGATGGAGTGACGGAGAAGGTTAGGTGTACCGGGCGTTGGTTGTCCCGGGGAAAGGCGGTAGGTGGATCCTTTTGGCAAATCCGGAGGGTCATACACCGAGCACCGAGACGAGTCCTTTTAGGACGAAGTCACTGATACCACGCTTCCAGGAAAAACTTCTAAGCTTCAGATCACGAGGACCGTACCGTAATCCGACACAGGTAGGCAGGGTGAGAATCCCAAGGCGCTTGAGAGAACTCGGGTGAAGGAACTAGGCAACATAGCACCGTAACTTCGGGAGAAGGTGCGCCCGAAAATGTGGCAACGTGCGTTGCTGAGCATTTTCGGGCCGCAGTGACCAGGCCGCTGCGACTGTTTATCAAAAACACAGCACTCTGCAAACACGAAAGTGGACGTATAGGGTGTGACACCTGCCCGGTGCCGGAAGGTTAATTGATGGGGTCAGCCGCAAGGCGAAGCTCTTGATCGAAGCCCCGGTAAACGGCGGCCGTAACTATAACGGTCCTAAGGTAGCGAAATTCCTTGTCGGGTAAGTTCCGACCTGCACGAATGGTGTAACGACAGCGGCGCTGTCTCCACCCGAGACTCAGTGAAATTGAAATCGCTGTGAAGATGCAGCGTTCCCGCGGCAAGACGGAAAGACCCCGTGAACCTTTACTATAGCTTTACACTGAACGTTGAGTTCTTCTGTGTAGGATAGGTGGGAGGCTTTGAAGTGCAGGCGCTAGCTTGCATGGAGCCATCCTTGAAATACCACCCTGAAGTGCTTGACGTTCTAACCTAGGCCCGTTATCCGGGTCGGGGACCGTGTATGGTGGGTAGTTTGACTGGGGCGGTCTCCTCCCAAAGAGTAACGGAGGAGCTCGAAGGTACGCTCAGCGCGGTCGGACATCGCGCACTGTGTGCAAAGGCATAAGCGTGCTTGACTGCAAGATCGACGGATCAAGCAGGTACGAAAGTAGGACTTAGTGATCCGGTGGTTCTGTATGGAAGGGCCATCGCTCAACGGATAAAAGGTACTCCGGGGATAACAGGCTGATACTGCCCAAGAGTTCATATCGACGGCAGTGTTTGGCACCTCGATGTCGGCTCATCACATCCTGGGGCTGTAGCCGGTCCCAAGGGTATGGCTGTTCGCCATTTAAAGTGGTACGCGAGCTGGGTTCAGAACGTCGTGAGACAGTTCGGTCCCTATCTGTCGTGGGCGTTGGAGATTTGAGAGGGGCTGCTCCTAGTACGAGAGGACCGGAGTGGACGATCCCCTGGTGTTCCGGTTGTCACGCCAGTGGCACTGCCGGGTAGCTACGATCGGAAGCGATAACCGCTGAAAGCATCTAAGCGGGAAGCGCGCCTCAAGATGAGATCTCCCGGGGCACAAGCCCCCTAAAGGCACCATGAAGACTACGTGGTTGATAGGTCAGGTGTGTATCGCAGTAATGCCGAGCTAACTGATACTAATGAGCCGTGCGGCTTGACCATATAACTCCAAGACGCTTCGTCGCCTCAACGAGAGGTCTGACGACAGCAAAACGCAATGTTACGTCCCAAGTCCCCATGCAGAGTCCGCGCAAGCGTGCGCGACTCGCACCAGTTCCCTGGTGAAATTAGCGCTGTGGTCCCACCCGATCCCATCTCGAACTCGGAAGTGAAACGCAGCTGCGCCGATGGTAGTGTGGCTTAAGCCATGCAAGAGTAGGTCATCGCCAGGGGCTTCATCGGAACGCCCTCCCATTCGGGAGGGCGTTCGTCTTTGTGCGCCCGGCAACCCTCGCCGAGGCTCGGGCTTCGGAACCAGATCGCGATGACGACTCCGCCCACGACGTGCTACGTCTACAAAAGCCTGCGCAAGCGCGACACCTACGTCTATCTGCGCGAGCGCGACGGCTTCTCCGTATTGCCGCAGGATCTGGCTGCGGCGCTGGGCGAACTGGCCTTCGTGCTGGAACTGCGGTTGACGCCCGAGCGCAAGCTCGCCCGCGAGCTCGCCCCCGTCGTGCTCGAGCATCTCGCCGAGCGCGGCTTCCATCTGCAGCTGCCGCCGGTCGATCCGCTGCTGGAATGATCCTGCCGAAACGCCCGGCCTGGTCTTTCGCGCCGTCCATTTAACCCCCCATTAGCCGCAGCAGCGGCGCACGTCGATATACTCGGTGCGACGCGGCATCCGGCCGCGGTCCTTGTGAGGTGCGGATGCCCAAGCGCGCCGTCGACCGGCTCCACACATCCCTCGCGATCCTCGGGCACCTCGTTCCGGCCTGGCTGATCTTCGCTCTCGTCGCCGTCGTTCCCGAATCCTTTTCGCTGGTGCTCCTGCTCGTCGCCAACACGGTCGCGATGACCGGCATCTGCCGTGCGATCGGCTTCGACGTGGAGATCAGCTATCCACGCAGCCTGGCCAGGCGCGGACTTTCCTATTTCATCCTGCTGACCACCTACACGGCCTTCGTCGCGGCCGTGCTCGCCGCACCGGCCTGGTGGCTCTCCCGCGACGGCTCACTGCCTGCGGCGCTGCTGCTGTCGGCTGCTCTGTTCGCGTCGGTATTCGCGCTCTGGCGCGTATGGCCGACGTTCGCCCTGCCGTTTCTCTGGGACGATGCCTATCCGCGCGACGACGAACGCGGCTCCTGGCTCTCGACCGCGCTGCGCCGCTCCCTTGCCTTCGCGCGGCACCTCACCCGCGAACACGAGCTTTTCCTCGGCTACGGTTTTCCCGTCGGCCTGGCTTTGCTGCTTCTCGCCGCCGGCGCGCTGGCCCTGGCCGGCCTGGGTGGCTTCCTCGCCGGCGAGGTGCGCATCGTCGCGCTCGCCGCCTATGCACTCGTCGTCGCGCCGCTGGTGCACCTCGTGCTGGCCAATCGCACGCTGCGCGCCCTGCTTGCCGATGCCCGTCATGCAAGAAAGCGCCGAGCGGACGAGCCGGTGCCGGTTGCCAGCGAAGAAGCATCCGAGGCCGCAGCGCTTCCGCCCGGTATCAGCCGCAGCGAACTCGACGCGACCCTGCTCTGCGCGGCGCATTCCTCGCAGGTCAATCTCGCCATCGCCGCGCTCGATCGGGGCGCGGATCCGAACGCACTGCCGGCCAGCGACCTGCGCGACCAGCGCAGCGCGTTGATGGTCGCGGCGACCCTGCCGGACCTGCGCCTGCTGCGCGCACTGATCGCCAAGGGCGTGGACGTCAACCGCGCGCACGTCGGCATCACGCCGCTGATCGCCGTCACCCGCGACAGCTACGAGGGCCGTCCGGACGCGGTCATGACCCTGCTCGCCAACGGCGCCGACGCACGCATCGCCGATGCCGCCGGAAACACGCCGCTGCATCACGCCGCGCGCTGCGCCGAACCGAGCATCGCCGCGCTGCTGCTCGATGCGGCCGCCGACGTGAACGCGATCAACGCCGAAGGCCTGACCGCGCTGGCCATCGCCTGCAGCAACGCCAACTGGAAGGTCGCCGCATTCCTGCTGGAGCACGGCGCCAGGCCGGACGTCGCCCAGGCGCAGCCGGCGCTGCAGTTCGCGGCGGGCATCACCGACGACGACCCGACCGGCGTCAAGCTCCTGCTGAAGCAGCGCGCAAACGCCGACGCGCGCGGCACGTTCGAGCGCACTGCCCTGATGGCGGCGGCGCTGGCCGGTCATGCGCGCATCGTCGAGGCTCTGCTCGCCGGCGGCGCCGATGCGGACCTTTCCGACCAGCGCGGCACGACGGCGTTGATGGAGGCTGCGCGTTCGGGCGCGGTCGCCGCCATCCACGCGCTCGGCAAGCGCAAGGCGAATCCGGATGCGGTCGACGCCGGAGGGCGCAGCGCGCTGATCGTCGCCTGCCAGTCGCGCCACGCCAGCGAGGAAACGGTGCGCGCCCTGCTTTCGCTCGGCGCCGACCGCGCTCTCGTCGGCAACGACGGCAAGCGCGCGCTCGATCACGCCGCCGACGCCGGGCGATGGCACGTGGTCGCCTTGCTCGACCCGGCATATCCGCTGCCGAGCAGCCTCGGCGTCGATGCGCCACCGCTGCACGGGGCGAGCGCCGATCATCTGCTCGATGCGCTGCGTTTCGGCCACTGGAACGTCGCCGCCGAATTCACCGGCCTGCTCGCCGAGTGGCCGCCGTCGGCGCTGGCCGACCTGTATTTCGATCTCGCCGATGCCGAACACGGCGAGGCGCGCGTATGGCTGCTCAATCATGGTCTGCGCGGCGACGTCGCGATCGGTGACGGCCGCCTGCTCGGCGACGCGCTGGTCGATGCGCTGCCCGCTTCCGGCGCGGCGCTCGCGCAATGGCTGATGCACGGTGCCGCCGTCGGCGGAGCCGCGCTCGTCGCGCGAACGCTGCTGCAGGCACCGGGCGGAGCGGACGGCGACGAAGTTCGGGCCGTGGCGCGCGAGATTCTTCAGCGCGGCGGCGACGCCTGCGGCCGAGCCGGCGCGCAGCAGCGTACGGCGCTGCATCTGGCCGTCGCGCAGGGCGACGTCGCGCTCGCCGAAAGCCTGCTCGAGCGCGGCGCCGATCCGAACGCGCGCGACGCGCAAGGCCGCACGCCGCTGCACGCCGCGCTCAAGCTCGACGCCGATCGCGCGCTGCCGCTGCTGCAGCGGCTGCTCGTCGCCGGCGCCGACCCGGAGGTCGCCACCGCGAACGGCGAAACCCCGCTGGGTCTGGCGCTCGCGCGCGACGAGCGCGCGTTCGCTCGCTGGCTGAACTGGCCCGCGTGGCGGCTGCCGGCGCGCCGCCTGCGCGCCGACGACGTGCCGGCGGCGGCCGCGATCGGCGATCTCGACGCCGTCGACCGTCTGCTCGCGCTGGGCCTGCCGCTGGAGGGCGAGGACGCGAAGGGCGCGACCGCGCTGATCCGCGCCGCCGGCAACGGGCATGCCGCCCTCGCCGTGCGCCTGCTCGAAGCCGGCGCCGATCCGGCGCATGTCTCCCGTTCCGGCATGCATTGCCTCGCTGTGGCCGTCGCCGCGCAACGCGAGGCGATCGTGCGCACCCTGCTCAATCACGGCGTCGCGGCGGACACCCGTCTCGCCGGCGGCGGCACCGCCCTGATGATCGCCGCCGCGCTCGGCTTGCAGCGCATCGTCGACGCCCTGCTCGAAGCCGGCGCCAACGCGAACGCGGCCGACGAGCAGGGCGCCACGCCGCTGCACGCGGCGGCCCAGTACGCGTTCGACCACGGCGACACCGCCGCCGCGCACGCCCTGCTCGATCGCCTGCTGCGCGCCGGCGCGCAGCTCGACCTGCGCAATCACGCAGGACAGGACGCACTGCTGATCCTGCTCGGTTCGCGCTCGCCGCCCGGCGCGCAATGCGACGCCGAACACCTCGCGCGCCTGACCGAGCTGCTGCTCGGCTACGGAGCCAAGCTGGACACCCAGGATCAGCGCGGCGTCAGCGCATTGCACGCCTGCGCGCTGCACGGCCTGTTCGGTTGCGCGCGCATGCTCAAGGTGCACGGTGCGCCGCTCGACCTGGCCGACGGATTCGGCCGCAGCGCCGCGGACGTCGCCGCCATGCTCGGCTACACCGACGTCGCCGCCGAGCTCGGCGCTCCGGCGCTGCCGCTGCCGAGTGTGCGGCAGACCCTGCGCCGGCCGGCGCGCGCGCCGGACTGAGGCTTCGGTGACGCCGGCCGGATTCCTATCCCTTCATGCGGCGATAGAGAAACCACGGCAGCGAGCGCACGATCCAGGCGATCAGCTCGAACTTCTCTGGCAGATAGCGCAGCGAGGACTTGCCTTTCAATCGCGCGGCAACGACACGGGCGATCGCGGCCGGTTCCGCCGGTGCGGTCGGCAGCTTCATGCCGTGCGTCAGGTTGGTGGCGAGAAAGCCCAGTTGATAGAGCTGCACGCGCAGCTCGTCCGGACGATGACGCTGGCGCAGGCTTTCGTAGAGCGAAACGAGCCCGCGCTTGGCGCTTGCGTAGACGACGTTGCGGCCGCGGCCGCGCACCGCGGCGATGCTGCCGAACAGCACGATCGTGCCGCGCGTTTCGAGCAGGCGCGGCAGCAGCGCGTGCACGATCGCGAGCGGCGCGTGCAGGTTGATCGCCAGCAGCTGGCCGATCGCGGCGGCGTCGAGCGTGAAGGCGTCGTCCTCGCGCGAGGTGCCGACCGGCAGCAGCAGCGCCTCGGGCGCCGGGAGCCCCTCGAGAGCGGCGGCGATGCGGCCGCCCGGATCGGCTTCGCGGCTCAGGTCGAAGGCCAGGGTGCGCACGATCACGCCGTGGCGCAGATTGAGATCGGCGGCAAGCGCCTCGAGATCGCGCGGATCGGACGCCACCAGCAGCAGGTCGTGCCGGCGTTGCGCAAGTGCGTCGGCCAGCGCACGGCCGAGGCCGCTCGAGGCGCCGACGATGATCGCGCTCACAGGCCGATCCTCCGCGCAAGTTCGGACGTGTGCAGGCCGCCGGGATTGTGCGCGGCGAGCCGCGCGCGCGCCTCGGCGAAGCCCGCGAACGCGCGGCGCGCGACGCTTCCGTCCAGGGTCGACTCCTTGATCAGGTTCGGCCTTCCGCCGTGGGCGAGGGCAAGTTCCGCCAGCGCTTCGAGGAACGCGCGCTGCCCGGATTGCGCCGGCGCGGGCACCTGGATCGCCAGCGAAATCCCGTTGCCGTCGAAGCGCAGTCCATCCGCCACGCCGGCGAACAGCTTGCTCGCGATCAGCGCGATGCGCGGGCGGTCGCGCTCGACCAGTTCGCGCAAGGCCTCGGCGAACGCATCGAAGCGCACGTGCGGCAGCAGCCACTGCGCCTCGGCCAGGCCGGCGCGGCCGTAGCCGGCGAAATAGGTGCGCGCACCGTTGAGCGGAAACAGCGCCTCGCCCAGCGCCATCGGCGACTGTCCCGGCCGGCACCAGCGCGCGCCGAGCCAGGTGTTCGCCGCGGCGATGCCGGCGCGGTTCCACAGCGCGACGGGCAGCGGCTGCAGTGCGGCGGGCAGGTCGCGCGCCGCGGTGAGTGGCTTCGACGCCGGCGCAGCCGACGCCGCGGCGTCGTCGACGAGTCCGATGCGGATCACGCCGCGGCCGAAGTGGCCGGGCCGGCCGTCGTGCCAGCCGTACAGCACCGGCGCGTTGGCGGCGTCGCGCAGTACCTTCGCCGCTTCGGCGAGGTCGCGTACGGGCACGCGGCGCAGCACCAGCGCGCTTGGCGGGCGGGCCAGCCGCAAGGTGACGCGCGTGAGGGTGCCGGTCAGGCCGAAGCCGGCGAACGTCGCGGCGAACAGCTCCGCGTTCTGGCGTTCGCTGGCGATCGCGTGCGGGCGCGCGGGCGACTGCAGCTCGATCGCCTCGACCCAGCCGCGAAACGTGCCGTCGCGGGCGGGATTCTTGCCGTGCACGTCGGCCGCGATGCAACCGCCGACGCTGGCCTTGGGATGTCCGGGCGTCACGGGCAGGTACCAGCCGTGCGCGAGCGCGAAGCGCTGCAGGTCGCCGACGCGCGCGCCGGCTTCGACGGTGAGCAGGCCGCGTTCCGCATCGAAGGCCAGCAGCCGATCGAAGGCGCCGAGCTCCTGGCTGATCGCGGCGTTGCCGAAGCTCGCGCCGACGTAGGAAACGCCGCCGCCGCGCGCGATGCGTGGCTCGTCCGCCGGCAGCGCGTCGAGCAGGCGGTAGCGGTCCGGCCGCTGGACGCGGCAGCGCGCCCGGAACTGGCGGTCGAAGCTGACCAGCTCGCTGTCGGCGAGCGCGTAACCTCGCATCCTAGGTGTCGCCCTCTTGCTGTTGGGTATCGGCGCGGAACAGACGCTCGAGATCGGCACGCGATTCCTTGGCCGACTGCAGCAGCGCCGCTTCGTCGTCGTAGATCGGGTACTGCACCGCGAGCATGCGTTCGTCGTGCTGGCGGAAGCGCCGCACGTAGTCGTCCGCGCTCGCCTCGTCGTAGCCGAGCGCCTCGAATACGCCGCGTGCGATCTCCAGGCTCGAGAAGAACGTATCGCGCACGATGTTATCGAGATTGAGGTCCATCAACTTGAACACATGCTGACGATTGCGCGCGCGCGCGAAGATCTTCAGATGCGGGAAGTGGCGCCTGAGCAGCCGCGCCGTGCGCAGATTCGAGTCCGGGTCCTCGGTGGCGATCACGAAGATCTCGGCCTTGTCGGCCTGCGCCGCGCGCAGGACTTCCAGGCGGGATGCGTCGCCGAAGAACACCATGTTGCCGAAGTTGCGCATGAAGTCGACCTGCTCCGGGTCGGCTTCCAGCGCGGTGAAGGGAATCTTGTTGGCGTTGAGCATGCGCGCGACGATCTGGCCGACGCGGCCCATGCCGGCGATGATCACGCGCGGCGTGGCGACGTCGAGCGCGTCGAACTCGCGCGCCGGCTTGCTCTTGCCCTTCGGCGCGAATTCCGAGCGCAGCCGCACCAGCAGCGGCGTCGCCGCCATCGACAGGGTGATGACGAGCACCAGCAGCGCGCGCAGCTCGTTCGAGATCAGGCCGTTGGAGGCCGCCAGCGTGAACACGACGAAGGCGAACTCGCCGCCCTGCGCGAGCACGGCCGCCAGCGCGACGGACTGCTGGCGATCCTCGCCGGCGGCGAAGCGCGACACGGCGAACAGGACCAGCGCCTTGGCGGCGAGCAGGCCGGCCAGCAGGGTGGCGACCAGCTGCGGCTGCGCCAGCGCCATTTGCACGTCGAGCGACATGCCGATGCTGACGAAGAACAGGCCCAGGAGCAGGCCGCGGAACGGCTCGATCTGCGCCTCGATCTCGTGGCGGTATTCCGAGTCGGCCAGCAGCACGCCGGCGAGGAAGGCGCCGAGCGACATCGAGATGCCGGCCAGCTCCATCATCCAGGCGGTGCCGATCACCACCAGCAGCGTCGCCGCGGTGAACACCTCTGGCGTGCCGACCTTGGCCACGGCGCGGAACAGCGGACGCAACAGATAGCGGCCGACCACGACGACGCCGGCGATGGTCAGGATCACGCGCAGGGCGGCGAGCAGGTCGGCGCTGCCGTGCACGTCGCCGTGGCCGGCGCCGAGAATCGGGATCAGCGCCAGGATCGGGATCGCGGCGACGTCCTGGAACAGCAGGATCGCGAAACCCAGGCGGCCATGGGCGCTGGTCAGTTCCTTGCGTTCGGCCAGCAGCTGCAGGTCGATCGCGGTCGAGGACAGCGCGAGGCCGAGGCCGATCACCAGCGCCGCCTTCCAGCCGAGACCGAGAAAGCAGGCGACCCCGCCGATCAGCGTCGCGGTCGCGACCATCTGCAGGCTGCCGAGGCCGAACACGTTGCGCCGCATGACCCACAGGCGCTGCGGCGAAAGCTCCATGCCGATCACGAACAGCATCAGCACGACGCCGAGTTCGGAAAGCTGGGAGATCTGTTCGGTGTTGCCGATCAGGCGCAGGCCGGATGGCCCGATCAGCGCGCCGGCGCCGAGATAGCCGAGCACCGCGCCGAGCTGCCAGCGCTTGGCCAGCGGCACGGCGATGACCGCGGCCAGCAGCAGCACGACCGCGTATTGGAGGAAGCCGTGGTCCTGCACATGCGCTCCGTCGATCCGGCAAGGATTATGGCATGTGCGAATTGGGCCGCCGTTCGACAAGGGGGACGTCGCAGGCGCTGAGATCGGCTCGCTGCAAGGTTCGCCGGTCCTTCCACGGAGCATTCCGATGCTGCTTTCCCCGCTGACCCTGCCGGACCCCGTCACCCGGCGTCGCCGCGACGCAGCGGCGCCCGCGCGCGTTCCCGCCACGCCGCCGCCCCGCCGCGACGGCGAGGATTCGTTCGCCGGCACGCTCCTGCTCGGCTGGCTCGCCTTCGGACTCATCCTCGTGTTCTTCGTGCCGGCCGCGCGCGGCGGCGGGCTGCTCGGTGCGACACTGCCGTTCTGGCTGGTCGGCGCGCCTGTGCTGAATCTGCTCTGGTGGAAACGACACAGGTGGCTTGCCGTCGCTTGGCGCTGGCGGCATGCGCCGCTGCGGTGGAATGCGTCCGCGGTTCGTCTCGCGCCGGAACGGCGCAAGCAGGTGCCGGGACGCACCAGCGCCTAGCGGGCCGCGGCGGCTCCGGCCGGATCGAGGATTTCCCGCGCGACCGCCGAGAGATCGAGCAGGTAGTAGCGCCGGTCGTCCATCCGCCGCGCGCCCGGCAGGGCCTGCAGTTCCGCCGCGGCCACGGCGACGACCCGCGGCACTTCCTCGGAGCGGTTGGTGTTGGCCAGTTCGTCCGGCAGCGGCAGGATCAGGTACTGGATGCGCTGCGTGGCGAGGAAGCGCCGGAACACCGCCGTGTCGTCGAAGTATTCCGGCCGCGCGATGGCGATCTGCGGAATGGATTCGTAGCGCGCCGACAGCCAGTGGCCGGCCGACAGCGCCGTGCAGCCGACGACGCGCGGGCTGCCGGGCAGTTCCGCCAGGTAGTCGGCGATGCGCGCCATTCCGGTGGAATCGAAGGTCTGCCGCCGGCGCGCCGGCAGGTCCTGCCACGTCCGGTTCAGCCGGCCGTCGAAGACCCGCGTGCCGGCGTTCCAGCCGGCACTGGCGAACGAATAGCTCGCATGGAAGGCGACGAACGCGGGTAGGCAGGCGAGGGCGGCGACGAACAGGCGCGGCTGAGCTTCGAGTCGAACGAACGCGGCCGTCGCGGCGACCAGGATTCCCGGCACGACGGCGAACAGGAAGTAGTTGCCGTCGCTGCCGCGCACGCCCGTGCCGACGCCGAAGAACACGTAGACGCCGACGGCGATCAGCGCGAACAGCGGCAGCCGCGATAGCCCGACGCGCGGCGGCGCCGACCCGCCGCCGGCGAAGCGCGCGAGCACGGCGACCAGGGCGAGCCACAGCCACACGTTGCCGATCCAGGTGATGATCATGTGGCGCAGCTCGTGATGCGGCCGCAGCAACACGTCGAAAACGACGCCGGGTAACGCGTTCCATTGCACGGGATGCGCCCAGTGCAGCGTTCCGGCCGGTTCGCGGAGCTGCATGCCGAGCGCGCGCCACAGCGAAACCAGCGGGTCCGGGCCGATGGTCGGCAGGCCGGCCAGCAGCCAGGTCCGCGCGGTCACGAAGCCGGCGACGAGCAGGGTCGCGACGAGCGCGGCCGCCGCGGCGCCGGTGGCGTATCGCGAAGGCAGCTCGGCCGTCGCCGTCGGGCGCGCGCGCCAGGCGCCGATCAGCGTCGCCAGCACCAGCGCCCCGGCGTACGGAATCGCCGTCAGCTTGGCCAGGCAGGCGAGCCCGGCGCAGGCGAGCATCCACAGTCCTGCGGCCGCGTGGCGCTGCCGGATGAAATCCAGCGCCGCCAGCGCGGCCAGCAGCACGAACAGGGTCGAGATCACGTCGGGCTTCGGGCCGATCGCCGTGTTGGCCAGCGCCGGCAGGGTCACCACCAGCGCCAGCACCGGCCAGTGCGCGCGCGCCGGCACGGCGATGCGCCGCATCAGCGCCAGGCAGGCGAGCAGGAGCAGCGGCAGCAGCAGGATCGTCACGCCGTCGATGACGCTGAAGTCACGCAGGCGGCTGACCGGCAGCAGGTACGCCTCGTACAGCTTCGGGAAGTAGTAGACCGGCGAGACCAGGCCGAGCGGCTCGAACAGCGAATGCCCCGGATCGAGCACCTGCTCGGGGCGCAGGCCGTACCACAGGGGGTCGTATCCGATGACGACGTTGCTGCGCGCGAACAGGATCAGCAGCCACGCCGCGAGCAGGCCGCACCAGCGGCGCGTGTCGCGCTCCTGCCGGTGCAGGCGGCGCCAGGCGTACAACGTGAGCGGTGCGGTGCGGCCCAGGCAGGCCACGCCGGCGAGCAGCAGCGTCAGCCAGCGCAGCTGCACGATCGAGCCGAGGCCGAACGCGGACAGCGTCCACGCGGCGAGGCTCCAGGCGAGAAAGCCGAGCACGAAGGCCTGCAGGTAGTCCTCGCCGGTGCGCGCCGGTTCCAGCCGCAGCGCGCGCCGCGCCGCCATGCCGAGGCCGATCGTGATCTCCAGGTACGCCAGGTCGATCAGCAGCGGCACGTCGACGGCGTGGCGGCGCAGGTAGAACGCCGCCGGCAGCGCGACCAGGCCGAACCAGGGGAGGCGCCCGTCCCTGGCGAAGCCCGCGGCGAGCAGTGCGGCCAGCACCACGGCCTCGAGGCCGCCCTGCCAGAATCGGGGCGTCCGCACGTGCCAGTCGAACGGACCCGGCACGAGCAATTGGTGGATCGGCACGGCGACGAACGCGAGGACGCTCAGCAGCAGCGCCGCGAGGCAGACGTTCGTGCGCAGGCGGGAGGAGCGGATCATCGGGACGGCATCCGTGTCCATCGCCGCGTATTCAGCTGCGCAGGCCCAGCCGCTTGCGCTCCATGCGGCGCAGGAATTCGTCCATGATGCGGCGATACAGGTCCTCGCCGAGATAGGCGTCCTCGACGCCGGCGTCGATCGAGGGATTGTCGTTGACCTCGATCACCGCGGTGCGCTCGCCGGCCTGCTTGATGTCGACGCCGTAGAGCCCGTCGCCGATCGGCGCGGTCGCCTTCAGCGCGAGCTTGAGCACTTCGGCCGGAACGGCGCGTACCGGCATCGTCTCGAAGCCGCCGGACTTCGCCGTGCCCTTGGCGCCGTGGTTGTAGATCTGCCAGTGCCCGCGCGACATGAAGTACTTGCAGGCGTAGAGCGGCTCGCGATTGAGGATGCCGATGCGCCAGTCGAACTCGGTGAACATGAATTCCTGCGCGAGCACCAGCGCGGTGTGCTGGAACAGGTCGTCGGCGGCCTCCTTCAGGCGCTCGACGTTCTCGACCTTGACGATGCCGCGCGAGAACGAGCCGTCCGGGATCTTCAGCACGATCGGAAAACCCAGCACGTCCGGCAGCTCGGCCAGCTTCTTCGGCTCGTCGCGATAGAGGATCTCGGTGCGTGGCGTGGGCAGCTTGCGCGAGCGCAGCAGGTCGTGCAGGTAGATCTTGTTGGTGCACTTCAGGATCGAGCTCGGGTCGTCGATGACGACCATGTCCTCCTTCTCCGCCTTGTTGGCGAAGCGGTAGGTGTGGTTGTCGAGCGCGGTCGTCTCGCGGATGAACAGGCCGTCGTATTCGGCCAGCTTGGTGTAGTCGTTCTTGGTGATCGTGTCGACCTCGATGCCGAGCTCCGCGCCGGCCTCGACGAAGGCCTTCAGCGCGCGCTTGTTCGACGGCGGCATCGGATCGCCGGGGTCGGCCAGCATCGCCAGGTCGAAGCGGAACTTCTTGCGCGCGCGCGGCTTGCGCCACAGCTTCTTGGAGAACTTGTCCAGCGCCTGCGCGAACGCGTCCTCCTGCGGATCGGACAGCGTGTGCAGCCCGGTCGGCTTGATCGCGGCGATCTGCCAGACGCGCTCGCGCTCGAACTCGATGCGCAGGATCGGGCACGGGAACAGCTCGAACACCTGCCGCGCGATGTCCTCCAGGCTCTCCGAGGCGGTCTGGCCGAAGTAGACCAGCACGCCGAAGTCGGTGGTGTCGCGGCCGCCGTCGGGCAGGAACTTCGACAGCTTCTGGTTCAGGTCGTCGATGTCCAGGCCGTACACCGAGCGCCGGCGCAGGTCGTTGATCGTGCGCACCGACGGGATCACCTTGTGCCCGCGCGCCTCGGCCAGCAGCGAGACGTAGTAGCCGGTGCCCAGGTACTTGTAGCTGCGGCACAGGTTGATGACCTGCGTGCGTTCGTCGTCGGAGCCGATCGGCTCCTTCAGGTATTCCTGTGCGGTGACGACGTTGTCGGACGGGTAGTACGAGCCCCAGTCCGAGGCTTTCTCGACGACGATGACGAGCCGGCTCATGCGGAAAATTCGGCGGCGGGGTTGAAGGGGGCGCGCCGCTGCACGCGCTGTGCGGGAACGCTCTTGGCGAAGCGGCTGTGGGGCGGCTCGGGGCGCATGCAGGGGCGCGCAGTTTGACACAGCTGTCCGCGCGCGTGCAGTGCCGTTGCGGGCCTGCACCGGCTCGTCTAGGCTGCGCCCCGTGCCGGCGTCCGTCCTTCAGAATCGATCTCCCGCGACGGCGGACGAACTGCGCATCCGGCGTGCGGCGGACGTGGATCTCGCCGCCCTGGTCGCGCTGGAGAACGCCAGCTTCGCGGCCGACCGCATGAGCGCGCGGCAGTGGCGCCGGCACCTGGGCAGCGACAGCGCGCGGATTGTGGTCGCGGTGCGTGCGCGGCGGCTGGCCGGCGCGGCCGTGCTGTTCTTCCGCCTGCGCAGCCGCGTCGCGCGGCTGTACTCGATCGCGGTCGCCGCCGATGCGCGCGGCCAGGGCATCGGCGAGGCGCTGCTGGAGGCGGCCGAACGCACCGCGTCGCGCCGCGGCTGCGACCGCCTGCGCCTGGAGGTGCGCGTCGACAACGCCGGCGCACAGCGCCTGTACGAGCGTCGCGGCTACCGCCGCTTCGCCCGCCTAGCCGCCTACTACGAGGACGGCCACGACGCCTGGCGCTACGAGAAGCGCCTGAGCGCCGGATGAGAATCCGCGCGGTCAGGCGCCGTGCGACGCGTCAGTCGCGCTCGTTCTTCAGCACCTTGCCGGTCTTCGCGTCGATGTCCAGGTCCCACTCGGCGCCCTGCGCGTCGAGCACCTCGACTTCGTAGACGTAGCCGCGGCGATGATGCTCGACCTCGCCGCCGGGCTGCACGGTCCCGCCCGGGTGCTTGGCCAGCGCCGCGGCGTCGAGCTTGTCCTGCGGCAGCACCGCGCCGGATTTGACCAGCGCTTCCAGTTCCGCCGGCGGCACGTCCTTGGCGAAGGCGGCGGCGGAAACGGCGAGGCCTGCGCTCAGCACGATGAATGCGGATCGGTTCATGACGGCTCCTCGACGTGAGCGGGCAGGGGCGCCCGCGAGCCAAGGGTAGCCCAGGCAGCGCCGCAGGGCGCCGCTCAGCCGCCGAGCGACAGCTTGTCCCGCGTCGCCGCGTCGGCCGGCCTCGCCACCAGGCCGCCGGCCGCCGACAGCGTGACCGTGTAGCGGCCGCCGTCGACCAGCGGCAGGTACGCGGCGCTGCCGTAGTCCGCGTCGACCCACGGCAGCCAGCGCGGAAAGCGCTGCTTCAGGCGCCACAGGTCCAGCGGCTGCGCGGGCGTCAGCGCGACGACGCTGCGCGGCGCCTCCCGCTCCTGCGCGACGTCGCGGTAGCGGCCGCCGACGCGGTCGAGCTGGTACAGCGGCGGCGCGCCGAGCAGGACCGCACCGGAGCGCCACTTGATGACGCGTGCGTCCAGCTGCCAGTCGTCGCCCTGCAGCTCGACCTCGTGCCGCACGCCGTCGGCGGTGGTGAGCGCCACCGCGTACCGCTGCGGCGCAAGCTGGCGCGCATCGATCGTCGCGACCGTCGTTTCCGCGGTCAGGCGCCGGTAGCCGAGCAGGCTCGCGCCGCCGAACGCCGCCAGCAGCGCGGCGAGCAGGAATATCAGCGACCACAGCGCGCGGTGTGTGGCGGCGAAACGCCGGCGCTCGCGCCAGCGCCGCCGCATGCGCAGGGCCAGCGCGAAGGCGACGAGCGCGTTCACGGCGGCGATGCCGAACAGGACAGCCTGGAACGAGGCCAGCGACATGCCGGTTAGCATACCGGTCCGCCGCTATACTGCACGCAGGTTTCCGCAAGGCCCCTGCCATGTCCCGCCATCTCGTTCGCGCCGTTCCCTTCGTGCTGGTCGCGCTGCTGCTCGCCGGCTGCGGCAACAAGGGCGACCTGGTCAAGCCGACCCCGCCCGCTCCCGCGCCGGCACCGCCGGCCCAGGACGCCGGCCAGCACTGAAGCCCCGCGTGGCACTGCGCTTCAGCAAGATGCACGGCCTCGGCAACGATTTCGTCGTCGTCGATTGCCGCGCGCGGCCGTTCATACTCGACGCCGCGGCGATCCGCCGTCTGGGCGACCGCCATTTCGGCGTCGGCTTCGACCAGCTGCTGACCGTCGAGACCGCGCGCGACCCGGACTGCGCCTTCGCCTACGGCATCTGGAACACCGACGGTACGCCGTCGGGCCAGTGCGGCAACGGCCTGCGCTGCATCGCGCGCTGGCTCGCGCGCGACGGCGCGCTCGGCGAGGGCGCGACGCGGCTGGAGAGCCCGTCCGGGCCGGTCCAGGTCGAACTGCTCGCCGACGGCCACGTGCGCGCCGACATGGGCGAGCCGCGGTTCGCGCCGGAACGCATTCCGTTCCTCGCCGAGGAAGAAGCCGATCGCTACGCCGTCGACGTGGTCGGCCGCGACGTGGAGATCGGCGCCGTGTCGATGGGCAATCCGCACGCCGTCGTTGAGGTGAGCGACGCGGCCGCGGCACCGGTCGCGGTGCTCGGGCCGCAGATCGAGCATTCGCCGTCGTTTCCGCAGGGCTGCAACGTCGGCTTCGCGCAGATCGTCGCGCGCGACGCGATCCGCCTGCGCGTGTGGGAACGCGGCGTCGGCGAGACGCTGGCCTGCGGCAGCGGCGCCTGCGCCGCGGTGGCGGTGCTGCGGCGCCGCGGCCTGGTCGACGCCGACGTGCGCGTCGGCCTGCCCGGCGGCGAGCTGCGCGTGCGCTGGGAAGGGCCCGGCCACCCGCTGTGGATGAGCGGTCCGGCGAGCTTCGTGTTCGAGGGTGAGTACGACGTCTAGGCCGGTTCGGGCCGACGCCATTGCATACGGGACACTGCGAGGAAACCATGAGCGAACTCAGCATCAGGGAAGGTCTGGACGCGATGGAAGTCGCGAGCTATCTGCGTCGCCATCCGGAATTCCTGCGCGAATTTCCAGACCTGGCGATGGCACTGGTACTGCCGCGCGAGCAGGGTTCGGCGGCCTCGCTGGCGAGCTACCAGCTGGAAGTGCTGCGCGACAAGAACCGCGAGCTGAACCGGCGCCTGCAGGAGCTGATCGAGATCGCGCACGAGAACGAGGCGCTGATGGTCCGCGTGCACACGCTGACCCTGGCGCTGATGCGCGCGAAGACGCTGCCGGAGACGGCGAGCGCGATCGTCGCCGCGCTGACCGAGGACTTCCACACCGATCTGGTGCGCCTGGTGCTGTTCCGCGCCGATCCGGACCTGCCGGCGGCCGAATGGCTGCTGACCGAACCGGCCGGCGCGTCCGCCCTGCCGGCGTTCACCGAGTTCTTCCGCCGCGCCGAGCCGCTGTGCGGCCGCGTGCAGCAGGACAAGCTCGACGCGCTGTTCGGCGACAAGGCCGGCGAGGTCCGCTCGACCGTCCTGCTGCCGGTGCACTCGATGGGGCTGCTGGCGATCGGCAGTTACGACGAGAACCGCTTCCATCCCGGCATGGGCACGGTGTTCCTCAAGCTCATCGCCGAGGCAGTGGCGACCGCGCTGGCGCGCTTCGGGAGCTGACGTGGGCGAGGCGCTCGCCGCACGCGTCGACGGCTTTCTCGCCTACCTGCGCGACGAAAGGCGCTACTCGCCGAGCACGATCGAGCACTACGCGGTGGGCCTGGCGCGACTGGCCGGCTACGCGCAGGAGCGCGGCATCGCGCGCTGGCGCGACCTGAAGGCCGACCAGGTGCAGTCGCTGCTCGCGCAGGAGCACCGCCAGCGCGGCTACTCGCCCTCGACGCTGCGCGGCCTCGCCTCGGCCTGGCGCAGCTTCTTCCGCTACCTCGCCCGCGAAGGCGAGGTGAGCACCAATCCCGCGCTCGGCCTGCGCGCGCCGAAGCTGCGCCGCAAGCTGCCCGAGGTGCTCGACGCCGACGAGATGGCACAGCTGGTCGAAGTGCCCGGCGACGATCCCGAAGCCGTGCGCGATCGCGCCCTGCTGGAGCTGCTCTACTCGAGCGGGCTGCGCGTGGCCGAGCTGTGCGGCGTGCGCTGGCGCGACTTCGACGCCGACGGCGCGATGCTGCGCGTGACCGGCAAGGGCTCCAAGACGCGGCTGGTGCCGGTCGGCACCAAGGCGCGCGAAGCGCTTGCCGCGCTGCGCGAACAGGACCGCTGCGGCGACGAGGACCCGCTCGTGCGCGGTGCGCGCGGCCGCCCGCTGACGCCCAACGGCGTGCGTGCGCGCCTGAAGCGGCGCGCACAGGAACAGGGCGTGTGGAAGCGCGTCTATCCGCATCTCATGCGTCATTCCTGCGCCAGTCACCTGCTGGAATCCTCCGGCGACCTGCGCGCCGTGCAGGAACTGCTCGGCCACGCCGACATCGGCACCACGCAGATCTACACGCATCTGGATTTCCAGCACCTGGCCAGGGTCTACGACGCGGCGCACCCGCGGGCGCGGCGCAAGGCCGGGGCGGGGGAATAGCTCGAAGGCACGGGAAAGCAGTTTTCTCGCACAGGCGCAGAGAGCGCAGAGGAAAAAAGCCGTTTCGCTTTTCCTTTCTCCGCGTTCTCCGCGTCTCTGCGAGAAATCCTTCTTCCCCCCGCCCCCGTCTTGCAAACCCGCGGCGCGATCCCTACCTCGTTGTCCTCGAAGCACAGAGCCGATCATGGAAAGTTTTCACGCCACCACCATCGTTTCCGTCCGCCGCGGCGACCAGGTCGTCATCGGCGGCGACGGCCAGGTCACGCTCGGCAACACCGTGATGAAGGCGAACGCGCGCAAGATCCGGCGCCTGGGCAAGGGCGACGTGCTGGCCGGCTTCGCCGGAGCCACCGCCGACGCGTTCACGCTGTTCGAGCTGTTCGAGCAGAAGCTCGAAAAGCACGGCGCCAACCTGACCCGCGCCGCGGTCGAGCTGGCCAAGGACTGGCGCACCGATCGCCGCCTCGGCCGCCTCGAGGCGATGCTCGCGGTCGCCGACAAGTCGACCTCGCTGCTGATTTCCGGCAACGGCGACGTGCTCGAGCCGGAGCAGGGCATCATCGCGATCGGTTCCGGCGGCCCGTTCGCGCTGGCCGCGGCGAAGGCGCTGTTCGAGAACACCGAGATGGAACCGCGCGCGATCGTCGAGAAGGCGTTGAACATCGCCGGCGACATCTGCATCTACACCAACCACAACATCACGATCGAAGAGCTGTAGCCTTCGCCGTCAATTCCCGCGCGAGCGGGAATCCATCGTGGTCTTGCGCGTCGCGAAGAAATGGATTCCCGCTTGCGCGGGAATGACGAGCAGGCGATGTTGCGTCGAATCTCCAATCCCGAATCCTGAATCCCGGCTCCACTCATGTCCGAACTCACTCCCCGCGAAATCGTCAACGAACTCGACCGCTACATCATCGGCCAGAAGGCGGCCAAGCGCGCGGTCGCGATCGCGCTGCGCAACCGCTGGCGGCGCATGCAGCTCGATGCGTCCCTGCGCGACGAGGTGACGCCGAAGAATATCCTGATGATCGGCCCGACCGGCGTCGGCAAGACCGAGATCGCGCGCCGTCTCGCCGCGCTGGCGAACGCGCCGTTCATCAAGGTCGAGGCGACCAAGTTCACCGAGGTCGGCTACGTCGGCAAGGACGTTGAGCAGATCGTGCGCGATCTGGCCGACGCCGCGGTCAAGATGGCGCGCGAACAGGCCAAGACGCGCGTGCGCTCTCAGGCCGAGGACCGCGCCGAGGACCGCATCCTCGACGCGCTGCTGCCGCGCCGCCAGGGCGTGGGCTTCGCCAACGAGCCGCAGACGGTCGACACGCGCGAGGCCGAGACACGCCAGAAGCTGCGCAAGCAGCTGCGCGAAGGCGCGCTGGACGAGCGCGAGATCGAGCTCGATTTCGCGATGAACGTGGGCGTGGAGATCATGGCCCCGCCGGGCATGGAGGAAATGACCAGCCAGCTGCGCGGCATGTTCCAGTCGCTGGCCGGCCAGAAGACCCAGTCGCGCAAACTGCCGATCGCGCAGGCGCGCCCGATGCTGATCGAGGAGGAAGCCGGCAAGCTCGTCAACGACGAGGAGATCAAGCGCCAGGCGATCGCCAGCTGCGAGCAGAACGGCATCGTCTTCATCGACGAGATCGACAAGATCGCGCAGCGCGGCGAATGGAGCGGCGCGGGCGTTTCGCGCGAGGGCGTGCAGCGCGACCTGCTGCCGCTGGTCGAGGGTTCGGCGGTGTCGACCAAGTACGGCATCGTCAAGACCGACCACATCCTGTTCATCGCCTCGGGCGCGTTCTCGCTGGCCAAGCCGTCGGACCTCGTGCCCGAGCTGCAGGGCCGCTTCCCGATCCGCGTCGAGCTTTCCGCGCTCACCGCCGAGGATTTCGAGCGCATCCTGTCCGAGCCGCATCACGCGCTGACCAAGCAGTACACGGCCCTGCTCGGCACCGAAGGGGTCACGCTGGAATTCACCGCCGACGGCGTCACGCGCCTCGCGCAGATCGCGTTCCAGGTCAACGAGCGCACCGAGAACATCGGCGCGCGCCGGCTGCACACCGTGCTCGAACGCCTGCTCGACGAGATCTCCTACGAGGCTTCGGACAAGGGCGGCCAGCACTATCGGATCGACGCGGCCTACGTCGACGGACATCTGGGCGGGCTGGTCAAGGACGAGGATCTGTCGCGGTACATTCTTTGAGAGCAGGGCTGAGGGCGGAGGGCCGAGGGCTGAAAGAGCGGGGTCTCGGCCTGGCAGGCTTTTCGGCCCTCAGCCCTCAGCCCTCAGTGCCCACACCGACTTGCACCTCCCGCCCCGCTGCCCGACCATATCGCCATGACCACCGTCGTCCCGTTCAAAGCCCGCGGCGTCCGCGCCGATCTTCGCGAAGCGCTGGAGCAGCGCATCCCGATGCGCATCCAGCGCGAGCGGCTGCAGCCGGGCGTGATCCACGGCTACGTCGTCGGCCTGTCGCGCGATTTCTGCCTGGTCGCCGAAGTCGGCGATGCGATGCGCTTCGACGGCTACATCGCGCTCGCGGTGGCCGACATCAGCGCGCTCGAAGTGGATCCCTCGCGCGAATTCGTCGGCAAGGCGCTGGCGCTGCGTGGCGAGCAGCTGGTGGTTCCGGCGGACTTCCGCCTCGACGACTGGACCACGATCGCGCAGTCCGCGGCGGCCGTGGCGCCGCTGATCTCGGTCAACATGATCGAGGACGACGAGGGCGAGATCAGCTACGTCGGCCAGCTGTCCACGGTGGAGCGCGATGCGCTCGTGCTGCGCGAGCTCGACCCGAACGCCCAGTGGTATCCCGATACCGGCGCGTACGAACTCGAGGCGATCGGGTCGATCGGTTTCGGCAGCGGGTATCTCGACGCGCTGTGGCAGGTGGCCGGTTCGCCCGGCGATCCGCCGCTGGCGGCGCGCAAGCCGCAGACCGATAGCGTGCATTGACCGGCGCCGTAGCGATGGACGCCGCATGAGTGCGGAACCGGCGTCATGCCCGCGGACGCGGGCATCCATTGAATGCGGCGCGACGGACGACCGATGAGCTCCCCGATTCCGACCGGCATCACCCTGCACCGCGCCTCGCACGCGCTCGAAGTCGCGTTCGACAGCGGCGAGACGTTCCGCCTGCCGGCCGAATACCTGCGCGTGAACTCGCCCAGCGCCGAAGTGCAGGGGCATGGTCCGGGGCAGAAGGTGCTCGTTTCCGGCAAGGCGCAGGTTAATATCAATGCGGTCGAGCCGGTCGGCAGCTACGCGGTGCTGCTGCGGTTCGACGACGGCCACGCCAGCGGCATCTATTCCTGGGACGTGCTCTACGCGCTCGGGCGCGACCAGGCGCGCAACTGGCAGGCCTATCTCGACGAGCTGGCGGCTCGCGGCGCCTCGCGCCAGCCCTGAGTCCGGCGCGCAGCGGCGCGCTTGCGGTAGCATGCGCGCCATGAGCGAATCGCAAACCACCCATTTCGGCTATCGCGACGTGCCCGAGGCCGACAAGGCCCGCCTCGTCGGCGAGGTGTTCACTTCGGTCGCGCGCAAGTACGACGTCATGAACGACCTGATGTCGTTCGGCGTGCATCGGCTGTGGAAGCGCTACTTCGTCGCCACCAGCGGCGTGCGCGCGGGCGATCGCGTGCTCGATCTGGCCGGCGGCACCGGCGACATCGCCGCGCTGCTGCTGCCGAAGGTCGGCGAACGCGGCAGCGTCGTGGTCGGCGACATCAACCGCGACATGCTGCGCGTCGGACGCGACCGCCTGCTCGACCGCGGTTTCGCGCGCGGCCTGGACTGGTCGCAGATGGACGCCGAGGCGCTGCCGTTCCCGGATCGCAGTTTCGACTGCGTGACGATGGCTTTCGGTTTGCGCAACGTCACGCACAAGGAGCGCGCGCTGGCGGAAATCCATCGCGTGCTGAAGATCGGCGGCCGCGCGCTGGTGCTGGAGTTCTCCGCCGTGCGGGCCGAGTTCCTCAAGCCCCTGTACGATTTCCATTCCTTCCAGGTGCTGCCGCGCATCGGCCGCCTGATCGCCGGCGACGAGTCGAGCTATCGCTATCTGGCCGAGTCGATCCGCAAGCATCCGGACCAGGAAACGCTGAAGGCGATGATGGAGGCGGCCGGCCTCGAGCGCGTGGACGTGCGCAACCTCTCCGCCGGCATCGTCGCGATCCATCGCGGCTACCGCGTCTGAATCCTCGCGGATGACTCGCGCGACCGGGTCCTCGATCTTCGACGACTGGCTGCTGCGCTGGAACCTGCGCGTCGACGGCGAGCCGATCTCGACCCACTGCAGCGACCTGTTGCCGGTGCGCTTCGGCGCCGAGCCGGCGATGCTGAAGATCGCGCGCGAGCCCGATACGCGCTGGGCCTGGCTGCTGATGGAATACTGGGGCGGCGAAGGCGCCGCGCGCGTGTTCGCGCACGACGGCGATGCGTTGCTGCTCGAGCGCGCCATGGGCACGCGCTCGCTGGCGCGGATGACCTATGACGGCCGCGACGACGAGGCGATCGGCATCCTCTGCGCGGCCGCCGCGCGCCTGCATGCGCCGCGGCCGCGGCCATTGCCGGACCAGCTGCTGCCGCTGCGCGAATGGTTCGCGCCGCTCGCGCCGGCGGCCCGCGCGCACGGTGGCATCCTCGCGCGCGCCGATGCGGTCGCAAGCGAGCTGTTCGCCCGTCCGCGTGAGCCGGTGACCCTGCACGGCGACCTGCACCACGAAAACGTGCTCGACGGCACCGAACGTGGCTGGCTGGCGATCGACCCGATGCGCCTGTACGGCGAGCGCGGCTTCGACTTCGTCAACCTGATGCGCAATCCGGACCCGCACGAGGACATCGGCCTGAAGCGGGAACGGTTCGCGCGCCGCGTCGACCTCATCGTCGAGGCCGCCGGCATCGAGCGCGAGCGGCTGCTGCAGTGGACGCTCGCCTTCGCCGGCCTGTCCGCCGCCTGGATCCTCGGTGACGGCGACGAACCCGCCGCGGACTTCGCGGTTGCGGGGATGGCGCTGGCGGAGCTCGGATAGATCGGCAAGGCACGTCCGCGCCTGCAGAGCTGAAAGCCGGGGCAAGCGAGACGACCATCTCTTCGCCGTCGAAAGGGTGGTCCGCTGAATGGCGAGACTTCTTTCGACGTTCCCTACAGCGAAATCATCTGCAGCGCGATCGCGCGCGCCGCGGCCTGGCGGCGGCCGAACACGCCGAACTTGCGTGCGGCGTTCTCCAGGTGAAACACGACCGTGCGTTCGGAGATGCCCAGCACCTGGCTGATCTCCCAGCCGGTCTTGCCGCCGGCGGTCCAGCGCAGGCATTCGCGTTCGCGCTCGGTGAGGCGGACGTGGTCGTTTTCGACGGCGCTGGCCAGGCGATGCCCGGCCTCGTGCACGTAGGTGGCGAACAGCTGGGCGTCGGCGAGGCGGCGCATCGCGGTGCGCGGCGGCGCCTTCGAGCTGGCCAGCGCGAGCACGCCCCACTGGCAGCCGAAGCCGTGCACCGGCACGGTGATGCCGTAGCGCAGGCCGATGTCGGCGGCGTCGCGGAAGAACACCGGGCAGCACAGGTCTTCCTCGTCGCTGACGTTCTCGACGTGCCAGATCAGCGGCCGCAGGTGGCGCCGGCAGTGCGCGAAGACCGGATCGGCGGCGCCGTGGCCGTGCTTGAAATGGTCGGCGTACCACGTCGGCGGCAGCGAGCCGCACAGGTACGGGACCTCGGCGCTGCCGGCCGGCATCATCGCGTAGACCCACGCGTCGTAGCCGAGCCGGCGCGCGCATTCGCTGCCGCTGCGATGGAGCTGCTCGTGCGAATCGCACACGAGCAGGGCCTGCATGAGTTCAAGAGTCGATGCCATGGCTGTGCGCAACGTTCGGCTCTGCGCGCCCGCCGCGCGCCGCCGTACCTTGAAGCGGCTTGCGTGATTCGGGCGTGAAAATCCGTGATTTCGGGAGACTTTCACGAGCGAAAGTCGGTGTGCGGGAATCCTGCCGCGCCGCCCGTGCGGCAATCCGAGGCGGTCGTCGTCGTTTGCGCCACGCATCGCAAACAAGTGTGGCCGCGGACGGCGGCGCCGGCGTGGCGCGCTCGCCGCGGCGGTCTGCGCGTCGTCTTCGTTTCGGCGACAATGGGGGTTGCGCCGCGCGCTCGCGCCGCTTTCCCCGTCCGCATCCACGAGGAGTTCCCGTGTCCTGCCTGCGTTTCGCTTCCTTTTCGGTCCTGGTCCTGGCGGCCGCGACCGCGCACGCCGCCGATCCCCACAGCTACGCGAACGTCGACGCCGTGCGCGTGCGCAAGCTCGACCTCGACCTCGGCGTCGACTTCAAGCGCCACGAACTGTCCGGCAGCGCCGAGCTCGATCTCGACTGGAAGGATCCGGCCGCGCGCACGCTGGTGCTCGACACGCGCGACCTGAAGATCGAGCGCGTCGAGGCGCTCGGCGCCGACGGCGTGGCGCATGCCGCGCGCTACACGCTCGACAAGCGCGATCCGGTGCTCGGTTCCGCGCTGCGCATCGCGCTGGACGCGCAGGCGCCGAAGGTGCGCGTGCGCTACCGCAGCGCGCCGACCGCGTCGGGCCTGCAGTGGATGACGCCGGCGCAGACGGCGGGCAAGAAGCATCCGTTCATGTACTCGCAGTCGCAATCGATCCACGCGCGCAGCTGGGTGCCGCTGCAGGACACGCCAGGGGTGCGCTTCACCTACACCGCGCACGTGACCGCGCCGAAGGAGCTGCGCGCGGTGATGAGCGCGAACAACGATACCCGGCACGCGCTCGACGGCGACTACCGCTTCACGATGGACCAGCCGATCCCGTCGTACCTGCTGGCGATCGCGGTCGGCGACCTCGACGTGCGCGAGACCGGCCCGCGCAGCGCGGTCTACGCCGAGCCGTCGGTGGTCGAGGCGGCGGCGAAGGAGTTCGCCGACACCGAGAAGATGATCGAGACGACCGAAAAGATGTACGGACCGTACCGCTGGGAGCGCTACGACATCCTCGTGCTGCCGCCGAGCTTCCCGTTCGGCGGCATGGAGAACCCGCGCCTGACCTTCGCCACGCCGACCGTCATCGTCGGCGACAAGAGCCTGGTCTCGCTGGTTGCGCACGAGCTGGCGCATTCGTGGTCCGGCAACCTCGTCACCAACGCGACGTGGAAGCACATGTGGCTCAACGAGGGCTTCACCACCTACGTGGAGAACCGCATCGTCGAGGCGGTCTACGGCCAGGCGCTGGCCGACGAGGAATTCATCACTGCCTCCGACGCGCTGCGCCGCGAGATGAAGGAGACGCCGCCGGCGCAGCAGCGCCTGGTGTCCGACGCCGAGGATGCCGACGACGCCGCGTCGAGCTACGCCTACGTCAAGGGCGCCTGGCTGCTGCGCACGCTGGAGGCGCGCTTCGGCCGCGTCGCGTTCGACGACTACCTGCGCGGCTACTTCGACCACTTCGCGTTCCAGAGCATCACCACCGAGCAGATGCTCGACTGGCTCAAGCCGAACCTGATCGACAAGTACCCGGGCAAGATGAGCCTGGACGAGGTCAAGCGCTGGATCTACGAGCCGGGCGTGCCGGACGACGCGCCGGTGCCGGCCTCGCCGCGCCTGGCCGCGATCGCCGCCGCGCGCGCGGAGTGGGTGGCCGGCAAGCGCGCCGCCGCCGATCTCGGCGCCAAGGACTGGAACACGCACGAGTGGATGTACTTCCTCGACGGCCTGCCGGAGAAGCTCACGCACGAGCAGCTCGCCGCGCTCGACGCTGCCTGGCATCTGAACGGCGCACCGAACGCCGAGATCGCGCGCCGCTGGTACCTCGCCGCGATCGCCGCCGACTACGCGCCGGCGCGCGAGGAAATGGGCAAGTACATGACGCGCATCGGCCGCCGCTATCTGGTCGTGCCGCTGTACGAGGAACTGGTCAAGACGCCGGACGGCAAGGCGTTCGCCAGGCAGGTGTACGCCAAGGCCAAGCCGGGCTATCACCCGATGACGCAGGCCAGCATCGAGAAGGCGCTGAAGAAGTGAGTCGCGCCGCCTGCCGCGCCGGATCGGCGCGGCAGGCGGCCGGAACCGGGCTCAGGTGCGGCCGAGTTCGGACAGTTCGCGCCGGGCCGCGTCGAGCCAGTCCTGTTCCTTGCGGCGGTAGTAGCGCGGTGCGGCCTTGGCGCGCCTGAGCATGTCCTGGAACACGCTCTGGGCCTCGTCGGCGCGCGCGCGCTTCTTCAGCAGGCTGCCGTAGCGGAAGCGCGCCTCTTCGCCCGGGTAGCTGCGCGCGAGCGTTTCGTATTCGTGCAGCGCGGCATCGTGTTCGCCGAGCTCTTCCAGGCAGCGGGCGTAGAGCAGATGGCCGTCGGTCGAGCGGAACTGCGGATTGGCCTGGATCAGCGCGTCGAGCGTGGCCCGCGCGGCGGCGAAATCGTTCTTTCCGGCCTGTGCCTGCGCGAGCCCGAGCATGAACATCGGGTCGGTCGCGTACAGTCCCTTGAGAATCGAGGAGTACAGCTCCGCCGCGTTCGCGTAGTCGCCCGTCCGCAGGCATTCCTCGGCCAGCGCGCGGCGGTTGTCGACGGTGTCGGCAAGCTCCAGGCGTTCCTGGATGCGACGGCGCTGGCGCGCCGGGTCCAGGGTGGCGAGCACCTGCTTGGCGGCCTTGCGGCTGCGCGGGTCGTTGCGCAGGTCCGGCAACACCGCGACCAGCACGTAGATCGCCACGGCGAGGTAGGAGCCGATCAGCAGCAGCCAGATCCAGTACAGCGGACGGCCGCTGCGCACGACGTGGATCGCGCACAGGATCTGCAGCGCGAGCGAGACAACGATCAGGATGGGCATGGGGTCGTCGGCTGGGGCGGACGGCCCATCCTGCGTGCTCGCCGTTTCCCAGGCAAGCGCCGCCCGGTGCGGACGGCGCCATCCTGCCCTGGCCTTACGGCTGTTCGCCGGGGAACTTCTGCGCCGTCGCGCCCTTGATCGTGCCGACGCTGGCGCTGTCGCTGACGAACAGCTCCACCTCGCGTTCGAAGTCGAGCGTGCCCTGCACCGTGGCGCGCGGTCCGATCACGATGCGCGGCTTGCTCGAGCGGCCCCAGGACCAGCCGCTGGGCTTCTTCACGACGATGCCGCCCTCGACGCGCGAGTCGGCGCCGATCTCGATGTCGCCGCCGACCGTCTCGATGCCGCCGCCGATGTGCGCGGCGTCGAGCGAGATGCGGCCGTTGACGGTTTCGGCATGACCGCCGACGTCGGCGCTCTTGTCGAGCCGGATGCCGCCGTTGACGGTGGTGACGGCGCCGCGGACCTGGGCCGAGTCGTCCAGACTGATGCCGCCGTTGACCGTCTCGACGGACTCGGCGCGCGCCTGCGCACCGAGCCGCACGCCGCCGTTGACCGTGCTGACCTTGCCGGCGCTGCCGGCGGCGTCGATGCGGATGCCGCCGTTGACCGTGGTCAGGTCGCCGGCCTGTTCGCCGTTCTTGATCTGGATTGAGCCGTTGATCTTGTCGACGTCGCCTTGCGCGAGGGTGGTTCCGGCACAGGGCAGAACCAGCAGGGCGATGGCGAGCGGGAGGTGCTTCATGCGGAATCTCCGGTGGCGTTGGGTACGGGCTTGGATGCGCCGCGTACCGCGAGGGTTTAGCGGCGATTGCGGCAGCGCCGGAAGCGTTCGGCTAGGATGCGCCATTTCGCGAGTTCCGGAAATCCAGGCGTGACCAGACCCAAACCGATCCTGCTGCTGATCCTCGATGGCTGGGGCCACCGCGACGAGGCCGCGCACAACGCGATCGCGCAGGCGCGCGCGCCGAACTGGCGGCGACTGTTGGCCGAATGCCCGCACACGCTGGTCGACACGCACGGGCAATTCGTCGGCCTGCCGGACGGGCAGATGGGCAATTCCGAAGTCGGCCACATGAACATCGGCTCGGGACGCATCGTCTACCAGGATCTGACGCGCATCGACGCGGCGATCGCCGACGGCTCGTTCTACGACAACGCCGCGCTGGTCGGCGCCTGCGCGGCAGCGCGGCGCGGCGGCGGCACGCTGCACGTGCTCGGGCTGGTCAGCCCGGGCGGCGTGCACAGCCACGAGCGGCACATCCACGCACTGCTCGATCTGGCCGCGCGGCACGGCGTCGGCCGCGTCGCGGTGCACGCGTTCCTCGACGGCCGCGACACGCCGCCGCGCAGCGCCGAGCCGAGCCTGCGCGCGCTGGCGGACCAGTGCGCCGCGCTCGGCAATGCGAGGATCGCGACGGTCAGCGGCCGCTACTACGCGATGGATCGCGACCATCGCTGGGACCGGGTGAAGCTCGCCTACGACGCGATCGCACAGGCGCAGGCGCCATTCCACGCCGGCGACGCGATCGCCGCGCTGCACGACGCCTACGCGCGTGGCGAGAACGACGAATTCGTCAAGCCGACCGTGATCGACGGCGGCGCGAAGGTCGCCGACGGCGACGCGATCGTGTTCATGAACTTCCGCGCCGACCGCGCGCGCGAACTGTCGCACGCGTTCGTCGAGCCGGGCTTCTCCGGCTTCGAGCGCCGCGCGGCCGCGCTGTCGGCCTTCGTCACGCTGACCGAGTACGAGCAGGGCCTCGCCGCGACGGCGATCGCGTATCCGCCGCAATCCATGCACGACACGCTCGGCGAGTATCTGGCCTCGCTCGGCCTGACCCAGCTGCGCATCGCCGAAACCGAGAAGTATGCGCACGTGACGTTCTTCTTCTCCGGCGGCCGCGAGGCGCCGTTCGCCGGCGAGGAGCGCATCCTGGTGCCGAGCCCGAAGGTGGCGACCTACGACCTGCAGCCGGAGATGAGCTGTCCCGAGCTGACCGACCGGCTGGTCGAGGCGATCGGATCGAAGCGGTTCGATTTCATCGTCTGCAACATCGCCAACCCGGACATGGTCGGCCATACCGGCATCGAGGCCGCGGCGATCGCGGCCGTCGAGGCGGTCGACGTCGCGCTCGGCCGCCTCGACGAGGCGATCCGTGCGGCCGGCGGCGAGATGCTGATCAGCGCCGATCACGGCAACCTGGAACAGATGCTCGACGAGAACGGCGTGCCGCACACGCAGCACACGGTCGGTCCGGTGCCGCTGGTCTACGTCGGCCGCCGCGCGACGCTGCATCGCGGCGCGCTGCGCGATCTGGCGCCGACCGTGCTCGCGCTGATGGGCCTGCCGCAGCCGGCCGAGATGAGCGGACGCAGCCTGGTCGAGTTCGCCTCCTGATGCGTGGCCTTCTGCTCGCGCTGGCGCTGCTCGCGTCGGTTGCGGCGCAGGCGCAGGCGCAGGAACCGGACCAGGCGCAGCGCGCCGCACAGGAACGTGCCGTCCAGGAGCGCGACGCCAAGCAGAAGCTCGACGCCGTGCGCGCCGAGATCCGCGCCTTGACCGAGCAGCAGCGCGCGACCACCGGCGAGCGCAACGAGGCGGTGCGCGCGCTGCGCGAGAAGGAGCTGGCCGTGGCCGCGGTGGCGAAGGACGTGCACGCCCTGGACGGTCGCATCGCCGCGCAGCAGGGCGAGCTGACGCAGCTCGACGGGCGGCGCGCCGATCTGGAAAAGGCGCTGGAGTCGCAGCGCGAGGCGCTCGCCGCCCTGCTGCGCTCGGCCTACGCGCTGGGCAACCACGAGGAACTCAAGCTGCTGCTGCAGCAGGACGACGTCGCCGCGATCTCGCGCGTGCTCGCCTACCACCGCTACTTCCAGGGCGCGCAGGTCGAGCAGATCGACCGCCTGCGCGGCGACCTGCGCGAACTGGCCGACGTGCAGACCTCGATCGAGACCGCTACCACCGAACTCGGCCGCTCGCGCGGCGCGCGCGCGACGGAAGGCGAGAAGCTGGAGGCCGAACGGGCCGACCACGAGCGGCTCGTCGCCGAGATCGACACCAAACTGAAGGACCAGGGCGCGCGCATCGCCGCGCTCGGCAAGGACGAGGCCGCGCTCGCCGACCTGCTCGAGAAATTGCGCGACGTGTTCGCCGACATCCCCAAGCAGCTCGCCGGCGCCGAGCCGTTCGCGTCGATGCGCGGCCGGCTCGCCTGGCCCGTGCAGGGCAAGGTGGTGGCCGCGTTCGGGGCCGCCGACGATTCCGGCCGCCGCAGCAGCGGCGTGCTGATCGCGGCGGCCACCGGTACCGCGGTGCGCGCTGTCTCGCACGGGCGCGTCGCCTTCGCAGACTGGCTGCGCGGCTACGGCCTGATGGTCATCGTCGACCACGGCGACGGCTACATGAGCCTGTACGGCGGCAACGAAACCCTGCTCAAGGACGTCGGCGACTGGGTCGACGCCGGCACCACGATCGCCAGCAGCGGCGCCAGCGGCGGCCAGAAGACGTCCGGGGTCTACTTCGAGCTGCGCGTCAAGGGCCAGGCGGTCGATCCGCGCGGCTGGCTGCGCTGAGCGCGGCGGGCTTGCAATCGGCACGTGCGCAGCCATAACGGACGCTGCACGCCGTCCGCATTACACTGGCCCGCAGTCCACCGAGGTGTGTTCGATGTCCCCGCGTCTTCCGCTCGCCCTCCTGTTCGCCCTGGCCGCCGCGCCGGCACTCGCCGCGCAAGCCCCGCCCGCCGCCGCGCCGGCGGACGTCGACGATCCCGCGGACGCGCCGGCGCCGGCCGCCGCCGCGAAGCCCGCCGCGGCGAAGAAGGCCGTCGACCTGCAGGACATCCGCGCGTTCACCGCCGTCTACAACCTGGTCAAGCAAGCCTACGTCGAGGACGTCGACGATCATCGCCTGATGCAGCAGGCGATCCGCGGCCTGCTCGCCGGGCTCGATCCGCACAGCGAGTACCTCGACAAGGAGCAGATCGACAATCTCACCGAGGACACCACCGGCAGCTACGACGGCCTCGGCATCGAGGTGCTGCAGGTCGAGGGCACGCTGCGCGTGGTCGCGCCGATCGACGATTCGCCGGCCGAGCGCGCCGGCATCAAGGCCGGCGACACGATCGTGCAGATCGACGGCAAGCCGGTGCAGTCCGACGATCTCGACGGCGCGATCGCGCGCCTGCGCGGCAAGCCCGGCACCGAGATCACGCTCAACGTGCTGCACGAGAAGCAGAACACGCCGGTCGACATCACGCTCAAGCGCGAGGCGATCAAGGTCGCCAGCGTGCGCAGCCGCCTGCTCGAGCCCGGCTACGCGTACCTGCGCGTGAGCCAGTTCCAGGCCGATACCGGCGCGCAGCTGCGCAAGCGCATCGAGCGCGTGCAGGCCGACAACAAGGCGCCGCTGCGCGGCGCGATCCTCGACCTGCGCAGCAATCCGGGCGGCCTGTTGACGGCGGCGGTCGAGGTCAGCGACGAGTTCCTCGACGAGGGCGTCATCGTGACGACCAAGGGCCGCCTCAAGGAATCCGACCTCAGCTTCCGCGCCACGCCGGGCGACCTGCTCAAGGGCGCTCCGCTGGTCGTGCTGGTCGACAACGGCACCGCCTCGGCCGCCGAGATCGTCGCCGGCGCGCTGAAGGACAACCATCGCGCCCTGCTGATGGGGCGGCGCACCTTCGGCAAGGGCTCGGTGCAGACCGTGCTGCCGCTGGACGCCGAGCACGCGGTCAAGCTCACTACGGCGCGCTACTACACGCCGAACGGCGTCTCGATCCAGGCCGCCGGCATCCAGCCGGACATCGCCCTGGCCGACCTCGCCCTGAGCCAGCGCGACAGCGCCTCGCCGGCGATCGGCGAGCGCGACCTGCGCAATCACCTCAAGGGCGCCGACGAGAGCGCCAATCCAGTCGTCACGCCGCCCGCGGCGGAACGCGACGTCGAGAAGGATTACGCTCTGAATGAGGCGCTAAACGCGCTGAAGGCGCTGGCCTTGCGCGGCAAATCCGCGCCGGCGCCGGCGAACAGGAACGGCTGAGGCCGAAGCGGAGATCGTGATGAGGAACTGGCTGCACGACAACCGGCATTTCGTGGCGATCCTGCTGCTGTTCGGCTTCGTGCGTACGGCGATCGCAGACTGGAATCCGGTGCCGACCGGCTCGATGCGGCCGACGATCCTCGAGGGCGACGTCGTCTTCGTGAACCGGCTCGCCTACGACCTCAAGCTGCCGCTGACCGACCGCATCCTGGCTCCGCTCGGCGAGCCGCGCCGCGGCGACATCGTCACGTTCTCCTCGCCCAAGGACGGCACGCGCCTGATCAAGCGCATCGCCGCGGTACCGGGCGACACGATCCAGATGCGCGGCAACCGTCTGTTCGTCGACGGCGCCGCGATCGACTACGCGCTGCTGGGCGAAGTCGAGGAACGGCTCGACGCTCGTCACGTCGCGCGCGCCGAGCGCGCGCTCGAGCGTTTCGGCAGCGATGCGCACACGGTGCAGTGGCTGCGCGGCGCCGCGTCGCGCTCGAGCTTCGGTCCGCTGACGGTTCCGCCCGGCCAGTACCTGATGCTCGGCGACAATCGCGACGACAGCGAGGACTCGCGCTACTTCGGCCTGGTCCCGCGCGAACGCCTGATCGGCCGCGCCGAGCGCATCCTCGTCTCGGCCGACATCAAGGACCACTGGCAGCTGCGCCTGGACCGCTTCGGCAAGCGCTTCGACGACTAGAATGTCTTCGGTTTCTCCTGGCGGTGCGAGGCGAGCACGACTTCACCTCTCCCGCTTGCGGGAGAGGTCGCGCCGTAGGCGCGGGTGAGGGAAATCGGAGCGACGCCTTACGCTCCGCCTTCCCTCATCCGGTGCTCCGCACCACCTTCTCCCGCGCGCGGGAGAAGGGAAAGCCGCGACGCGCCAACGCGGTGCTGATGAAGAAATTCCTCGGCGGCTGAGCGAGGCGGTCAGCTCGTCTTCGGCGGCGCAATCGGGAACGGCATGATCTTGTCGCCGCTGGCCGCGTCGCGGATCGCCGGCGCGCCGCGCCTGACGACCTCCTCCACGCGCAGGATGGTCTGGATCGGCAGGTGCACGATCCTGGTGTCCTTGAACTCGTCGCGCAGGCGTTCCTCGGTCGGATCGACGACCAGGCCCTCGCCCGGCGGATCGAACACCAGATCGCCGATCTCGGTGAAGCCCCACAGCGCGCTCGACGCGACGTGCCGCGCGTAGAGTTCGATGCTCTTGCCCTGCGAGAGGAAGGTGACCTTGTAGAGGCGGGGGGATTTGGGCATCTGGAGCCGGGATTGGGGATTGGGGATTCGGCAAAGCCGTCATCGCGTTTCGACGGAGATTACCTCAGCCTTTCCCAATCCCGAATCTCCAATCCCCAATCCCGGCCCCTTCAATTCCTCAGCCGCCGCGCCACCGCCGGCTTGGACAGCAGCGCCAGCACCACGCCGATGGCGAAGCCGGAGACGTGGGTCCACCACGCGACCGCGCCGAAGGCCGGGCCGACGTAGGTGAACAGCAGCTGCAGCATGGCCCAGAAGCCGATCAGCAGCGGCGCCGGGATGCGCACGAACTCGAGGAAGATGCCCAGCGGCAGCACCAGGCCCAGGCGCGCGCGCGGGAACAGCGCGAGATAGGCACCGACCACCGCCGAGACCGCGCCGCTGGAACCGATGATCGGCGCGCTGGTGCCGGCCAGGGTGAACGCGCCGACCAGGTTGGCCAGCGCGCCGCCGATGACGAACATCGCCAGGAACCGCGCCGAGCCGAGCGCGCGTTCGGCCGAGACGCCGAACACGACGAGGAACAGCATGTTGCCGGTCAGGTGCAGCCAGTCGGCGTGGATGAAGATCGCGGTGACCAGCCGCGCCGCACGCAGCTCGGTGAGCTGCTGCAGCCACGGCGCGTTGGCGTCGAGCAGGGTCGACGGCACCGTGCCCCAGCGCGCCAGCACGGCCAGCCGCTGCACGCTCGGCATCGAGGCCAGCCACAGGAACACCACCACGCAGGCGGCGACGATCAGCAGGGTCGCCCACGGCGGCCGCGGCTTGCGCCGGCTCGGCAGGTGGACGAACACCCGCGCGCCCCGCCTCAGCGCCCGTCGCGCGGATAGATGAAGCGCTGGCCCTTGAACTCCAGCACCATGCCGTCGGCACGGATCTCCTTCAGCGTGACGCCGTCGCCCAGCTCGTCGCCCTCGACGTGGCGCTCGCCCTTGATCACGACGAAGCGGTCGGCCGGCGCGCTGGCGTAGACGTGCATCGTCAGCGCCAGTTCCGGCAGATCCTTGCGCGTGGCGTAGGGCAGGTCCCACACCGAAGGCAGGGCCGGCTGCGCCGGCGCCGGACGCGTGGCCGCGGGCGGCTGGGCGGGGGCGACGGTCGCGTTCGGCGTCGCCGGCTTGCCCTCGGCGGACGGCTTGGCCGGGGCCGGCGGCGTCGCGGCAGGTGGCTTGGTCGATGCGGCCGGCGGCGCCGCGGCGGGGCCGGCCGGCGTCTTCGGCGCTGCCGTGGCGG
>NZ_JBHSHD010000001.1:0-73603 GCF_042652785.1 Dokdonella ginsengisoli | reverse complement strand
GCCGCCGGAGGGAATCGACAGCGACTGGCCCGGGTAGATCACGTCCGGATTGCGGATCTGCGGATTCGCCGCGAGCAGGCTCTGCAGCGAGACGCCGTTGCGCTCGGCGATGCCGGACAAGGTGTCGCCACGCTGGATCGTGTAGTCGTTGCTGCTGCTCTGGGCGGCGAACGCGCGGTTGCCGGATACGGCGCTGACGGACATGGTCGAGCCTCGCAGGATGGATTGGTCTGCGAGTGGGCCACATCCGCCTCGCCGCTCCCATCCGAATGTTCCCTAGCTAGGGTCTGCCCTAGGGGCGGGTTCGGCGGGAAGATTCAGGCGAAAGGGCGGCCACGCGAACGCGTCTTCGGCTCGCCGGCGGCTCCGCGGGCCGGCGAGTGAAGACGCAGGAATCGCGCAGCGGGCTTCGCCGGCGGAGGGCTAGAGGAAGGACTTGGCGTGGTCCAGCACGCTGGCGCAGGCTTTCTTGGTCAGCTTGTCCTTCATGCCGCCGAGCTGGCCGCCGCCGAGATTGCCCAGGTCGACGCTCTTGCCGTCGCCGGTCTTAAGCACGCCCTTGGCGCCGTCGGCGTAGTCGGACTTGTCGCTTTCCGAGGCGTCGTCGCCGCCGACCTTGCCGAGCAGCTTGTCCTTCAGTCCGCCGGCGGCGTCGCCGCCGAGATAGTTGTTCTTCACGCAGTATTCGATGACGCCGGCGGCGTTGCCGGCACTGCCCGAGGCGACCGAGGACAGATCCGCGCCGCCGGCGGCGCCCTTGAGTGCGTCCAGCCCCTGCGCGGCCGCGACGCCGCACAGGCCGACGCAGCCGCCCACGGCGAGCGCGAGAACGATCTTCGACTTCATGGCGATGACCTCCGTTCGGAAGAAGCGCGCGGCACGATGCCGCGCGGCGGAGGGGACTGTGCTCGCCGTCGCCTTAGGAAGACGTGAATCCGCGCCGGCGTTTCCGGCCGCGGCCCGGCCGGATCCGCGATCCGCGTCGGCAGGGGGACAGGCAGCGGCTCAGGCTCGCCCGGGCGTGCCGCGCAGGCGCTTGAGGATTTCCGTGCGCGCCTCGCGCAGGATCGAATCGCGGTCGAGATCCTCGACGATGCCGGCGACGACGCGCTTGGGTCCCTGTTCGCCCCAGGACTTGCCGGCGACGAGGTATTTCTCCGCCGCGCGACCGACCAGTTCCGTCGCGTACCAGGCCAGCGCGCCCTGCGCGCCGGCGGTGACCACCGTCGACAGCCCCGCGCTGACGCCCTTCAGCGCCGAAGCGACCAGGTGCACGCCCCAGATCGCGCCCATCAGCGCGGCGAGCTGCGCGCTGATCACCGCGATCAGCGTGCCGGCCTCGCTCTTGGTCAGCGGCAGGCCGTAGACGCGCCCGAGGTGCATGACCAGCGCCGCGTCGAGCGCGCCGGCGGCGAGCAGGTCGGCGACGGGGATCGGATTGAGCGCGACCGCGACCGCCTTGGCCAGGCAGTACTGGCGGATCACCTTCGCGGCGAGATCGCGGCGCGCCTCGGCGATGCGCGCGCCGACCTGGTCCGACACGCGGCCGGCGAACAGGCTTGCATTGAGCGCGGCCAGCGTCTTGCCTTCGCGCTCGACGATGACGGCCAGTCGCGCGCGCAGCGGTTCGAGTTCCGGCGCGCGCTCGGCCAGCTCGGCGCGCTCGCTGCCGTCGGCGTCGACGCGGATGCGCTTGAGCGGCGCCGGCTGCGCGCTGATCGCCACCACGTCTTCGGCGCGCACCAGGCCCTGCGCATGCTCGCGCAGGCGTTCGAGCAGGCGTTCGCGTTCGTCCTCGCCGTAGCGGTCCGACTTGTTCAGCGCGAGCAGCAGCGGCCGTTCGGTGCGTGCGAGCAGCTGCAACGCGTCGCGTTCGCGCTGGGTCATGTCGCCGTCGACGACGAACACGACCAGATCGCTGACGCCGGCCACCTCGAAGGCAAGGCGTTCGCGCGCTTCGCCGTCGAGTTCGTCGATGCCGGGCGTGTCGATCAGGTGCACGCCGCCGCCGGCGACCTCGCGCCACAGGCGCTGGCCGGCCTCGCGCGTGGTGCCGTGCAGGACGCCGACGGTGAACGCGTCCTCGCCGAGCAGCGCGTTGGCCAGCGCCGACTTGCCGACGCTGACGCGACCGAACACGGCGATGTGCAGCTCGCCGCGCTCGAGCTTGCCGAGCATCGCCTCGAGCCGCGCGAAGTCGGCGGCGAGTCCGCCGCGCACGGCGGCGGGAATCTGCGCATCGTCGAGCAGGGCGCGCAGGCTCGCCGCAGCCTGCGCGTGATGCGCTTCGCCGCGAGGCGAATCCGCCGAGGGTGCCTGCGCTTGCGCGCGCGTGAACCGGCGTTGCAGGCGCTGCCAGAGAGTGCGGGGAGGATCCATCAGCGCTGCGCCACTCCTTTCGTGTCGATTCCGCCGGCGCCCGCTGCGGCGAACGACGCCGTTGCGCAGCGCCTGCGGGACAGTCGCCGCCACGCGAGCGGTCTTTTCGTCAACGTTCGCCTCCCGTGCGCAATCGGATCGCTGCGGGATGCGCCGTCGCCGCCCGCGGCATCCGTGGGCGGCGCCAGTATGCCGGTGTTTCGCGCGACTTCAAACGCGGCGCAAGCCGGCATCATTTCGGCGTGCGGCGCGTCCGCTTCGCCGGCGGCTCGTAGCCGACGATGCCGCGCTCGCGCGCCCACACCACCGCCGCGCTGCGGCGGTGCACGTCGATCTTGGAATAGATCGTGGCGACGTGGTTGCGCACCGTGTGCCGCGACATGCGCAGCGTGCGCGCGATGTCGGCGTCGCTCAGCCCTTCGCAGATCAGGCCGAGCACTTCGCGTTCGCGCGGAGTCAGGTCGGCGAGTTCGCCCTGGCCGTCCTTCGAGCCGCTGCGGCGTGCGAGTGCGAGTTTCTCGATCACCGTGCGGCTGAACCAGGAGGCGTCCTGCATCACCGCTTCGATCGCCGTGATCAGCTCGGCCTCCGACCGCTTGCGCTGCGTGATGTCCTGGAAGGCGCACAGCGCGCACGGTTGATCGTCGATCGACACCGCTTCGGCCGAGGCGAGGCAGTCGATCGTCGAACCGTCGCGGCTGCTCAGCGCCATCTCGCGGCCGCGCACGCTGCCGCTCCGTTCCACCTGCGCGAGCAGGGCGGCGAAGACCCGCGCGTCCTGCCATACGGCCAGTTCGGTGGCGTCGCCGCCGGTCAGCTGGTCCTTGGGGTAGCCGGTGCCGGCGAGGAAGGCTTCGTTCACCTCGATCAGCCGCGCGGGCGAAAGCGTGGTCAGCATCATCGGGACCGGCGCCAGGCGGAAGGCGGTGGCGAATCGGCGCTCGCTGTGGCGCAGCGCATCCTCGGCCTTCTTGCGCAGGTCCAGGTCGATGAAGGTGAACAGCACGCACTCTTCCTCGCCCAGCGGAATCGGCTGGCCGGCGACGATGACGAACTTGGACGATCCGTCCGGCAGCTTCAGCGTCGCTTCGGTCTGCGCGATGGTGCGGCCGGCGTGCAGGTCCGCGATCGCCGCGTCGCGCTGCGGCGCGTCTTCGAGCACGTCGATCTCGTAGGCCGAGTGGTCGAGCACGTCCTCGCGCCGGTAGCCGGTCATTTCCAGGAAACCGTCGTTGACCTTCACGTAGCGCAGGTCGGCCACGCGGCAGATCAGGGCCGGCGCCGGGTTCGCCGCGAACGTGCGCTCGAAGCGCTGCTCGGCCTCGTAGCGCTCGCTCACGTCCTGGATCGCCAGCACCAGCGATTCGACGTCGCCGGCGGCGTCGGTCAGCGCCAGGCTGCGCACCTGGTGGATGCGGCAGAAGTCGAGGTCGTCGCGCCGCGTCACCTCGACCACCAGGTCGGCGAACGCCTCTGCGCGCAAGGCGCGCCGGATCGGGTACTGCGCCACCGGCAGCTCGTGGTGGTTGCGGTAGCGCAGGCGGAAGGTGCGCGCGTACGCCGCCGCGCTCTCGCCGAACTGCGCCAGCGTTTCGACGCCGTGGATCGCCAGCGCGGTCTCGTTGGCCCAGACCACGGCACCCGCCGGGTCGATCAGCACGATGCCTTCGGACAATCCCGAAACGATCTGCTGCAGCTGGTGCCGGTCGACCGGCGGCTTGCGGGTCCTGCTGGGCATCGTGTGCTCCGTCCGCGGCGCGGCGACGTGGGGGCGACGGTAGCAAAGCAATCCGCCGTGCCGGGGGAGCAGAAAGTACTAGATCGGGAGGGGCAATGTTCTGTGGTCGCTGTCCGCCAGCGGGCCTACCGTCGAAGCCGTTCGTCCAAGTCGGCCGAACTCGACTTCAGGAGACAAGCCATGAACGTCCACCCGAAATCCGATCCTTCCTCCCATTCCACGCCCAGGCCGGGCCAGGGCAATCCGGGCCCGGACCGCCCGGACCGCGGCAACGACCGGCCCGACCGGGACCGGCCGGAGCGCGACCGGCCCGGACGCGAGGACGACACCCCCGACGACGCGTCGCAGGGAGATCCGCGCAAGTCCGGCACGGGGAGGGGCGCATGAAGAAGGCGTCCTCGCTCCTGCCGCTCGCCGCCGCGGCGGCTCTGTTCGCGTCGGTGCCCTCGATTTCGTTCGCGGCGCCGCCGGCGGCCGGGAATGCCGACGAGAGGGATTCCGAGCAGCCCGTCACCGACACCTGGATCACCAGCAAGGTGAAGGCCGAGCTGGCCACCACCGAGGGCGTGCACAGCCTCGACATCAGCGTCACCACGGTCAACGGCGTCGTCACGCTCACCGGCGTGCAGCCGACCGACATCGCGGTGAAGAAGGCGGTCGCCGCGGCCGAAGGCATCAAGGGCGTCAAGAAGGTGGATTCGTCCGGCCTGAAGGCGAAGTGACGATCCGTTCCCCCGATCCATTTTCCGAGGAGTCATCACCATGAACGAAGACAAGATCAAGGGTCAGTGGAAGCAGCTGACCGGCTCGCTGAAGGCGAAGTGGGGCAAGCTGACCGACGACGACGTGAAGGTCGCCGAAGGCAACAGCGAGTACCTCGCCGGCAAGCTGCAGGAGCGCTACGGAATCGCCCGCGAGGAAGCGGAAAAGCAGATCAAGGAATTCGAACGCTCGCTGTGACCGGCAGGGGGCGGCGCCGCTGGCGCCGCCCCGTTACGTTTCCCGCCGCGAATCCGGAGGAGCCGCATGCGCAAGTACGTGTTCGCCTGGCTGCTGGGCGTTCCGCTCGGCCTGCTGGTACTGATCTACGCGTTCACCCATCTGTTCTGAAAAACCGTGCGTAGGCGCCGCCGGGCGCCTGCGCCACGGCCGGCGCTACTTGCCGCTCAGCACCAGGTGCCCGTGCACCGGCACCTCGGCGCCGACGTCGGACCAGTCGCCGCCGGCGCCGAGGCCGTAGTCGGCACGCTTGAGCACGGTGTCGACGTCGAGCGTGGCGCTGTCGCCGCTGTCGGCGAACTTGACCTTCAAGGTGACCGGCTGCGTCTTGTCGCGGATCGTCAGCTTGCCCTTGGCCTCGACGCCGTCGGCGCCCTGCGCGAAGGATTCGGTGACGAAGTGCGCCTTCGGCGTCTTCTTGACGTCGAAGAAGTCCTCGCCGTGCAGCGAATCGTCGCGGTCGCCGTTGCCGGTGTCGGCGCTGGCGAGGTCGATCGTCACGTCGAACTTCGACTTGGACAGGTCCTTGGCGTCGTAGGCGATCGTCGCGTCGAACTTCTTGAACCTGCCGTCGAAGCCCTCGCCCTGGTAGCTGCCCTTGAAGCCGAGCGTGCTCTTGGCGGCATCCACCTGCCAGTCGCGCGCGAAGGCGGACAGCGGCAGCAGCAGGGCGGCACAGACCAGCGAACGCAGCATCGTCATCGTCGTACTCCTTCAGGATTTTCAGGAAAGCCCGCGCGCACGCGAACGCCACGGCAGCATGCGCGCCAGCGTTTCGTCGCGATTGTGGAAATGATGGACCAGGGCGGCGGCGGCGTGGCCGGCCGCGACCAGGATCAGCACCCAGAACAGCAGCTCGTGCGCGCCTTCGGCCCATTCCTTGACCGCCTCGTTCTTGCCGCCGGTCAGGTTCGGCATCGGAAACAGGTTGAACCAGTACAGCGGACGCAGGCTCGAAGCGGAATCGAACAGCCAGCCCGACAGCGGCACGGCGAAGATCAGCGCGTAGAGCAGGGCGTGGCCGAAGCGCGCGCCGAGCGCCTGCCAGTGCGGCATGCCGGGAACGTCGCGCGGACGCGTGTCGAACAGGCGCCAGACCAGGCGCAGCACGGCAAGGGCGAGGATCGTGATGCCCAGCGACTTGTGGAACGAGTAGACCGGGATCGAGCTCGGCCGCTTGGGCAGCTCGACCATGACCAGGCCGATGACGGCCTGGGTCAGGATCAGCAGGACGATCGCCCAGTGGAAGAACTTGGCGACGCTGCCCCAGCTCGTCGCATCACTTTTCAGCGCCATCGTTTCCTTTCTCCTTGCCGGGTGCGGCGGCGTCGCCGTCGCGGATGCCTTCGATCTCCAGCCGCAGCGCGACGTCTTCGCCGACCACTTCGGCGTAGCGCTTCATGCCGAACGCCGAGCGCTGCAGCACCGCCGTCGCCGAGAAGCCGGCCTTGCGCTTGAACAGGTACGGGTCGCTGCCGATGCGGTTCAGCGTGAAGGCGACGTCGACCGGCCGGCTCTCGCCGCGGAAATACAGGTCGCCGTGGATCACGCCGGTGGCGGCGCCGGTCTTCTCGACGCTGCGGCTGACGTAGCGCGCGATGGGCCAGCGCTCGACGTCGAGGAACTGGCCGGACTTCACCGTGTCGTTCCACTTGCCGTCGCCCAGGTCGGCGCTGGCGAGGTCGATCGTCACGTCGACGCGGCTGGCGCTCCAGTCCTGCGCGTCGAAGGCGAACCAGCCGTCCTTGACGCGCAGGCGCCCGAGCGGATGCGAGAAGCCCTGGTGCGCGGCGCTGAACCAGAGCTGCGTGTGGACCGGATCGAAGCGATAGGTTTCCGGCGCGGCCACCGCCGGCGCCGGCAGGGCCGACGCGGCGAGCACGAGCATCGTGACGACGGAACGCATGTGCGGCAGCTTGGCAAAAAGCCGTGACCCGCGCCAGCGCCGCCGCGTGAACGCTGAATTCACCGATCGGCCGTATCGGTGCCGTCGCCGCGCACGGCTTCCCAGGCGATCCGCGCGACGCGCTCGACGCGTTCGCGCGCCGGTTCGGCGAGCAGCACGCGCACGCGCGTCTCGACGTCGGCGGCGTCGAGCGAGGCGCGCTCGGCCAGGGTCGCGGCGAGCGCGTTGCCGAGGCTGTCGAACACCAGGCCGTAGGCGATCGCGTGCAGCACGCCGCCGCCGAGCGTGCCCAGGCCGGGAAAGGCCTTCAGCGCGTTGCCGGCGATGGCGAGCACGATCGCGGTGGTGCTGCGCACCGTCAGCCCGACGCGCGCCAGCAGCGCCTCGACGTCGAGTTCGCGGATCGGCACGCCGTGGATGCGCGCCAGTTCGCGCACCAGCGCGGTGCCGAGCGCGCCCTGGATGAGGATGTCGCTGCCGGGCGCGACCGCGGCCAGCGCGCCGACCACGGCGCGGCGCGTGTACTTGGTCACCGTCTCGGCCGACTCGCGCGCGGCGACCGCGCGCGACAGTTCGTCGCTGCGGCGGCCGACCTCGGCCAGCACGGCGGCCTCGCGCGCGGGTTCGAGCGCGGCCGCGCCGGCCCGCGCGAATCCGTCCAGCGCTTCCTGAAGCGCGGCAATGTCGGCAGTGCGTTCGCGCTCGACCTTCTCGCGCCGGCCGTCGGCGAGCGTGCGCTCGTAGCGCTCGCTGCCGCCGGCGCTGATCGCCACGATCGCGCGCGCCTGCTTCGCGTAGCGCTGCGCGAAGCGGCGCAGCAGCGCGTCGCGTTCGGCATCGGAGTACAGGTCGGCCTTGTTCAGCGCGAGCACGATCGGTTTGCCGAAACCGGCCAGCCAGGTCAGCTCGGCGTCCTGCGCGCGGGTCAGGTCCGACGCGCACAGATAGATCGCCGCGTGCGCGCGCAACGCCTCGTCGCGCGCCAGCTGCTCGTGCACCTGGCCGTCGACCTCGCCGCTGCCGGGTACGTCGGCGAGGATCAGCTCGCGGCCGTCGGGAAGCACGCCGCGGTGGTGCGCGACCGCGCGCGTGGTGCCGCCGCGCACGTCGATCTGCGGCGCGGCTTGCGGCGCGAGCGCGCGGATCAGGCTGGACTTGCCGGTGGAGATCTCGCCGAACAGCGCGACGTAGATCTCGCCGAGGTCGCGGCGGCGGTCGAGCTCGACCAGCTCGGCTTCGAGCGCTGCGGTCTCGGCGCGGCGCCGGCGCAGCGTGTCGAGGCGCGCGTCGACGTCGCTGCGCGACACCGGAATCGGCGCGCGCGCGGACGTCTTCGGCGCCGGGCGTGCCAGCCGCCACAGCAGCCAGGCCAGCGCGCCGACGGCGAGCGCGACCGCCGCGATCAGCGGCAGGCGCAGCCACAGCGGCAGCTCGACCAGGCGCTGGTAGAACTCGAGCAGGCTGTTGAGCGTCGCCACGACCAGGCCGATCAGCACGGCGCCGCCGACGGCGATCGCGGCGAACAGGATCAGGCGGAGCGGAAGACGCGGCTTGGACATGGACGATCCTGGCGGACGGCGGCATTCTAATGCGATCGTCCGTGATCGCCGCGCGCCGGAGGCTTGTGGGTTCGGGTCGCTCGAGCTTTCGGTGGAATCCAGAAGCGGCCATCCATGGCCGCACTTTTCATGGATCGTGCGATCGTCCGTGATCGCCGCGCGCTGGAGGCTCGTGGGTTCGGGTCGGTCGAGCTTTCGGTGGAGTCCAGAAGCGGCCATCCATGGCCGCACTTTTCATGGGAAGCAAGGCGCTTGGGCGCTGCGCTGCAGGGGGTGAGGGAATGCATCGATCGCTGGCTGTCGGCTTGTTCGCATTCGCGGCGCTGGTCGCGTCGATCGCCGTCGCCGCGCCGCCGCCGGCGGCGCCGCAGTTCGTGCCGCTGACGGTCGCCGACGGACTGCCGTCGAGCGTGGCCTACAAGACCGTGCAGGATCGCGACGGCTTCGTCTGGATCGGGACACAGGACGGGCTGGCGCGCTACGACGGCGTCGGCTTTCGCGTGTTCCGCCATGATCCGGCCGATCCGGCCTCGCTGCCGTCCAACGACGTCTCGGCATTGCTGATCGATCGCGCCGGACGCCTGTGGTGCGGCGGCGAGGCGACCGGGCTGAACCGGCTCGAGCCCGACGGGCGCAGTTTCCGCCACTGGATGCACCGGCCGAACGAACTCGGCACGCTCGGCAGCAACGACCTGTTCACCATCGCCGAGGACGCCGACGGCGCGATCTGGGTCGGCACCTATCTCGGCGGCCTCAACCGCCTGCTGCCCGACGGCAGTTTCCAGCGCTACGACCACGACGCCGAGGATCCGGACAGCCTGCGTTCGACCAGCGTCATCAGCCTCTACCCGGACGCGCGCAAGCGCCTGTGGATCGGCACCGACGACGGCGTCGACGTGCTCGGCACCGACGGACGCCTGGTGCACGTGGAGCTGCCGCCGGCAACGCAGCGCCCCGGTTCGACCAAGGTCTCCTCGATCGTCGCCGATAAGGACGGCGGCGTCGTGATCGGCACGACCAAGGGCCTGTTCCGCGTCGATGCGAATCTGCGCTACGTCGAGGAGATCGCCGCGACGCCGGCGCCGCTGCGCGTGCTGGCGATGGCGCGCGGCGAAGGCGACGCGCTGTGGATCGGCGCCAGCGGCGGCCTGGTGCGTCGCGACGCGCTGGGTCTGCATCGCTACGGCGCGGTCGAGGCCGCGCCCGGCTCGTATCCGGGTACGCGCACGATGGACATCCAGCGCGACGCCGAGGGCGGAACCTGGTTCGCGCTGTTCGACGGCGGCGTCGCGCGCCTGCCGCCGCACTGGCGCAACTTCGCCACCTTCCGTCACGTGCCCGGCGACGCGGCCAGCCTGACCCGGCCGCGCGTGAAGGCGTTCGGCGTCGATCGCGCCGGTTCGATCTGGGCCGCCAGCGGCAACGACGGCCTCGACCGCATCGACGCGGCGAGCGGCCTGGTCGAACGCTGGGGCGAGCGCCTGCGGCTTTCCGGACGGCCGCTGTATTCGGTGCTGCCGCAGGATGGGGACCGCATCTGGGTCGGCACCGCGGTCGGACTCGCGCTGTATTCGCTGCGCGAGCTGAACGCGGTCGAGCTGCCCACCGACTTGCGCCGCGCCGACGCCTTGCCGCCGGGCATCGTCGACCAGCTCGTCCGCGCGCGCGACGGCAGCGTGTGGGTCAGCGCGCGCGGCGGCGGCATCGCGCGCCTGGCCGCCGATCCGCCGCGCGTGCTCGCGCGCTACACGCCCGGCGACGACCGCCTCGCCAACGCCGACGTGCTCGCGCTCGCTCTCGATCGCGACGGCCTGCCGTGGCTGGCGACGATGGACGGCGTCGAACGCTACGACCCCGGGCGCGACCGCTTCGTCGTGGTCGGCGGCGTGCCGCGCGAGCCGGCCAGCGCGCTGGCATTCGCCGCCGACGGCTCGTTCTGGCTGCATCGCCTCGGCGCGCTCGAACGGTATCGGCCGACGGCGGGCGGCGCCGAGCTGGTGCGGCGCCTGGGCGCGGCGGAAGGCTGGCCGAGCCTGACCGCCTCGGCGCTGGCGGTGGCCGCCGACGACAGCGTCTGGGTCACCTCGCCGCGCGGGCTCTGGCGCGTCGATGCGTCCAGCGGCGCGATCCGCCGCTTCGACGAGCGCGACGGCCTGCCCAGTTCGGAATTTCTCGCCGGCGCGCTGCTGCGCGCGGACGACGGTTCGCTGTATGCCGGCACGCTGCACGGCATGGTCGGTTTCGATCCGGCCGCGCTGCAGCTCCAATCGCCGCCGTCGCCGCTGCGCCTGACCCAGCTGCGCGTGCGCAGGTCGGGCAGGACGCTTGCGCTCGATCCGGCCCTGCCGGTCGAGCTGGCGCACGACGACTTCGACCTGCGCGTGGTCGCGCGCCTGCTGTCGTACGCCAATCCGGAGGCCAACCGCTACGAGGCGCGGCTCGACGGCTTCGATCCGGACTGGGTCGAGGCCGAACGCGGCGAGCGCGTCTACTCGCAGCTGCCGCCGGGCGACTATCGCCTGTTCCTGCGCGCGGCGAACGCCGACGGTGCCTGGAGCGAACTCGGCCCGCTGGCGGTGCACGTGGCGCGGCCGCCGTGGGCGACGCCGTTCGCCTACGCGCTGTATGCGCTGGCCGTGCTGCTCGCCGGCTGGGCCGCGTTGGGCAGCTGGCGCGCGCGGCTGCGCCGGCGCCACGCCGACGCGCTGGCCGAGGAGCGCCGCCACAGCGCCGAGCAGCTGGTCGAAGCCAAGTCCGCCTTTCTCGCCACGATGGGCCACGAGATCCGCACGCCGATGACCGGCGTGCTCGGCATGAGCGAATTGCTGCTGGCCACGCCGCTGGACGAACGCCAGCGCGGCTACGTCGGCGCGATCCGCCAGTCGGGCGAACTGATGCTGCGCGTGGTCAACGACAGCCTGGACCTGGCGCGCATCGAGGCCGGCAAGCTCGCGCTCGACGCGGCGCCGTTCGATCCGGCCGCGCTGCTGCGCGACGTCGCCACGCTGCAGCGCCCGCTGGCCGCGCGCAAGGGACTGACGCTCGCCGTCGAGGTCGCCGGGGACGCGCCGCGGACCGTCGTCGGCGATGCGCTGCGCGTCCAGCAGATCCTGCTGAACCTGGCCAACAACGCGCTGAAGTTCACCGAGCACGGCGGCGTCACCCTGGCGCTGCTGCGCGCCGACGACGGTGTGGTCTTCCGCGTCGCCGACAGCGGGCCGGGCATGAGCGAGGCGGTGCGCGCGCGCCTGTTCGGCCGCTTCGAGCAGGCGGACGGCATCACCCGCCGCTACGGCGGCAGCGGGCTGGGCCTGGCGATCTGCCGCGAACTGGCGCAGCTGATGGGTGGCCGCATCGAGGTGGCGAGCGCGCCCGGTTCGGGCAGCGTGTTCGACGTGCGGCTGCCGCTGGCCGCGGCGCCGCCGCCGGATGCTTCCGCGCCATCGTCGCCGGCAACTTCGGCCACGCGCGAGCTGCGCGTGCTGCTGGTGGAGGACGACGCCACCGTCGCCGACGTCGTCGCCGGCCTGCTCGCCCAGCTCGGCCATCGCAGCGTGCGCGCAGCCAATGGCCTGGCCGCGCTGGCCGAGTTGAAGCACGCGGTATCGGCGGCTGGCGAGCAGCACTTCGACCTGGCGCTGCTCGACCTGGACCTGCCCGGCGTCGACGGCCTGCAGCTCGCGCGCATGGTCCGCGCCGGCGAGCGCGATGCGCGCCTGCCGCTGGTGGCGATCACGGCGCGCTCGGCCGGCGACGAGGAGGCGCAGATCCGCGCCGCCGGCATGGACGTGCTGTTGCGCAAGCCGGCCACGCTGGAATCGCTGGGCCGGGCGATCGCGGCCGCGATGCGCGCCTGAGCGCATCCGGCCGTCGCACGATCCCGACCGCGACGCTTTTTCGTACTGGGATGCGAGCCGCTTGGCGGTGACCACCCGTACGAGGCAGAGATGACTTCTTCCAGGATTCCGTCGCGCAGGCTGCTGGCCTGCGCTTCGTTGCTGCTCGGCCCGTGCGTATGCGCGGCGGACGTCGAGCTGGACGCCAGCTGGGGCACGTCGGGCAGGACGATCGTGCCGTTCGATTTCACCACCAACGGCGCGGACATCGCGAGCGGCAGCGCGCTCGGCAGCGGCGGCGAAATGTATCTCGCCGGCACGGTCACCGATGCGCAGGGCCGGCGCCGCATCGGCGTGACCCGGCTGCGCGCGGATGGAGCCCTCGACGAGGACGGTTTCGGCGAGAAGGGTCGCGCGATGTCGCCGGAGGCGTTCGGCGAGTCCGAAGGCGGGGCCGGCGTGGTGCTGGACGGCGACGTGCTCTACGTCGGCGGAACGCGGCAGCTCGGCGAGGCCGGCAGCGATTTCGCGCTGTGCGCGTTCACGCTCGCCGGCGTGCCGAAGCCGTTCGAGCACACCGGCGAGCCGTGCCTGAGCCTGTCCTTCGACCAGAAGGAGTCGATCAGCTTCGACGTGGCGACCGCGATCGCGGTGCAGCCGGACGGCCACATCGTGCTGGCCGGTTCCTCGGCGATGGACGACCTGCAGGATACGTATGCGGCGTTCGCGCGCGTCCAGCCGAGCGGCGAACCCGATCCGAAGTTCGCCCCGGACGAAAGCGGCAAGCTGCGCCTGCGTTCGCCGGGCTTCGACCGGCACGAGATCGAGAACCTCGCGATCGCTTCCAACGGAAAGATCGTCGCAGTCGGCGCGACGCGGCGCAGCGGACAGATCCAGTACGACGCGCTGGTCGTGCGCCTGGACTCGGAGGGCAACGCGGACGCGAACGGATTCGCGCAGGAATGCGCGTTCGCCGCGACCCAGCCGGGACTGGCGACGAAGCTGCGCGGCCTGGTCCTGCGCGAGGTGCAGCAGGGTGACGATCGCATCGTCGCCGTCGGCGCCGCGCAGTTCGACATGCTCGGCCGCTACGCCGCGCTGATCACCGAAGTGTCGCCGGACGGCTGCTCGCTGAAGGACACGTTCGCCGAGGGCGGCTACCTGCTGATGCAGGCGAACAGCGGCCAGCTGTACTTCAACGCCGTGGCACACGATGCAGGCGCGGGCTACGTCGTCGCCGGCGATTTCGAAACGATGATGGGCGGCGCCGAAGTGTTCGCGGCGCACTACTACGGCACGGACTGGCTGCCGTTCCCGACGATGCACTTCGGCGAGTCGAGCAAGGACTGGCTGGTCGACGTGCAGGTGCGCGCCGGTTCGATCTACGTCGCCGGCTGGACGCAGGGCGCCGGCTCGAACCGGGACTTCGCGGCGGCGAAGTTCGGCCTCGACCGCATCTTCGCCGACGCCTTCGGCGATCCGGTCGGAGATCCGTGACCGGCCGTCGCTTCGAACAGCCCTGCGATCGGGCGTGACGGACGCGTGCGCCTGGAGCCCGTCGTCGCGGACGGGCTCCAGGTGCGCGCACGGACCGGCGCGGGAAGCACCGGATCAGGCGTTTTCGCGCACTTCGGCCAGCTGGGTCTTGAGGAAGGCTTTCGCCGCGCGCGTGTCGCGCTTGATGGTCGGTTCCGATACGCCGAGCAGCTCGGCCGTGCGCTGCACGTCGAGCCCGACGAAGAAGCGCAGTTCGATCACCTGGGCCAGGCGCTGATCCAGCGCCGACAGGCGGTCCAGTGCGCTGTCCATTAGGATCAGCTCCTCGGCCTGTGCGTCGCTGACGCTGATGGCGTCGTCGAACTCGTCGAGCGAGAGCCGCTGCGCGTTGCCGCCGCGGCGTTCGGCCATGCGCGCACGCGCGTAGTCGATGACGACGTGGCGCATCACGCGCGCCGCCGTCGCGAACAGATGGACGCGATCGGCGAATGCATCGGCGTTCCATTGCAGCAGCCTCATGCACGCTTCCTGCGCGAGCACCTGCGTGTCGAGCGTATTGCCGCGACGGTGCTTGGCCAGTTCGCGTCGTGCGAGGCGCATCAGATCCTGGTAGGCCGCGTCGACGGCGGCCGGCTCGATTCGCCGCAGCCCTTCTTCGGGTTCGGCACGGGGGCAGACGCTGGCTTCAGGGGCCGGCTCGAACATGTTCTTCGCTTCGTATTGTGAAGTTCATCAAGTATTTCTCGGCGGCATCGATGTAAGCAACCCAGCGCACCGACGGATCCCGCGAGCGGCGTCCGATTCGTGACGAACGGTGCTCCGCGACGTTTCGTCGTCGTCGCGTGATCCGCTCCGGCACCGCGTTGCGTACTTGCAGTCCGTCGAGGAATCGACGGTTACTGCCCCTGTCCGGAACCGTCGACCGGGAGCTTCGTCTACCCCCCATGCGCGAAGCTCCCGGCCTCGGCATCCCGTTTTTTTCCGCGCGCGGACTTCGTGCGTTCGTCGCGCACGCGATCGCCATCGACGCGTGATCCCCGGGCGATTCGTTCTGCGTATGAGGTGGCTCGGGGGGCGCCGGCAACGGTCGTTCCGTTCAGACCGCTTATCGGGAAAGAAGAGAGATCGCCATGAAACGCCTCATACATTTTCTGCTGCTGCTGCTGGTTTTCGCGCTGCCGGGCCTGGCGCCGGCCGTGCAGCCTGCGGGTGCGCTCGATCCGACGTTCGCGGATGCGGGCATCCAGACGTACGGACTCGGCCAGGGCCTGGCCGAGGCGGGAACCGCGTTCGCCAAGGCGCCCGACGGACGCCTCTACATGGTCGGTCGCGTCATGGCCGGCTCGCCGGTCAAGCAGGGCATCGGCTTCATGCGCATGTGGCCCAACGGCGAGAAGGATCTGACCTTCGGCAACGGCGGCCGTCGCGCCTACTCCGATGACCTGCTCGGAAATCTCGTCGTTCACGACGCCGCGTTCCAGCTGAACGGAAAGCTCGTCGTCGCCGGCGAGGCCGGCACCAAGGGTGCGCAGCCGGAGAAGGGCATGCTGGTGTGCCGCTTCAATGCGGACGGCACTCCCGACGAAGGTTTCGGCGGCATCGAGGCGTCGCCCGGCTGCACGTTCGCCAAGTTCGCCGAGGGCGCCGTTGCGCAGGCGCTGGTGGTCCAGCCGGACGGGCGCATCGCCCTGGCGGGATGGACCTACGTCAGCGGCAAGCAGCGCGCCCTGATCGCTCGCGTGAAGGCGGACGGATCCTTCGATACGTCCATCGGCGGCAGCGGCTTCCGCATGCCGTTCCCGACGACGGACAGCTCGTTCCGCGACATCGAAGTGGGACCGGGCGGCGGTGGCGGAAGGCTGGTCGCGGTCGGCGAACGCACGCTCGCCGGCGAGCCGGACTACGACATGTTGATCGCGCAGTTCACGCTGAGCGACGGAAAGCTCGATGCCAATTTCAATCCCGGCAGCCAGGCCGGCCGACGGACGATCGCGTTCAACTACTACCCCAAGGGACACGACCGCGCCGATGCGGTCAAGGTGAGCGCCTCCGGCAAGGTGTATGCGGCCGGCTACGCGCAGTACCCCGGCGCCACCGACTTGAACACGGTGCTCACGCTCGTCGTGCTCAAGAGCGACGGATCGGACGACAACACGTTCCGCGACGCCGGCAAGACCTACTACAGCGCGTGCCCCGACAGCGGCAGCAACGGCAACGGCGGCGGCTGGTGGGTGGCCAGCATCTGCACCCAGAACCCGCGCGACCTGACCTTGCTCGACGACGGCAAGCTGGTCATGGCCGGATCCAAGGCCCTGTCGATGTTCGCGCTGCGCCTGAAGGCCAACGGCGATCCCGACGAGACCTTCGGTTCGCAGGACCCGGACGAGAAGGGATTTGCGCTGGTCAATGCTTCGGCGGGCAACGCCGGATCCGTCGCCAACCGCATCGCCGTGCAGGGTGCGCGCGTGCTGCTGGCGGGCGCGGCGCAGCACACGCCGACCGACACGTCGTTCAGCGATTTCGTGATCGCACGCCTCGACCACGGCAAGCCGGAAGCTTTCCTCGTCACGCCGAAGGTGTTCCCGCTCGGCACGGGCACGACGAATCCGGCTGCTCCGCAACCCGTCGCGCACAGCGGGTTCGTGTACTTCACGCTCACGCCGGCCGCCGGCTACGCAATCCAGAACGTCACCAGCAACTGCGCCGGCACGCTGCTCGGCGACGTGTTCGTCGCCGGTCCGGTCACCGGCAATTGCTCGGTGAACGCGACGTTCGCCGCCGACGTCACCCTGACGTACCGGCCGGACGAGAACGGCATGCTGCACTGGGAGCAGGGATACGTGCAGCCGGGGCAGGAGATCGTGAAGATCGTGCCCTACGGCGGCAGCGGACCTTCGGTCGAAGCGATCCCGCTGGAGGGCTACAAATTCCTGAAATGGAATGACGACAGCGTCGCCAATCCGCGCGTGGATGCGAACGTGATCGGTTCGCTCAACGTCACCGCGAAGTTCGTGCCGAAGACGTACCTGGTTTCGCAGCAGCTTCCCAAGCCGGTCGGCGGCGACATGATGCCGTCGAGCCGGATCGTGAAGCACGGCAACCACGCGCCGTTCTCGATCCTGCCGGATCCGGGCTACGGTGTGGCGGCGGTGTCCAGCCCGGGCTGCGACGGAGTGCTGGCCGGAAGCACCTACGTCACCGGCGCGGTCACGGCCGATTGCCAGATCGACGTCGATTTCGTGCCCAGCGACGTGCACTACACGCTGACCTACCGGGCCGGATCGCAATGCGACATCGAGGGCGCCGTCGACGGCGTGCTCGAACAGAAGGTCGCTTCCGGATACGACGGCGCCACCGTCAAGGTCACTCCGAAGCCGGGTTACCAGTTCGTGGGATGGAGCGACAACTTCTCCGGCGAGATGGTCGGCGAAGTCGGCCAGCGCACCGACGCGCACGTGTTCGGACACCTCGACGTGACGGCGCAGTGCGCGCCGCTCGACGCCACGCTCCACAGCGTCACGCCCGTGTACGGCGACGGCGGCGTGCTCGATCCGCACGATCCCGTGCTGGTGCCCGCCGGCCATTCGCTGCAGTTCAAGGTGCTGCCCGCCGCCGGCCACGCGCTCGACACGATCGGCGGCTGCAATGGCGGCACGCTGGAAGCAAACGTCTTCACGACGGCACCGATCACCGGCGATTGCGAGATCCACGCCGCGTTCGTCGCCAGCCAGACGCAGTACCAGCTGCACTACGCGGCGGGCGACGGCGGCCTGCTCGAAGGCGTCGCCGAGCAGTCGGTGATCGCCGGCGGTTCGGGGGCCGCGGTCGAAGCGGTCGCCCATCCGGGGCACTTCTTCGTGCAGTGGAGCGACGGCTCCACCGACAACCCGCGCCAGGACGCAAACGTCATGGCCGACGTGGACGTGGTCGCGCAGTTCGCGGCCGAAGGCCAGCTGACGGTGACGCCGTCCGCCGGCGCCGGTGGCTCGATCTCGCCGGACCTGGTGCAGGCCGTCGCGCCCGGCACGGTGCTGCAGTTCACAGTCACGCCCGATCCGCATTTCGGCATCGCCGAGGTGTCCGGTTGCGGCGGCGTGCTGCAGGGCAAGCTCTACACGACGGCGCCGATCCAGGCGGACTGTCATGTGCAGGCGCAATTCGTCGGCAGCGACGTCACCTACTGGCTGACCTACGCGGCCGGCGCGCACGGCTCGCTGGAAGGGCAGCTCGTGCAGCAGGTGTCGTCCGGCGGGAGCGGCAGTGCGGTCCTGGCCAAGCCGGAAGCCGGTTACCAGTTCGTGCAGTGGAGCGACGGCTCGACCGTCAATCCGCGCACCGATGCCGGCGTCGTCGCCGACCTCGACGTGATCGCGCAGTTCGCGCAGAGCGGCAGTTTCGTGGTCAAGCCGGTCACCGGCCCGGGCGGATCGCTGTCGCCGGCTCTGGCGCAGGCCGTCGCGCCCGGCAACGTGGTCCAGTTCGGCGTGCATCCGGACGACGGCTTCCTGATCGGCGAGGTCGCCGGCTGCGGCGGCGCCCTCGTCGGCAACATCTACGTCACCGCGGCGATCCAGGCGAACTGCGAAGTGCACGCGAGCTTCGTCGCCAGCAGCGCGCAGTTCCAGCTGACCTATCTCGCCGGCCCGAACGGCAGCGTGGTCGGTGCGGTTCAGCAGAGCGTGCCGGCCGGCGGCGACGGCGAGCCGGTCACCGCGGTGCCGGCGGACGGCTACTTCTTCGTCAAGTGGAGCGACGGCTGGAGCGAGAGCGAGCGCACCGATGCCGACGTCTCGGCGGACCTCACCGTCACCGCCGAGTTCGCCGCGATCGGCACGCCGGTGCACGTCGTCACGCCGATCGCCGGCGCCGGCGGCTCGCTGTGGCCGGACGTGCCGCAGAACGTGGTCGACGGCGACAACGCGGTGTTCACGGTGAAGCCGAACCCCGGCTTCGCGATCGCGCAGGTGACCGGCTGCAACGGCACGCTGATCGGCAACCAGTACGTCACCGCGCCGGTGCTGGGCGACTGCGAGGTGCAGGCGAGCTTCGTCGCCAGCGCCGAGGTGTTCGTCCTGGACTATCACGCCGGACCGAACGGTGCGGTCAACGGTCAGGCGCAGCTGTCCATGCAGGTCGCGGCGGGCGGACAGGGCGAGCCGGTCACGGCGACGCCGGCGGCCGGCTTCACGTTCGTGCAGTGGAGCGACGGCAGCGTCGCCAATCCGCGCCAGGACAAGAACGTCGCCGGCGATCTCGACGTCACCGCCGAATTCGCCGCGGAAGGCACGACGATCCACGCGGTCGTGCCGCTGTCGGGCGAGGGCGGTGCGCTGGCGCCGCCGGTGCAGCAGCACGTCGCGGACGGCGACACGGCCGTGTTCGAGGTGGTGCCGAACGAGGGTTACGCGATCGCCGCGATCGGCGGCAGCTGCGGCGGCAGCCTGGTCGGCAACCAGTACATCACCGCGCCGGTGACCGCCGATTGCACGGTCGAGGCGTCATTCGTGCCGAGTTCGCAGACGTTCGCACTGGTCTACAACGCCGGCCCGAACGGCCGCGTCAACGGTCAATCGGCGGTCGCGCAGAACGTCGTCGCCGGCGGGTCGGGACCCCTCGTCGAGGCGCAGCCCGACGCAGGTCATCAGTTCATCCAATGGAGCGACGGCATGCTGGCAAATCCGCGTCAGGACACGAACGTGGCGGCCGATCTCGACGTCACCGCGAAGTTCGCGCCGGTCGGCGCGACCCTCTACACGGTGACTGCGATGGCGTCGGCCGGAGGCGGCATCTCGCCGGCCGTGCCGATGCAGGTGATCGCCGGCGAGACGGCCGCCTTCACGCTGCTGCCGAACCCGGGCTACGGCATCCAGAGCGTGGCCAGCAGCTGCGGCGGCACGCTGGTCGGCAACGTGTTCACCACCGAGCCGGTGCACGCGAACTGCCTGATCGAGGCCGCGTTCTTCGACGATCGCATCTTCGCCAGCGGTTTCGAAACCGCTCCGTAGGCGCAGCTTGTGCGGTCGGGGCGTTTCTCCGCGCGCCACGACCGTACGGTCCAGGGACGGACCTCTTTCACCGTCGACGGCGGCCGCTGCGGCCGCCGTCCATCCCAGCGGACGACTCCTTCCGGAACACGGATGCGCAAGGCCCAGGGAAGGGCCGCTTTGCGCGAGGCGTTTTACTCGCCGTGCACCGCGTCGACCAGCACCGCGACGCGCTCCGGATCGATGTCGGGCGTGATGCCGTGGCCGAGATTGAAGACGTGGCCCGGATGCGCGCCGAAACCGTCGAGGATGCGGCGCGCCTCGGTGCGGATCGCCTCCGGCGAGGCGGCGAGCACGGCTGGATCGAGATTGCCCTGCAGCGCGACGCGCGCGCCGACGCGGCGGCGCGCTTCGTCGATGTCGATCGTCCAGTCCAGGCCGAGCGCGGCGCAGCCGGTGTCGGCCAGCGCTTCGAGATGGCCGTTGGCGCCTTTCGAGAACAGGATGACCGGCAGGTTGCGCGCGACGCGGTCGGACTTCAGCAAGGCCACCACTTCGGCGAGGTAGCGCAACGAGAAGTTGCGGAACGCCTCCGGGGCGAGCAGGCCGCCCCAGGTGTCGAACACCATCAGCGCCTGGGCGCCGGCCGCGGCCTGGGCGCAGAGATAGCGGGCCACCGACTGCGCCAGCGTGTCGAGCAGGCGGTGCATCGTGGCCGCGTCGTCGAGCGCCAGCGCCTTCGCGCGCGAGAAGCTCGACGAGCCTTCGCCTTCGATCATGTAGCAGGCCAGCGTCCACGGGCTGCCGGAGAAGCCGATCAGCGGCACGCGCTCGGCCAGTTCGCGCCGGATCAGGCGCACCGCGTCCATCACGTAGCGCAGATCCGTTTCCGGATCCGGCACGCCCAGGCGCGCGACGTCGGCGACGCTGCGCAGCGGATGGCGCAGCTTCGGACCCTCGCCGTCGACGAAGTGCAGGCCCAGGCCCATCGCGTCGGGAATGGTCAGGATGTCGGAGAACAGGATCGCCGCGTCGAGCGGGAAGCGCGCCAGCGGCTGCAGGGTCACCTCGCAGGCCAGCTCGGGCGTCTGCGCCAGCGCCAGGAAGCTGCCGGCGCGTTCGCGCGTGGCGCGGTACTCGGGCAGGTAGCGGCCGGCCTGGCGCATGATCCAGATCGGCGTCTTGTCGACGGGTTCGCGACGCAGGGCGCGCAGGAAGCGGTGGTCGGGCGTAGTCATGCGGAAATCCACGGTTGAAATCGGAAAGGAAGGCCGGCGCCATTGTCGCCGGGCCGCGCCGGCGGCGGGCCGGGGGTGCGACGGTTGGTCCCGGCGGCGGCGCGCCGCACGCCGGGCCGCGGCGCGCTCAATTCGCGCGGCGCCCGTCGAAGCCCTGACTGAACATGACCTGGAAGCCGCGCTTGAGCTGCGCGTCGCGCGCGCGCTCGAAGGCGAGGATCGCCGCGTCGCGCTCGAGGAACAGCTCGCGCTTGCTGCTCGCGCGGCTGCCTTGCTGGCCCCATTCGCGGAACAGCATCCAGCCGCCGAGCAGGTCCTGCTCGAGCACGATCTGGTAGTAGCGCGGCGCTTCCGCGCCGGCGGCCTGGGTTTGCATGAAGAGGCGCATGGTCGGCGGCCATTGTAACTGCGCGCGCGCGATCGCCGACATGGCCGTCACGCATCGGAAGAGTTCCACGAGCCGAACGCCGCGGCGGCGGACCCGGATGGGGAGCGCCGCGCGCCGATCAGCGCGCGCCTCACCCCGCGGCGAGGCTGCGGCGGATCGCGTCCTCGTCGACGTCCGGCACGATCCCGGCGCGGCCGATGCCGCGCCACAGGATCAGGCGCAGGCGGCCGCTGAGGTTCTTCTTGTCCAGCCGCATCAGTGCGAGCAGGCGTTCGGGATCGTTCGGCGGCGGCGCCACCGGCAGGCCGAGCGCGACGAGCAGCCGTTCCAGCCGCGCGGCGTCCTCGCGCGGCGCCAGGCCGAGGTCGGCCGACAGCTGCGCCGCGAGCACCATGCCGATCGCCACGGCTTCGCCGTGCAGCAGGTGGCCGTAGCCGGTCGCGGTTTCCAGCGCGTGGCCGAAGGTGTGGCCGAAGTTCAGCAGCGCACGCTCGCCGTGTTCGTGTTCGTCGCGGGCGACCACGCCGGCCTTGTGCCGGCAGCTGGTCGCGATCGCCTCGACCAGCGCCGCCTCGTCGCGCGCATTCAGCGCTCCGGCGTGCGCCTCCAGCCAGCCGAAGAACGCGGCGTCGCCGATCGCGCCGTACTTGACGACTTCGGCGAGCCCGGCGCGGTACTCGCGCGGCGGCAGCGTCGCCAGCGTGGCGGTGTCGGCGACGACCGCGCGCGGCTGGTGGAACGCGCCGACCAGGTTCTTGCCGGCCGGCAGGTTCACGCCGGTCTTGCCGCCGACGGAGGAGTCGACCATCGCCAGCAGGGTGGTCGGCATCTGCACGAAATCGATGCCGCGCATCCAGCACGCCGCGGCGAAGCCGGCGAGATCGCCGATCACGCCGCCGCCGAGGGCGAGCAGGGTCGCGTCGCGGCTGGCACCCAGCCGCGCCAGCGCGTCGAACACCACGCCGCCGCTGGCGAGCGTCTTGTGCGCCTCGCCGTCCGGCAGGACGAGGGCGGAATGGGTGAACCCGTCCAGGCCGGCCTGCACACGCTGCAGGTACAGCGGCGCGATCGTCTCGTTGGTCACCACCAGCACGTGGCGGCCGCCGATCGCCGTGCGCCAGCGCGCCGGATCGCCGAGCAGTCCGGCGCCGATCCAGATCGGGTACGTACGCGCGCCGAGCGCGACCTCGACCGTCGTCGCATTCATGCCGTGGTCTCCGCGCGGCCGCGCTGCCAGCGCGCTTCGAGCAGGTCGAGCAGGTCGTGCGCGGCGTGCATGCTGTTGCCGACGCCGACCGAGTCCAGGTGCAGGTCGGCCGTTTCCGAATACAGGCCGTTGCGCTGCGCGGCGAGGTGTTCGAGCCGCTCGCGCCGGTCGGGCGCCTGCAGCAGCGGACGGTTGCGGTCGCGCGCCAGGCGTGCGAGCTGCGCGTCGACGCTGGCGTCCAGCCAGATCACGTAGCCGCGTTCGCGCAGCAGCCGGCGGTTGTCCGCGTCGAGCACGGCGCCGCCGCCGGTGGCCAGCACGATGCCCTGGCGCGCGGTGAGCTCGGCCAGCAGGGCGCTCTCGCGGCGGCGGAAGCCGGCCTCCTGCTCGAGTTCGAAGATCAGGCTGATCGCGGCGCCGGTGTGCGCTTCGATCTCGTGGTCGAGGTCCAGGAACGGCATGCGCAGCAGCTCGGCGAGATGGCGCCCCACGGTCGACTTGCCGGCGCCCATCGGCCCGATCAGGAACAGGTTGGGCGCGGGATTCATGCCGGAATGCTAGCAGTCGCGTCCGATGCGGGCACGTACCTGGCGTAGACTTGGCGACCATCCGGGCCACCCGTCCTCGACATGCTGCGCTTCATCGTCCTGTTCCTGTTCTTCCTGGCCGCGCTGTTCGTGCTCGAACTGCTGCAACCGGTCGAGCACTACGTGATCCTGCCGTTCACCGCGGCGATCGCGCAGGTGTGCGTGTGGATCGTCAGCCTGTTCGATCCGCACGCGATCGCCTACGGCAAGATCCTGCAGAGCACGACCAGCGATTTCGCGATCTCGATCGAGCGCGGCTGCAACGGCGTGGAGGCGGTCATCATCCTGGTCTCGGCGATGCTGGCGTTCCCGGCGCCGTGGAAGCACAAGCTGGCCGGCATCGGCATCGGTTTCGTCGCGATCCAGGCGCTGAACCTGGTGCGCATCATCAGCCTGTTCTATCTCGGCCAGTGGAGCCGGCTGTGGTTTGAGTGGTTCCACCTGTACCTGTGGCAGGCGCTGATCGTGCTCGATGCGCTGGTGGTCTTCCTGATCTGGCTGCGCTACCTGCCGCGCCCGGCGCCGGCGCCGACTCAGGCACCGACTCAGGCGCCGGCCGGGGCCTGAGTCGGCGCGCTCCGCGGGGGCGGAGTGTGCGCGCAGTCACACTGAACGGAAGCCTCGCCAACGGTCAACGGCTGGGCTTTCGCCGCGTTTGGGCTTTGTTATAGTGTCGGAGTCGAATCCTGGGAGATGACGCCATGTCGGTTGCCAAGGTTATCGAACTGAGTTGTTCATCGCCGAAAGGCATCGAGGACGCAGTGCAGAAGGGACTCAGCAAGGTGTCGCAGACCGTCAAGAACATCAAGGGAGCGTGGGTCAACGACATCAAGGTGTTGACCGACGGCGACGGCCGCGTCACCGAATGGCGCGTCAACATGCGCGTCAACTTCGTCGTCGAGTGAAGCGAGGACACGACCGATTGACGCCCCCCTGCGCCCGGAACCAGGCGATCGCATGAACAAGCTCGGCGTGGTCGTGGGCCTGCTCGAGGACGATCCGGACATGGCCGCCCTGGTCGGCCAGTGGCTGGAGGAGTCCGGCTACACGGTGCGCCTGTTCCGCAACGCGACCGAGTTCCGGCGCCGCCAGGGCACCGAGGCGATCGACCTGCTGCTGCTGGACTGGATGCTGCCCGACAGCACCGGCATCGAGGTCATCGGCACGATCCGCTCGTCGGCCAACGGCAAGCTGCCGGTGGTGTTCCTGACCGCGCGCGACGCCGAGGACGACATCGTCCGCGGCCTGGCCAGCGGCGGCGACGACTACGTCATCAAGCCGCCCAAGCGGCGCGAGCTGCTGGCGCGCCTGGGCGCGGTGCTGCGCCGGCACGGCGGCGACACCGACACCGGCACCAGCGAGGTCGTCGAGCTGGCGCCGTACCTGGTCGATTCCAAGCGGCGCAAGGTCAGCATCGACGGCCGCGAGATCGACCTGACCCAGCGCGAGTTCGATCTCGCCAACTTCCTGTTCCGCCGCCACGGCCGCATCGTCAGCCGCGACGCGCTGCTGGAGAACGTGTGGAACCTCAGTGCGGCGGTGTCCACGCGCACCGTCGACACCCACGTCAGCCGCCTGCGCAAGAAGCTCGACCTCAACGGCGAAAACGGCTGGCGCCTCGCCGCGATCTACCAGCACGGCTATCGTCTGGAGCAGGTCTAGGGCGCCTGCCGGCCGCCGCGTCCCGGTTCGCCGCCGTCCGTACGGGTGGGCAGCGGCGCCCGCGCAATGCCACAATGTGGCTCGTGATGGCGCCCGTCAGGGGGGATCGTGGCAACCACAGCGAAGTCGCTTCCACGCAGCAGCAAGAAGGCCGGTTCGCGCACGCGCGCGCCGGTGGCGGCGCGCCGGACGGCCGCGCCGCGTCCGCAACCCAGGAGCAAACCCATGGCAGACCCGAAGAAGCCAGCCGCCGATGCCGGCGCCGACCGCAATGTCGACCAGATCCGCGACATCCTGTTCGGCGGCCAGATGCGCGACTACGAGCGCCGCTTCCAGGAGCTGAACCAGCGCCTCGAGGCCGAGCTGACGCGCATGCGCGAAGCGCAGGAAAAGCGCCTCGCGCAGATCGACAAGCGCATCGACGACCAGCTCGACAAGCTCGGCAAGCTCGTGCGCCAGGAAGTGCAGGACCGCAACAGCGCCGTCGACGATCTCGAGTCGCGCCTGCAGCAGGCCGCGCGCACCGCGCGCGGCGAGGTCAACAAGGCGCTCGAGGCGCTCGAGCAGGAACTGGCCAACGGCGACGAGCGCCACCGCGCCGCGCTGGCCGACCTGGAGGCCAGCACCACGACGCGCGTCGGCGAGACCGAAGCGGCGATGTCGCGCGGCAACGAGGAACTGCGCGCCGAGAAGGTCGGCCGCGACGATCTCGCCGCGCTGCTGACCGAATTCGCGCTGCGCCTGAAGGGCGATTTCGACCTGCCGACGCTGAAGTAAGATCGGCCCGCGGTCGACCGCCGACGTGACCTCGTCAGGACCCGGCCAGGACTCGCGCGAGCCGCCTGCGCAGGCCGCGGCGTCCGTCGCGCTTCCGCAGGCGGAGGCGTCGCCGTCCGCCGGCGACTTCGAACGCCTGCGCGAACTCCTGCTCGGCGACGAGCGGCGCGAGCTGCTCGCCGCGCGCGCGCGCATCGCCGAACTGGAGCGGGCGCAGCAGGCCCTGCCGCAGCGCCTGCCCGGCGCGCTCGAATCGCTCGCCGACGAGGCCTCCACCGCGCGCGTGGCGAACGCGCTCGCCGAACCGGTCTCGCAGGCGCTCGGCGCCGCCGTGCAGCGCAATCGCCAGAGCCTGATCGACGTGCTGTTCCCGATCATCGGCCCGCTGATCCGCAAGTCGATCGCCGAGGCGCTGCGCAACCTCGTCGCCGACCTCAACGGCGCGATCGAGAGCAGCTTCACGCCGCGCGGCATCAAGTGGCGGATCGAGGCCTGGCGCGCCGGCGTGCCGTACGCGCAGGTCGTGCTCAAGCACCGCCTCGCCTACGCCATCGACCACGTGTTCCTGATCGAGCGCGAGTCCGGTCTCGTGCTGCACCACGAAGCCGCACCGGGCCTGCCCGAACTCGACAAGGACGCGATCGCCGGCATGCTGACCGCGCTCGGCGACTTCGTCGGCGACTCGGTTGGTCGCGACGCCGGCGGCACGCTGGAATCGGTGCGCGTGGGCGAGCATCTGGTCTGGATGCTGCACGGCCCGCGCGCCAACCTCGCCTGCTTCATCCGCGGCGTACCGCCGCCGGCGCTGCACGGCCTGCTCGAGCAGCGTCTGGAGGAAATCCACGCGCGTCTCGCCGCGGCGCCGGACGACGATCCGCGCACGCCGGAAAACCAGATCGCCTGGCACGACGCGCTGCAGCCGCCGGCGCTGGTGCAGGAGGCCGGCAACGCGGAGCAGGCCGAGCCGCGCACCTCGCCATCGCGGCTGCCGCTGTTCCTGATCCTGCTGGTGCTGGCCGCCGGCCTGTTCGCCTTCGCGCTCAGCCGCGAGCGCTGGAACACGCGCGTCGAGGCGCTGCGCGGTCGGCTCCAGGCGCATCCCGGCTTCGTGCTCGGCGCGATCGAGGCGAAGCCGTGGCGGCGCGTCGTCGTGCACGGCCTGCTCGATCCGGACGCCGCGCCGCTGGCGCCGCTGCTCGACGCGGCCGGATTCGGCGGCGTGGAGCCGGTGGTGGACGCGGCCGGTTACCTGTCCACCGAAGACGCCGTGATCGAACGCCGTGCGCAGCGCCTGCTGCAGCCGCCGGCCAGCGTGCGCGTCGCGGTCGAGAAGGGCGTGCTGAGCCTGTCCGGTTCGGCGCCGCAGGCCTGGCTCGACACGACCGCGCAGCGTGCCGGCTGGATCGCCGGTGTGGCGCGCGTGGAGTCCGCGCTGACGCCGGAAGTCGACGCCGTCGCCGCGGCCCGCGCCGAACTGGAACGATTGACGAAGGCGCTGCCGGCGATGCGGATCGAGTTCGTCGACGACGCGGCGCCGGCCGACGGCACCGCGAATGCGGTCGACGCGATCGCGCGCGAGGTGCGGCGCGCGGTCGAGCTGGGCAAGGTCGCGGGCGTCCGCGTCGGCCTGACCTGCGTCGGCACCAACACCCACGTCGGCAGCGAGCAGACCAACCAGCGCCTGCGCGCCGAGCGCGCCCAATGGCTGGCGCTCGCGCTGGCCGCACGCGGCGTCGCCGGCGCCGACGGCGGCGCGCTCGCCGTCGAAGGCGACGGCGGACTGGATCTGCGCGCGGCCTTCGTGCGCCTGTCGGTCGGGGACTGACGTGCGCACCCACAAGCTCTGCATGCTCGGCGACTTCGGCGTCGGCAAGACCAGCCTGGTCGCGCGCTTCGTGCGCAGCACGTTCTCGGCGAAGTACCTGACCACGGTCGGCGTCAAGGTCGACAGCAAAGAAGTCGCCCTGCCCGGGCGCGAGGTGCTGAAGCTCGTCGTGTGGGACATCGCCGGCCGCGGCGCGCTCGATGCGCCGAGCGAGAACTACCTGCGCGGAGCCTCGGCGCTGCTGCTGGTCGCCGACGGCACGCGCGAGGCGAGCCTCGCCTCGGCGCTGAACCTGCTCGAGCAGTCGCGCCGCAGCCTGCCGCACGCGGCCGTCGCGCTCGTGGTGAACAAGCTCGATCTGATCGACCGCTGGGAAGTCGCGCCGGCGACGCTGGCCGAGCTGCGCCGCAGCCTGCCGGTGTTCGAGACCAGCGCGCTGTCGGGCGACGGCGTGGAAGCGGCGTTCGCCGATCTCGCCGCGAGGCTGGCGCCGTGACGTCCGCGCTGCCGCAGGCGGTCGAGGGATACCTGCGCGACACGCTGATGCGGCGCGCGCACCCGCTGCTGCTCAGCTTCGACGAGGACTGGCGCCTGCGCGACGTGCACGGCGACGCCGCGTTCTACGGCCTGGACGCGACCGACGCGGAGCGCGGCCTGCGCGAGCTGCAGGACCTGTTCATCGGCCTGCCGCTCGACGATCACCACGATCTTCCGTTCGTGGAGTTCTCCAACGGCCGCAGTGCGCACGTGCACCTGATCGCCGATGCGCCGGGCTTCCACGTCATGCTGATCGATGCCGACGAGGAGCGCGAGCGCCAGCGCGCGCAGCAGCAGCTCGGCCACGACGCCGTGCTGGCCGGCCACGAGAAGTCGAAGGCGATCGGCAGGCTCACCCAAATCCGCAACGAGCTCGAACGCCAGCGCGCCAGCCTGGAGGAGGCCAATGCGCTGAAGAACGCGCTCATCGCGACGCTCAGCCACGAGTTCCGCACGCCGCTGACGTCGATCTTCGGCTACCTGCACCTGCTCGAGCGGCGCCTGGGCGGCGGCGACAACGCGGCGCAGGCGCTGCAGGCGGTGCGCCGCAACGCGACCTACCTGTTCACGCTGGCGGAGAACCTGCTCGAGTACGGCCGCGGCGAATCCGGCGCGGCGCTGCTCAATCCGGTCGAGGTCGACCTGGCCCTGCTCGCGCGCGACCTGGACGCGATGTTCCGGCCGCTGGCCGAGGACAAGGGCATCGCCTTTCGCGTCGACCTGGTCGTCGAGGAACCGGCGCCGCCGGTGTTCGACGAGGTGAAGCTGCGCCAGATCGTCGTCAACCTGCTCTCCAACGCGGTGCGCTACACCTCCGTGGGCGGCATCTCGTGCGACATGGCGTGGCGCGCGGGGCGCTTGCACGTCGACGTCGCCGACAGTGGCATCGGCATCTCGGCCGAGTTCCGCGACAGTGTGTTCAAGCCGTTCAATCGCGGCGGCCAGTCCGGCAGCAAGGGTGCCGGGCTCGGGCTGAGCATCGTGCGCCGGCTGATCGAGCAGATGCATGGCGAGCTGCAGCTGGAATCGGAGCTCGGCCGCGGTACGCGCTTCCACGTCGAACTGCCGCCGCTGCAGCGCTCGCGGACATCCGCCACGGCCGCCGCGCGTGCGGACGCGCCGTTCCGGCCCGGCGCCAGCGCGCTGGTCGTGGACGACGATCCCGACGTCGCGCAGCTGCTCGAAGTGCTGCTGGTCGACCTCGGTTTCCGCGTGCGGCTGGCCGAGGACGCCGCGGGCGCCATCGCCGAGGCGACGCGGCAACCGCCGGACGTGCTGCTGATCGACGTCGAGATGCCGGGCCTGTCCGGCAACGCGGCCGTGTTCCAGCTGCGCTCGCACGGCTATCGCGGGCGCATCGTCACGTTGTCGGCGACCTCCACCGGCGATGCGCGCGACGCCTCGCTGCGCGCCGGCGCGGACTACTACCTGACCAAGCCGCTGAACCTCGATCAGTTCGTCGGCGTGATGCAGCGCGCCTTGCAGAGTGAGACGTCGGAGCAGAGCCCGGGCGCGGATTGACGCGAACGAGTGCGGACCAGTGGGATGAACGCGGGTCGATTCGAGTGAATGCGCATCGATGCTCATCTATGCGCATCAGCCCGCGCGCCGTCATTCCCGCGAGAGCGGGAATCCATTTTGATACACGAGCAAGAGCAAGATGGATTCCCGCTTTCGCGGGAATGACGGGACGCTTCGCGCTTTCACCGGATCCGTGTCGCTCCGAGCCTTCGCCAAGCAGCGAGAGCGGCGACGTCCAGACTCGCCGCCGCGCCGACACGCAACGAATCAGGCGGACACGTCCGCCCCGCGTTCGTCGACATCGATCCGCATCCAGCTGGCCTCCACCACGCGACGTTCCCGATCGAGCCGCAGGCGAAGATCCGCGCGCGCCGGCAGCTCGCGCAGCGCGACGCGGCTCAGGCGTTCGTAGTGCATCAGGAAACGCGCCAATGCGGCGCGGTCCATCGCCTGCGGCGCGCCGCGGCGGCGCAGTGCGCGTTCCTGCTCGTCGCGCCAGCGCGTCACCACGTCGAAGCCCGGCGCCTGCAGCAGCACCAGCGCGTCGAAGCGGCGCCACAGGCGCGCGTAGCCGTGCGCCAGCTCTTCGTTGACGCGACCGCGCCAGCGCCGCTCGCCGTCCTCGTCGCGTTCGAGCGCGTTCAGCGGGCGCCGCAGCGTGGCCTCGTCCTGCGCCGGCACGCCGACGCACCAGCCTTCGAGCAGGATCAGCCGCGGCGGTACGTGCACGCGCCGCCAGCGCGACGGCGCCACGCGCGTGTCGCGGCCCTTGTCGAAGCGCGGCAGCAGGGCGGGGCTTCGCGCGCTCGCGCGGCGCAGGGCGTCCAGCGTGCGCGTCAGCAGGGCCAGATCGTGCGTGCCGGGTACGCCGCGCGTGGCGAACAGCGGATGCACGCGGCGCGCGAGCTGCCGACGCGCGCGGCGGCCGAGATAGAAGTCGTCGAGCGAGAGCACGACGCAGCCGATGCCGCGCGCGTTCGCCGCCGCGGCGAGTTGTCGCGCGAACGTGCTCTTGCCCGAACCCTGCAGGCCGGACAGCCCCGCCAGCCACGGCGGCCGGCGCGACTTCAGGCGCGCGAGCAAGGCGTCGAGCGTCGCCGCGACGATCGCATCGGCGTAGCCGGAACGCGTGCTAGCATCGCTGCGCATGACTCCTTCCTCCGACGATTCTTCCGCACTCTACCAAGAGGCGCTGCAGACCTTCCGCCGCCTGCTCGACGAGGCCGGCGCGAGCGGTGATCCCGAACCGACCGCGATGACCCTGGCCACCGTCGAGGACGGTCGCGTCAGTGCGCGCACGGTCCTCAACAAGGGCGTGGACGAGCGCGGCTGGCGCTTCTTCACCAACTACGATAGCGACAAGGGCGCGCAGCTCGCCGCACATCCGCGCGCCGCGCTGTGTTTCCACTGGAAGACGCTGCGCAGCGGCGTGCAGGTGCGCGTCGAAGGCGACGTGACGAAGCTGCCGGCAGACGAGTCCGACGCGTACTTCGCCAGCCGCCCGCGCGGCAGCCAGATCGGCGCCTGGGCCTCGCGGCAATCGCACACCCTGCGCGACCGCGCCGAATTCGAGGCGCGGCTGGCCGAGATCGAGCGCCGCTTCGACGGCGTGCCGGTGCCGCGGCCGCCGCACTGGGGCGGCTTCGTGCTCGCGCCGCGGCGCATCGAGTTCTGGTACGGCGCGGATTTCCGCCTGCACGAGCGCGTGCTGTACGAATCGGGCGCGCAGGGGTGGACGAAGCGGCTGCTGTACCCGTGACGGCAGCGACGATCCGCACGGTCGACGCCGGCAGCGTCGCCGTGCTGGCGCGACTGCGCGCCGAGCTGTGGCCCGACGAGGACGAAGCCGGACACCTGGAAGAAGCGCGCGACGCGCTGGATCACGCCGATCGCGCCGCCGCCTTCCTTGCCTTCGACGCCGACGGCACGGCGATCGGCTTCGCCGAGGCGAGCCTGCGCCACGACTACGTCAACGGCACGGACGATTCGCCGGTCGGTTTCCTCGAGGGGCTCTACGTGGCGCCGGCCGCGCGCCGCCGCGGTGTCGGCGCCGCGCTCGTCGCGGCGGTCGAACGCTGGACGCGCGAGCGCGGCTGCGCCGAACTGGCCTCCGACGCCGCGCTCGACAACGCGGACAGCCACGCCGCGCACGCTGCGTACGGTTTCGAGGAAACCGAGCGCGTGGTGTACTTCCGCAAGCTTCTGGGCGGGTAGCCGGACATGAGCATCCTCGTCACCGGCAGCGCGGGTCATCTGGGCGAAGCGCTGATACGAACCCTGCGCGCGCAAGGGCGCGCGGCGGTCGGGCTCGACCTCGTCGCCTCGCCGTACACCGATCTGGTCGGTTCGATCGTCGACCGCGCCTTCGTCGATCGCGCGATGCGCGGCGCGCGGGCCGTGCTGCACGCGGCGACCCTGCACAAGCCGCACGTCGCCACCCATGCGCGGCAGGATTTCGTCGACACCAACATCAGCGGCACGCTGAACCTGCTCGAGGCGGCCGCCGCGAGCGGCGTCGAGGCTTTCGTGTTCACCAGCACCACCAGCACGTTCGGCGATGCGCTGGTGCCGCCGCCCGGTGCGCCGGCGGCGTGGATCACCGAGGACGTCGCGCCGGTGGCGAAGAACATCTACGGCGCGACCAAGACCGCCGCCGAGGACCTGTGCCGGCTGTTCCACCGCAAGCAGCGCCTGCCGTGCCTGGTGCTGCGCACCTCGCGCTTCTTCCCCGAGCCGGACGACGATCCGCAGCGGCGCGAGGGGTATTCCGACGCGAACCTGAAGGCGAACGAGTTCCTCTACCGCCGCGCCGACGTGCAGGATCTGGTCGATGCCCATGTGCTGGCGATCGAGCGCGCGCCGGCGATCGGCTTCGGCCGCTACATCCTCAGCGCGACGACGCCGTTCCTGCCCGAAGACCTGGCCGAGCTGCGCGCCGACGCGCCGGCCGTCGTGCGCCGCCGCGTGCCGCAATACGAGGAGACCTACGCGCGGCTCGGCTGGCGCATGCACGCCTCGATCGACCGCGTCTACGTCAATGCCAGGGCGCGCGAGGAACTCGGCTGGCGGCCGCGCTACGACTTCGCGCATCGGCTGGAAAGTCTGCGCACGGGCGAGGATCCGCGCAGCCCGCTGACGCAGTCGATCGGCGTCAAGGGCTATCACGGCGACGCGTTCGCCGACGGACTGTATCCGGTCGAAGGCTGAATTCCATTCGACGCCGCGGCCTGCCTTCTCCCGGCGGGAGAAGGTGGCGCGCAGTGCCGGATGAGGGAGGCCTTGCGAATCCTCGTCCGACGGCCGGTGCGGCGGATGTCGGTACCTCTACGCAATCGATCGCGCTTCGAGGCGGAGCGGATGCGACAATCGCCGCATGTCCCGACCCATCGGCCCGCGCCGCATCGTCTGCCTCACCGAAGAACCGACCGAGGTGCTGTACGCGCTCGGCGAGCAGGAGCGCATCGTCGGCATCTCGGGCTTCACCGTGCGGCCGGCGCGCGCGCGCAAGGAAAAACCCAAGGTCTCGGCGTTCACCAGCGCGAAGATCGAGGCGATCCTGGCGCTCGAACCGGATTTCGTCGTCGGCTTTTCCGACATCCAGGCCGAGATCGCGCGCGATCTGGTCAAGGCGGGCGTGGAGGTGTGGATCAGCAATCATCGCAGCGTCGAGGGCATCGTCGAGTACATCCGGCGCCTCGGCGCGCTGGTCGGCGCGGCCGAGCGCGCGGACGCGTACGCGCGCCGCGCCGAGGCGCATCTGGCCGAAGTCGGGAAGGCCGCCGCCGCGCTGCCGCGGCGGCCGCGCGTCTACTTCGAGGAATGGGACGAGCCGCCGATCACCGGCATCCGCTGGGTGGCCGAGCTGGTGCGCATCGCCGGCGGCGACGACGTCTTTCCCGAGCGCGCGGAGAAGCCGCTGGCGCGCGATCGCATCCTGGCCGACGCGAGCGAGGTGGTGCGGCGCGCGCCGGAGCTGATCCTCGGCTCGTGGTGCGGCAAGAAATTCCGGCCCGACAAGGTCGCCGCGCGGCCGGGCTGGGACGCGATTCCCGCAGTGCGCGACGGCGAGCTGCACGAGATCAAGTCGCCGATCATCCTGCAGCCGGGGCCGGCGGCCTTGTTCGACGGGCTCGATGCGATCCACCGGATCGTCGCCGCGTGGGCCAGGCGGCGCTCGCCGTAAGGGCGTTCGCCGTGATGCGCGCATGCGCGAGACTCGCGCCTTCCTTCTCCCGCGCGCGGGATCGACGGTCGCCTTCCGACGGCCGGAGGGTGGCCCGGAGGGCCGGATGAGGGAAACTCGGTGTGAGGCGCCTTACGTCGAAAGCCCTCACCCGCGCCTGCGGCGCGACCTCTCCCGCAAGCGGGAGAGGTAAGCATTTGCCAGCCTGCGCATGCGCGGAGTTCGAGCCTGGCGTGTTCTATTCGGCGGGACCGGCGAACAGGATCAGGTTGCCGTCGGGATCGAGCACGATGAAGGTGCGCGCGCCCCAGGGTTCGGTTCGCAGCGTCTGGTGGAAGCGCGCGCCGGCGTCGCGGTAGTCGAGGAACAGCTGCTCGATCTCCGACGCCGTCTCGACCGTGATCGATGCCGACAGCAGATCCTCGCGTGCGCGGACGCCGTCGATGAACACCGGCTGGTGCACCTGCCGCAGCGCGAGCTTGGCGCGGTCACGGCCGACCTGGGCGTAGAACGGCGGGTCGCCGTAGGCGAAATCGAGCGCGAAACCGAGCGTGCCGACGAAGAAGTCGCACGACGCGCGCACGTCGGCGACGAACAGCTGTGCGGCGACCGAGCTGAGCGTGACCTCGACGGGATTCATCGCGATGGTCCTCAGGCGCCTTGCGACAGACGCAGGCCGAAATCCAGCACCGGCCCGACCAGCAGCACGCGCGCGAGCAGGATCACCAGCATCGCCACCATCGGCGAGAGGTCGATGCCGGAGATCGCCGGCAGGCGCCGGCGGATCGGCCGCAGCACCGGATCGGCGAGCTGGTACACCAGCGGCACGACCGGATTGGCGCGGTCGACGTTGACGAAGCTGAGCAGCACGCGCACCAGGATCAGGCCGAAGTACAGCATCAGCACGAAGTCGAGCAGATCGGCCAGCGCGATCAGCGGCAGCCCGGCCAGGCCGAGATGGCGGCCGTCGAGCGCGTACAGCAGATACAGCTTGATCGCGCTGAGCAGCCAGGCCAGCAGCACGCCGGCGAGGTCGAGGTTGCGCCAGGCCGGAATCAGCTTGCGCATCGGCATCAGCACCGGATTGGTCACCTTGTACAGGAACTGGCAGACCGGGTTGTAGAAGTTCGCGCGCACGATCTGCAGCAGTACGCGCAGCACGATCAGCGAAATCAGGATGACGAAGGCGAAGTTGACGAGGATCTGACCGGCGCTGGCGAAATAACCCATCGTTTCTCTTCCTCAGGACTGGGACGCCGAGAGCTCGCGCCCCCGTGCGGTCGCCGCGGCGACCGCGTTCGCAACGAGTTCGCGCAGGCCGCCGGCGGCGAATGCATCGAGCGCGGCGGCGGTGGTGCCGTTGGGCGAGGTGACGCGCTCGCGCAGGATCGACGGCGCCTCGCCGCTCTCCACCAGCATGCGGCCGGCGCCGAGGCAGGTCTGCGTCGCCAGCGCACGGGCGGTCTCGCGCGACAGGCCCTGCGCCACCGCGGCGTCCTCGAGTGCTTCGACCAGCAGGAAGAAATACGCCGGCCCCGAACCCGACAGCGCGGTCACCGCGTCCATCAGTTCCTCGCGCTCGATCCAGGCGGTGCGCCCGGCGGCGGCGAGGATCGCCTCGGCCTGTGCGCGCCGCGTCGCGTCGGCGGTGGCATTGGCGATCAGCCCGGTCGCGCCGGCGCCGATCAGCGCCGGCGTGTTCGGCATGCTGCGCACGATCGGCAGCTCCACGCCGAGCCACTCGCGCAGCTGCGCGATGCGCACGCCGGCGGCGATCGAGATGACCAGCGGGCGCGTGTCCGCGACGAGCGGCGCCAGCGACCGGCAGACGTCCTTGAGGACCTGCGGCTTGACCGCGAGCACGAGCACGTCGGCGTTCGCCGCGGCGGTGTCCGCGCGTTCGTGCGCGGTCACGCCGAAGTCGTTTGCCAGCGCTTCGCGCAGGGCGGCGTTGGGTTCGGCCACGGCGATCGAGGCCGCCTCCGTGCCGCCGCGCACCAGCGCGCCGATCAGGCTGCGTGCCATGTTGCCGCCGCCGACGAAGACGATCCGGCGGGAGCCGGAGAGAGGGGATTCCGGATTCGAGGGCATCGGTCCGTCAGGTTCGATATCGTCCGGCTAGCATAGCAAGCCGGATTGCGGCGCATGCATCCGGGGCCCTCCCGCCGCACAGGGAGGAGAAGCGACAGGGCTGCGCCGTTCTCTTACCCCGGCCCGCCCGTGCCAGCGGAAACACGACGAGCCCCGAACAGCGCCGTGCCGATGCGCACCATCGTCGCGCCGTGCGCGATCGCCGGCTCGAAATCGTCGCTCATGCCCATCGACAGGGTGTCGACGCCCTCGTGCTCCGTGCGCAGCGCGTCGAACAGCGCGCGCATGCGGTCGAAGGCGGCGCGGCGATGCGCCGGGTCCGGCGAGGGCTCGGGAATGGCCATCAGTCCGCGCAGGCGCAGTCCCGGCGCGGCAGCGACGCGGCGGGCGAGTGCGTCGACCGCGTCCGGTGCGCAGCCGGACTTGCTCGCCTCGCCGTCGACGTTGACCTGGATCAGCACGTTCAGCGGCATCGCCGCGGCGGCGCGATGGCGCGACAGCGCATCGACCAGCTTGTCGCGGTCCAGACTCTGCACCCAGTGGAAATGCTGCGCGGCCTCGCGCGCCTTGTTCGATTGCAACGGCCCGATCAGATGCCACTCGATCGCGTCCGCGGCGACGCCAAGCGCCGCCAGCTCGCGCTGCTTGGCGAGGGCCTCCTGCACGTAGTTCTCGCCGAACGCGCGCTGGCCGAGTTCGTGCAGCGCGCGGATCGCCGCGGCGGGCTGCGTCTTCGACACGGCGAGCAGACGCACCTCGCCCGGCCGTCCGGCGGCGCGCGCGGCGGCGTCGATGCGGTCGAGTACCGGTTGCAGCAGCGACGTCACGGCGGCGCGTCCTCGGCGAGCTTCTCGTCCCAGCGGTGGCGGCGCAGGAACTCTGCGGAATACACGTTGAGGCCGCCGCGCTTGAGCACGTCGATGACCGAATGGCGCCGCTGCGGCGGCCAGCTGCAGATCTCGATGCGGTTGAGCGGGCACGCGTTCGGCTCGTCCGGGCCCTGGCGGCCGAGCGCGAGGATCTGCCGCCCGATCTGCAGCTCGTACCAGCGCAGGTGGCCCATTTCCTGGTAGCGCACGCAGTACATGAAGAACAGCGCCAGGCCGGTCAGCACGCCGACTGCGCCGGCGAGGAAGGCGGTCGGCGGCGCACGCAGGCCCGCCGGCGCGTCCGCGGCGCGCGCGCGGCCGACCAGGAACGCCCACATCAGCAGCATCGCCACCACCTGCAGCGCGTAGAACGCCAGGTAGCGCGGCTGCGTCAGGTAGTCGAAGCCTTCCTTCGGCACGCGCGCCCAGACGATGCCGGCGAGCGTGGCGTAGAAGAACAGCATCAGCCCGGCGGCGAGGAACGGCAGCCGTTCCTGGCGATGTGCGGCACAGCGCCGCCAGAACCAGACGTGGCCGAGGATCACCAGCAGTGCGCACGGAACCGCGACCGGCCAGACCCAGCGCGGACCGAATTCGGCGTGCACGCGGCTGGTGGAGATCAGCGCGTCGCCGGCCGGGATCACCAGCAGCTTCCAGGCGTCGCCGATCCGCCCGAACAGGCCGGCGAACTGCCCGGCCGCGCTGATCGGCGAGCCGGCCGCGCCGGGCATCAGCAGGCCGTAGGCGATGCGATAGAGCACCACGCCGCCGGCGATCGCGGCGAGGCGGCCGGCCGCCGCCGCGTAGCGCCGGTCGCGCAGCGCGGCGAAGGCGACCAGCGCACAGCCCGCCGCCGCGGCGAGCACGCCGGAGGTGTCGAGCAGGGTGCAGCAGGCGAGGGTGGCGGCGAACATCGGCCAGCGCCGGTCGCGCGCCATCGCGCCCTGCAGCACGAGGAAATACAGCGAGATGCCGAGCAGGTACACGAACACCAGGGTGGCCAGCGGCCAGGTGAACAGGTCGCGGTTGTTGAACGAGAACACCGTGACCGCCAGGCCGATCAGCACCAGCTCGCGCGTCGCCAGCGTGTTCGGCTTGCCGCGCAGCTCGCGCGCGACCAGGGTCGCCAGCAGCCCGAAGAAGGCGATGCCGAACAGCGCGCCGACCAGGCCCTCGAAGGTGAAGTCCATGTCGAACCAGGCCAGGTTCGCCAGCAGCACCAGCCGGTGCACGGGCTGCGCGTGATCGAAACCGCCGCGTTTGTTGAAGAAGTCGGCCACGCCGAGCTGGCCGTCGACGTAGTGGCGCACGAAGGTGTCGGTGAACCACCAGCCGTCCGCGAACACGGTGGGCACCGCGGCGCGCACGACGTAGGCGAGCGTGCACAGGACGACGAAGGCGACGAACGCGCGCGAGGCGACGACGAGGGCAGCACGCGCCCAGCGGGATCGCTCGAGATTCAGGACCGGCATGGACGGACGGGCAGGGATCGGCAGGGGTCGTCCGGCTCGGACGGGCGCGAGTTTGCCACATCGGCGGCGAGCACCGGTGTCGTTCCGCGCGGCTTCGCAGATTGCCGCGATGCGGATTACATATACTCGGCCGCGGCGGCAGGGGCCGCGACCTAACCATCTATCCGGGGGAACGCATGGACATCGCCGAGCTGCTGGCGTTTTCGGTCAAGAACAAGGCGTCGGACCTGCACCTTTCCGCAGGCCTGCCGCCGATGATCCGCGTCGACGGCGACATCCGCCGCATCAACATCCCGGCGCTGGACCACAAGCAGATCCACTCGCTGATCTACGACATCATGTCGGACAAGCAGCGCCGCGACTACGAGGAATTCCTCGAGGTCGACTTCTCCTTCGAGATCCCCAGCCTGGCGCGCTTCCGCGTCAACGCGTTCAACCAGAACCGCGGCTCGGGCGCGGTGTTCCGCACGATTCCGTCGGAGGTCCTCACGCTCGAGGATCTCGGCGCGCCGCGCATCTTCAAGGAACTGATCTCGCAGCCGCAGGGCCTGATCCTCGTCACCGGGCCGACCGGCTCGGGCAAGTCGACCACGCTGGCGGCGATGGTCGACCACGTCAACAAGAACGAGTACGCGCACATCCTCTCGGTCGAGGACCCGATCGAATTCGTGCACACCTCGCAGAAGTGCCTGATCAACCAGCGCGAGGTGCACCGCGACACGCACGGCTTCAACGAGGCGCTGCGCTCGGCCCTGCGCGAGGACCCGGACTACATCCTGGTCGGCGAGTTGCGCGATCTGGAGACGATCCGCCTGGCCCTGACCGCCGCCGAGACCGGCCACCTCGTCTTCGCCACGCTGCACACCAGCTCGGCCGCCAAGACCATCGACCGCATCATCGACGTGTTCCCCGCCGGCGAGAAGCCGATGGTACGCTCGATGCTGTCCGAATCGCTGCGCGCGGTGATCTCGCAGAGCCTGCTGAAGAAGGTCGGCGGCGGCCGCATCGCCGCGCACGAGATCATGGTCGGCATCCCCGCCATCCGGAACCTGATCCGCGAGGACAAGGTCGCGCAGATGTACTCCGCCATCCAGACCGGCAGTCAGCACGGCATGCAGACGCTGGATCAGTGTCTGCAGGATCTGGTGAAGCGCGGGTTGGTGACGCGGCAGCAGGCGGGGCAGTATGCGAAGAACAAGGAGATCTTTAAGTAGCTCCGGGAAGGGACATTACTGGCGTTGACGTATCGAATTTTTTAGGAGAGCGATCTTGAATATTGGTTCGATACGCGAATCGGGGAAGTTTTCCATTAATCCAGGGCCGGGATTGGATGGGTTCTTATATAGCGCAGAAAATAGCATCGTCCATGCATCAATATTATTGTTGATATTTTTCTTCTTATGTCTTGGGGGTGTCCAGGCTCAAGAGATCTATTGCGACGACTCGCCGCCGCCCGCAGAGCCGGCTGCGTGCCCTTTGTTGGCGGGGCTGAGGGGCGAATGTGTAAGCCCTGTCACTGAGCCTTGGTATTGGTATGCGGTAAGTTGGAATTGGACAAGCGCCTTTGAGTGCGATCATCCCGCCTCTGGAGCGGGAGGGTTATGTGGTTCTGAAGATATAGCTTGGCAGGTTTGGCGCTCTCATATCACTAGGCCGGTATGTCAAGAGCCGTCAAGGAAATATATTTGCACCAGGGTACAGAGGTCTCTTGGGCTTGAATCGAATAAGATGCATAAATATGATATGGAGATTGGATATGGAAGCTCTGCAGAATGTCCAATTTCCACGGAGTGGGACGCTCATTCTGTTCAAGTGCGCACGGTGGTTTGTCCTGCGGGATATGCCGCAGCCAGTGCAACTGGACCTTGTTATCGTATAAAGCCAGAAGCCTGTCCGGCTGGAAATCCGATTCAATGCGCAGGTGGTCAAAAAATACAAATTGAGACGGACATTCCCTTCGGTGATTCTTCGTCTTCGGGATTCATTCGATACTATTCGAGTTCTGGTTTCTATTCCTCGCCGGGCGTGGAGCGTCCACATGAAGTGCTTGGCGAACATTGGCGGCATTCCTGGCAGAGCTCCATTGTCGTGGAACCCGCCTTGGCTGTGGGACAGGACACCTACGCCTACGTCGTGCGCCCGGATGGAGACTATCGCCACTTTCGGTTGAGCGGTGGCACCTGGGTCGGTCGAACGGACAAGTCGGAATCCTTGCAGGAGGTCGTATCGGGTGGGCTTCGCACCGGCTGGGTTTACGTTGCTGGTGATGACTCAATTTACCGATATGATGCCGATGGCGTATGGCTCTCGTTGGAGCGCCACGGGCAAGTCACTGCGCTGACGTATAGTATCGCCACGACCCCTCCTGCCATTGCCCCCAAGCCGGGTCTTCTGATTCGCGTTACCGACGCGAAAGGCCGATCAATCAGTTTTCGGTATGATGCAGATGCCTATTTGAGCGAAGTGGTCGATTCGGCAGGGGAGGAGATTGGTTACCGATACCTCATGCACGAGGTGGCCGGCTTTCCATCTACCAATACAGGTCTGCTTCAATTTGTGGATCGTCCTGATGGATCGAGTAGAGAGTATCTCTACGACGAACCTGACCATGTTCAGGAGAACATCACATATTCGAGTTTGTTGACCGGAATTCTAGACGAGAATGGTCAGCGCTATGGCACATACAAATATGACCTGGGAGGTCGTGCCTATCAGGAGTATCACGGCACTGGCGCCGGATTGCTAAGTCTGACGTACAGCGGTACCTATACCACTACGACTAGCTCCACCATCCTCGTCACCCCCGCCGGACAGGTCGAACGCCGCCGCTTCGTCGCCAAGAACGGCATCCTGCGCGACGCAGGCACCGACCGCTGTGCCACCGCGAACTGCTCCTCGATCACCCGCAGCTCCACCATCACCTACGACGCCAACGGCAATCGCGATCTGGTGACCGACTTCAACGGCGTGACGACGGACTACGGCTACGACACGCGCGGCCAGGAGACCTCGCGCATCGAAGCTGCCAACACCTCCGGCGCCAGCTCCCCCAAGCGCACCATCGAGACCCAATGGCACGCGAACTTCCGCGTCCCCGTCTCGCGCACGACGAAGAACGCCAGCGGCACCCTCGAAGCCAGGACCACCTGGACCTACAACACCCGCGGCCAGGCCACGGCGCGCTGCGAGATCGACCCGGCCGACGCCACCGCGATGGCCTATGCCTGCAGCGCGACCTCCGCGCCGCCCGCCGCGGCGAAGGTGCGCCGCACGGTGACGACGTACTGCGAGCCGGCCGACGTCACCGCCGGTACCTGTCCCCTGGTCGGCCTGGTGACCTCGGTCAACGGTGCGCGCCCGGCCGGCGACGCCGGCATGGCGGCCGGGCAGGACGATCGCACGACCTACACCTATTACCCGTCCGACGACGCCAGCTGCGCGTCGAACGGTGCCTGCCCGCACCGCAAGGGCGACCTGTGGAAGCTGACCAACGCGCTCGGCCAGGTCACCACGTATGTCACCTACGACAAGAACGGTCGCGTCACGCGCACGCAGGACGCCAACGGCACCGTCACCGACTTCGTCTACCACGTGCGCGGCTGGCTGACCGACCGCATCGTGCGCGCAGGCGCCACCGGCACGCCGGGCGCAGGCGATGCGGCCACGCACATCGACTACGACGCGGTCGGCAACGTCAAGAAGGTGATCCAGCCCGACGGCGCGTTCCTCGCCTACACCTACGACGACGCGCACCGGCTCATCCGGATCGCCGACAACCTGAGCAACACGATCGACTACTGCCCCGGCGGTGCCGGCAGCGCGCAATGCCTGGACGCGGCCGGCAACCGCCGCGTGGAGCAGGTGAAGGATCCGTCCGGCGCGATCAAGCGCGCCCTCAGTCGCAGCTACAACCAGCTCAGCCAGCTGGTGCGCCTGAACAACGCGGCCGGCAGCGCCGTCGAGCAGTCGCAAGGGCTGTCGGAGACCGGCGTCGCCGACGGCTACGACGGCAACGGCAATCGCGTGCGGGTGCAGGACGGGCTCGGCATCGCCACCCGGCAGCGCTACGACGGCCTGAACCGGCTGATGGAGACGCTGCAGAACGACAACGGTAGCGACCCGGCCACCACGAACGCCAGCACCGGCTACGTCTACGACACGCGCGACAACCTGCGCCAGGTCACCGATCCGGACGGCCTCAACACCGTCTACGACTACGACGGCCTCAACAACCTGACCGGCCTGCACAGCCCGGACACCGGCGACAGCAGCTACACGTATGACCTGGCCGGCAACCGCCGCACGCAGACCGATGCGCGCGGCGTCACCAGCAGCTACGCCTACGACGCGCTGAACCGGCTGACCGGCGTCGGCTATCCGACCGCCAGCCTCAACGTCGGCTACGCCTACGACCAGTCGAACGCGGTCACCGGCTGCGCGACCTCGTACCCGCTCGGCCGCCTGACCACGATGAGCGACGCCTCTGGCAGCACGACGTACTGCTACGACCGCCGCGGCAACGTCACGCGCAAGAAGCAGGTCACCGGCGGCACCACGCTCACCACCGACTACGCCTACACCGTCGCCGACCGCCTCGCCTCGATCACCTACCCGAGCGGCGCGATCGTCGCCTACGCCCGCGACACGCTCGGCCGAGTGACGGCGGTGACCTGGAAGGCCAACGCCGGCGCGGCGGCGACCCCAATCGTGAGCAACGCGAGCTACTACCCGTTCGGCCCGCTCAACGTGCTGACCTACGGCAACGGCCGCACCCTGAGCAAGGGCTACGACCAGGACTACGCGATCGACTACGTGCTCAGTTCCGTCGCCGGCGGACTGGCGCTGAACCTCGACGTGGACGTGATGGGCAATATCGTCAGCGCGGTGAAGCCCGGCGACCTCAGCCGCGGCCCGACGCCGATCCCGACCCTGTACGCCTACGACCCGCTGTACCGGCTGAAGGACGTGCAGCAGCCCCTGACCACCGGCACGCTCGAGTCCTACACCTACAACAAGACCGGCGACCGGCTCAGTGCCCAGCTCGACGGCGGCGCGGTCACGTCGTACGCCTACGCCGCCGGCTCGCACCGGCTGGCCAGCGTCGGCGGCGTGGCGCGCACCTACGACGCCAATGGCAATACGCAGACGGGAACCGCGCCGAGCCTGAGCCTCGGCTACGACGCGCGCAACCGTCTCAATAGCGCGACCAAAGGCGGCCTGGTCGCCACCTACGTGCACAACGGACGCGGCGAGCGGGTCTCCAAGGGGGTGAGCTCCGGCGGCCTGGGTTCGCCGCCGACGCTCTACAGCTACGACGAGAGCGGGCGACTGCTGAGCGAGTACGGCGGCACCGGCGTGGCCCAGGCCGAGTACGTCTACCTCGACGGCGCGCCGATCGCGGTGGTCAAGAGCGGCAGCCTGTCCTACATCGAGACCGACCACCTCGGCACCCCGCGCGTGGTGGCCGACCCGGCCACCAACGCCGCCCGCTGGGCGTGGAACTTCTTCGGCGACACGTTCGGGGCGGAGGCGCCGGATCCGAGTCCGGGCGGCGCGGCGGCGTATACGCTGAATCTGAGGTTTCCGGGGCAGTATTACGATGCGGAGACCAAGCTCAACTACAACTACTTTCGGAGCTACGATCCTGCGACCGGACGGTATGTCGAGAGCGATCCGATTGGCTTATCTGGAGGGGCGTCTATTTATTCTTATGTCTCCGCGGCACCCATGATAATGGTGGATATTTGGGGTTTAGTGGAAGATAGTCCCTCCAATCGAGCTATTCGTGAAGAGATAGATAAGATAGCTAATGGCTATGAGGGCAGTACTGCATGGAGTCTAATGGGGAAGAAGGATGATTTCGGAAGCGGAGTAAATAAATGCAATAAGTTCGTCGCGGATGTTACGGACGAAGCTGGGGCCCCGCTTGTAGTGAAAATAGGGAAGGGAAAAGGATGGGGAAGGCCCCCTACCGCCGCCGAAATTGCTAACATAAATGCGGTTATACCGAATTGGCGGCCGTTGAAGCCTGGAGAGAAGCCGCTGCCCGGTGATATTGCTGCTTATAAAATACCAGGCGGGGGCGTCGGCGGAACAGGGCATACTGGTATTATTACTTCCTGCGAATGTGAGGGCGGAATCTCAAATCAAAGTGCTCATCAGAATTCAATTGGCCCAGTTCCCGGACAGTTTGATCTTCCAGATGTTGTAATAAGAAGATATACGGGGGATTGAGTATGAAATATATTTTCTTGATAGCTCTTGTAGTGCTTCATTGCGGGTTCGCAATGCGTAATTCATTTGCGTCTCCTGAAGAAACTGTTGGGATGACTATCGATTTGGATGAAGCCGGTAGCACAAGATTCAGGATCGACGGTACTTATTGCAAGTTGGATCAGGTATATAAATTGGCATCCTTGCAGAACTCAAAATATGGGGAAAATGTCGAGTACCATGTGATGTTTATGGATGAAATTCCATTTCTGCAAGTTATTAATGCAAAGAAGACATTGCAATCTATTGGGTTTAGGAAGGTAAGATTTTTTGTATTTTCTTCTGATAGGCGTTATATGACGGAGATCGAGTTCGATAAAATTTATCCATATCATAATGGATTCTCTAAGAATTAAAGGGGCGAATATCCATGGTTCCGCGTCAGGCACATAGGAAAATAGCTCTGGCTCTGGTGTATGCGAGGCGGGAAGGTGCATGATCTGTTGCAGCGACAAATAAAAAAATGAGCGGGACGGCGAAGGCTGGCCTTCTTCTGTTGACTGGGTCTATCTTGGCTATTATCGATAGGGCCTCCAGAGAAAAAATTCTGTTTAATGCTGAGTGGCCGAATTTCTTCTTCACAACAAATTTAACCGTATTTATATATTTAGCATCTGCCGTTACTGGGCTTGCAATGATCGTATATGGTCTCTTAAAAAGAAGGGATGGAGATTAGGCGCAACTTTATATCGGGCCGGAGTGTCTTCTGGGTTCGAGAGCGATGTGCCAGGCGCACGATCGCGCAACAGGCGAGGTCGTGACAAAGAGGCTCGCTATGGTCGTCTCAGCCTAGCGCCGTGCTCGGCGAGTCAAGGCCAGGCCCTTCGGGCGCGCTTCGCGCGGCCTTGACCCGCCTGCGCGCGGCGCTCCGGGTCTCCCGCCCACAGCGACCCATTCCGGGCCGCGGGCGAATCGGAGAACGGTCATGAATAACTTGCTCGATAAAGCTCAGCGCGACAAACCCGACGAACGCACTCTGCAGATCGCCAACCTGCGCTACGCGCTGCGATGCCACATCCCTGCGATGAAGCGTCACGTCTACATCCGTACCGGCTACGGCGCGGTTGATTTTTACGGCACGCAGGCGCGCAAGGTCACCGCCTTGTGCGAGGAGTTGCTGCAGAAGCAGTTGCAACGCCTGGAGCGCAAAGGCAGTACGCGCCGCTGACGCGTCGCGCCGGGCGGCTTCGCGCCGCCCGGCGTCTTCCTCGTTGGGCAACCTGGAATAGGGGCAGTGTGCCTTCCGGGCTCAAGGGAGGCGTGGCGGTCGCGCGTGCGCAACGCTCGAGTTGCGGCGACCCGCGAGCTTGAGGCGGGGTAGGCGGGCCGTGGGGTAAGCTTCGCGGAGGTTCTGTCCGGGGAAATCGCGGTATGCCACGCTTCGACGTCAGAGCGATCCGAAAATCTTTTACAAAAAAGCATCCTGGCCCCGTTTGCACGCAATGAAACTCTATCCGACAGCAATGGTTGTGATTTCTTTGTTGAATATCTCTGCGCAGGTATGTGGCGCGGAAACGAAGGATCGTGTCACGCCGCCGCCTTCCAAGTTTGATTTCCAGACTAAGCCGTTTGATCACTGCAGAGCTTTGCCTGAAGAGGGAATAATCTTGACTCCGCGAGAGTCGTGCCTTATCGATAAATTAAGCGGGCGTTGCGATATGGCTGACGACTGCCTGGTATCTTGTATTTACAGTGGTCGGGGGAGGGAAGTCGGAGGTGGTTGCTGGCACGTTTGTTTTGACGTCAAGAATGATCTTTCCAAATGGAGGCCGCCTGAAGGAATGGATAATTGCATCCGTGAATAATGGTGTTGCCTGTGCCATTTATAGATCGCACTCTACCAACTGCCGTAGGTAAGCTTGATGTAGCCCTGCGAAGGAAAATAGCTGCAGGGCTGATGACGATCCGTGGCCTATAGGGTGGTGCTGGAAATGACAACAATTGTCCGTTGGCTGCTGGTAGCAGATTTTTGCAGTGGCCCGAAAGGGTCTGGCTCTGTTCGCGAGGAAGTTTTTGCGGAAGGACAGGTTTCACCATACGACCCTTCGGTAATCGAGTCTATTGTTTTTGATGCTCTTGGTCAGGTGCGAAGGCGCATGAGCGGCCAGCCTAAAGAAAAAATGCCGGTCGCAATGCAGTTAAGTCTTAGGCCGATATTGTCGGGAGAGAGCCGGCCTTCATTTGGGTTGTCAGTTGAAGCTCTTTGTGCGCTCGCAAGTATGAGTGTTTCTATTGATTTTGATCCATACTAACGCCCCGGAAACAGGGGGCAGATTACCTTCCGAATTCGAGGGCGACGGCCTGCCACGCGCATGTTCACGCTGCGGGCGAGGCTGTAACAAAGAGGTTCGCGGTGGTCGTCACAGCCTAGCGCTATGCTCGGCGCCTCAATTTGAACATTTTCTTTTTTTTTATTCACTCTGATCATGTTTATAGAAATCGGCTGTGCAGCAGCATGTGCGGATAACTCCGGTCTCTATTGGGCAAGTGTTCCTTGGTATTACGTGGCGGGGATTCCAGGGTCGCACTATTGAGGCAGAGGTGAATATGCGAAAAGATATTGTTTTATTAGGCTTCGGTTTATTGTTTGCAACAGTCGATGTGGGTGCCTTCCAGCTTTCCGCTGAGTTTCGGCCGGTCGAAGATCGCTTGCGGAAGGATGAGAAATCTGAGCCCATAGTTGCTCAGGTCGCCCGCTGTTCCGAAGCGCGGAGAGAGCTTCAGATCACAGGCGAAACGTTTCCGATGACGTATCCCGATGGTCTTTTTGTTGTTTGTGATACGTCCGCTTCCGAGAATGCAGCTGACGCGACGGTTTTGCGCTATCTTTTTAGCGATTCAAAAAAAGAAGTTCTAGTGGCAGGTGCAGTCAACGTTAAGTTGTCCAAGGCGTTTGACGGCTGGAAGATTCATTCCTGGAAAAAATCTTTCTTTGAGTACGCTCCATAGTGCTTCCACGCGGCAGTCGCTTTTGTGATCGAAGCGTGACGTGCTCGAGCAACGATTTCACCTTCGCATGTACGGCCTTGATGCGGCTCGGGCAGTCGGTTGGTGAGATTGCTGCGCCTCCCCAAGGCGGATGCATGCAGGGGTGACCCGTCCCGCGTCACTTCATCTTGCCCTTCGACTCCTCTAAGGTCCGAGGTTCCCTCCTCGGACCTCGCCAATGACCCCATTCCTCCTCGCCCTCAGCCTCTCGATGTCGGCGCTCTCAGCGCCCGCCGCGGCACAGTGCCTGCGCGGCGCCTACACCTCCGGCAAGGGCGACTTCGTGGTCGTGTCGACGCCGGCGGAGGGGACGGGCGGCAAGGCGCGCTATCTGTTTCTCGACGGCCGTCGCGGTGCGGTCGACGACGCGGGTTCGCCGGTGCGCTGCGCGGGCGAGGCGGTGAGCGTGCGCGGGGCGGAGGGGCGCGAGGGGACGTGGCCGCGGCTGGCGTTGCGCGAGACGCGCACGACGTTCTCCAGCGACGCGACGACGTTGGCGGGCGTGCTGATCGAGCCGGTCGCCGCGGCCGGTGCTTCCGCGCCGCTGGTGGTGATGGTGCACGGCTCGGAGCGGCGCGCGGCGATCGGCAGCGTCTACGCCTACGCGATGGCCGCGCAGGGCATCGCCACCTTCGTCTACGACAAGCGCGGCACCGGCGAGTCGGAGGGCGAGTACACGCAGAATTTCGAGCTGCTGGCCGACGATGCCGCGGCGGCCCTGGCCGAGGGGCGGCGCCTGGCGGCGGGGCGGGTCGGCCGCGCCGGCTACTACGGCGGCAGCCAGGGCGGATGGGTCGCGCCGCTGGCGGCGACGCGTTCGGCGGCGGATTTCGTCGCGGTGGGCTTCGGCCTGGTGGCCTCGCCGATCGAGGAGGACCGCGACCAGATGCTCGGCGAGGCGGCCGAGGCGGGGCTGGACGAAGCCGCCGTCGCGGCGATCGGCAAGCTGTCGAAGGCGACCGCGCGGCTGGTTTCCTCGCATTTCACGAGCGGGTTCGAGGACCTCGAACGCCTGCGGCGCGAACTGGCCGGCCAGCCGTGGCTGTCGAAGATCCACGGCGAGTACAGCGGCGACATGCTGCGCATGAGCGACGCCGACCTGCGCCGCATCGGGCGCGCGCGTTTCGACAACCTGGAGCTGATCTGGGACTACGACGCGACCGCCGTGCTGCGGCGGCTGAAGGCTCCGCTGCTGTGGGTGCTCGCCGGCGAGGACCGCGAGGCGCCGATCGCGCAGACCGGCGCCGCGCTGAAGCAGCTGGTCGCGGCGGGGCGGCCGGTCGAGGTCTACGTGTTTCCCGACACCGACCACGGCATGATGGAGTTCACGACGAACCCCGACGGTTCGCGCACCATCACGCGCGTCACCGACGGGTACCTGCGCCTGCTCGCCGACTGGATCAAGCGCGACCTGCATCCGCCGTACGGGCGCGGCCGCAAGATGGATTGACCGCAACTGCGGGAACGCCGCGCCGGCCCTGCCGGCGCGCGATGTGACGAGGCCGCTACAATCGCCGCGCAAGTGGACGGCGCGCCGACGCGCCGAAGCGTTTCGAGGGCGATGATCCGGCGGCTCTATCATTTCGGCGACTGCACGGTGGACGTCGCCGCGCGCGAACTGTGCCAGGCCGGAACGCGCGTGCCGCTGTCGCCGTCGGTGTTCGACTGCATCGCCTACCTGCTCGAGCACCGCGACCGCGCCGTCGGCCGCGACGAGCTGGTCTCGGCGGTGTGGGGCCGCACCAGCGTCACCGAGAGCCTGGTCGGCAAGACCCTGGTCAAGGCGCGCCGCGCGGTCGGCGACAACGGCGCGCAGCAGGACGTGATCCTCACCGTGCCGCGCTTCGGCTTCCACTGGATCGCGCCGGTGCGCGTGGAGGAGAGCGAGGCCGACGCGGCGCCGGTCGTGCCGGTGGCCGCGACGGCCGTGCCGCCGGTGCCAGCCGCGCCTTCGCCGTCGGTTCCGCCGTCGTCATCGGCGCCGGCGCGCCGCGTGCGGCGGATGCCGGTCGCGATCGGTGCGCTTGCGCTGGTCGCATGCGCGGTGCTCGGCGGCTGGCTTTACCGATCGAATTCGTCGGTGCCGGGTTCCGCAGCGACGGCCGCCGTCGCCCGCGACGAGCGCCTCGCCGTGGTGCCGGTCGAGATCACCGGCCGTGCCGAGGATGCCTGGCTGCGCCTCGGCCTGATGGACCTGATCGCGCAGCGGCTGCGCGCCGACGGGCTCGCCGTGGTGCCCAGCGACGTGGTGGTGCGCGTATCCGGCCAGGCGCCGGCCGACGACGCCGCGCGCGTCCTGCGCGAGGCCACCGGCGCCGGCACGCTGGTCGCCGCTTCGGCGCGGCGCAGCGGCAAGGACTGGATCGTCAGCGCCGTGCTGCGCGAGGCCGACGGCCGCGAACGCGAGGTCGAGGCGCGCGCCGCCGATGCGGTCAGCGTCGGCCGCGAGACCGCCGACCGGCTGCTGCGCCTGCTCGGGCGCGAGGTGCCGGAGGAACGCATGGCGCTCGCGCTGTCGCTGGCGGAAGTCTCGCAGCGCGTCGACGCGGCCCTGCTCACCAACGACTTCGACGCCGCGCGCCGCGCGATCGCGGCGGCGAGCGCGGCGGATCAGGCCGCGCCGGAGCTGCAGCTGCGCCTGTCCGAGATCGACTACCGCCTCGGCGTCTCCGATGCCGCGCGCGAGCGGCTGGAACGCCTGCTGCCGGCGCTGCCGGTCGAGACGGAACCGGCGCTGCGCGCCCGCGCGCTGACCGGGCTCGGCGCGATCGCGCTGAAGCAGAACCGCGCCGAAGTCGCGCTGCCGCCGCTGGACGAGGCGATCGCGCTGCTCGATCGCCAGAACGAGCCCGAATCGCTCGGCCACGCGCTGACCGGGCGCGGCATTGCGCATGCGATGCGCGCCGAGTACGACGAGGCCGGGCGCGACTTCGCGCGGGCGCGCATCGCGTTCGAGCTGTCCGGCGACGCGCACGCGGCCGCGCGCGTCGACATCAACGAAGGCGCGGTGGCGACGATGCGCGACCGCCCGGGCGATGCGCTGCCGCTGTTCGAGCGCGCCGCGCAGCGCTTCGAGCGGCTGGATGCGCCGACCGACCTGGTCAACACGCTCGGCAACGAGGTCGACGCGCGGCTCGCCCTGCTGCAGCCGGCCGCCGCGCTGGCGGCGAGCGAACGCATGATGGCGCGCATGGAGCGGATCCGGAACCCGATCGAGCGGCGCGTGTTCCTGGTGATCCGCGCGCGCGCGCTGGCCGCGGTCGGGCGCATCGCCGAGGCGCGCGCGCTGCTGGCCGACCTGCTGCAGGACGCCGATCCGGAACGCGAGGCGAGCGTGCTCGGCGAGGCCCGCGCGCAGCAGGCCGCGATCGACCTCGCCGCCGGCGAGACGGCGACCGCGGCGGCCTTGGCGCGGCAGGCGATCGCCGCGCTCGACGGCGCCGAGTTCGCGCACGCGCGGGCCGAGGCCTGGCGCGTGCTGGTGCTGTCCCTGCTGCGCCGCAACGAGCAGGCCGCCGCGACGCAGGAGGGCGCGCGCTTCGCCGACTGGGCCGGCGCGGCCGGGCGCGTCAGCGTGCTGGCGCTGGCCCGGCTGGCGCAGGGCGAGCTGCTCGCCGCGCGCGACGGCAGCCTCGCCGCCGAGCCGGCCTTCCTCGACGCGCGCCGCATCGCCGAACAGGCCGGCGTGCCGAAGGACATCGCCACCGCCACGATCGCCGGCGCGCGCGTGCTGATCGCCGCCGGAGACCTGCCGCGCGCGGCCGAAGCGGCCGGCCAGCTCGCGCGCTGGGCCGACCGCGACTTCGACTGCGCCCTGCTGCAGGTGCACCTCTACCACGCGCTCGGCCAGCGCGAGGCCTGGGACACCAGCCTGGCCAGGGCGCGTGCGCTGGCGGGCGAGCGGCGCATCGCCGCCGACCTGCAGCGCGAACCCGGCGCACCGGCGCCGATCGGCCGCGCCGAACCGGTGGTTTCCCTGCACTGAGCCGCTCCGGCGCGCGGCGGGCGGGCCGCGGGTATGGAACGGGCATGACTCGGGAATGGCGCGGACTCGTGCCGGTGGCGGTGATCGCCGATGATCGCGAGGAGTGCGCAGCCGTCGTCCACGTCGGCTGCGCGCGCAAGCTCCACGCTCTGGGGCGTCCACGGACGAAGCGAGGATTCGGCGGCGTTGCTTCTCCTGTACGGGAGAAGAGGCCGAAGCGGATGAGGGGAACCTTCGCGGGCATCCCTCACCCGCGCCTGCGGCGCGACCTCTCCCGCATGCGGGAGAGGTACGGCTCAGGCACGTCGCGGGCGCTGGCCGGAGCGGGGGCTTTCGGATTCGGGTTTTCCATCGCGAGGTCATTCATGCCGTTGCCGTTCTCCCTGCCGCTCCGCCGGCTGCCGCTCGTCGCCGCCATCGCCCTGGCCACCGTGCCGGTCGCCGCCTTCGCCCAATCGATGACGCAGGGGAGGGCCGGCGACTCCGCGCGCGTGCTGCGCGCCGTGGACGGCCGCGCGACGCCGTACCTGATCCGCTTCGAGGCGCCTTCGCTGGTCGCCGCGGCGCGCGAAGGCCAGCTGGCGGGCGCGAGCGCCGGCAAGCGGCTGGACGTGCACGCCGCCGCCTCGGTGGCCTACCTCGACGGACTGCATGCCGCGCAGCAGGCCTTCCTGCAGCAGGCTTCGGTCGCGCTCGGCCGCAGCCTGGCCTCGGTCGGCTCGCCGTTCGAGTTCCGCCACGCCTACAACGGCATGGTCGTGCGCGTGACCGCCGCGGAAGCCAGGAAGCTGGCGACGCTGCCCGGCGTCGCCGCCGTGCGCCCGGCGCGCAGCGTGCCGGTCTCCACCGACCGCGGCCCGCAGCTGATCGGCGCGCCGAACGTATGGAACGGCACGCTCGACGGCGTCACCGACCGCGTCTTCGGCGACGGTTTCGACGGCCCGGCGACGCAGCCCAACCACGGCGAGGGCATCGTCGCCGGCATCGTCGACACCGGCCTCAACTTCGCCAATCCGTCGTTCGCCGCGGCGAGCGGCGACTACCAGCACGTCAATCCGCTCGGCGCGGGCCACTATCTGGGCCTGTGCGGCCCGCTGCCGAGCCCGGACTGGACGCCGCAGTGCAACGACAAGGTCATCGGCGCCTACGACTTCGTCAGCGAGTTCATGCCCGACGTCCTCGTCGACGATCCGGGCGCGACCAACGGCCCCGGCCCGGTCGACGAGAACGGCCACGGTTCGCACACCGCCTCGACGGTGGCCGGCAATCCGGTCGTGGCGCAGGTGCCGGGCGGTCCGAAGCTGCCGATCACCGGCGTGGCGCCGCGCGCCAACCTGATCGTCTACAACGCCTGCTACACCACCGGCGACGGCCGCGGCAGCTGCCTGTACCCGTCGCTGGTCGCGGCGGTGAACCAGGCCGTCGCCGACGGCATCGTCGACGTGCTCAACTACTCGATCGCCGGCGGCGAGGATCCCTGGAACGAGGAACCCTCGCAGGCCTTCCTCGATGCCGTCGACGCCGGCATCTTCGTCGCCGCCTCGGCCGGCAACAGCGGTCCGTCGGCCGGCACGACCGGCCACGCCGAGCCGTGGGCGGCGACCGTCGCCGCCAGCACGCACGGCCGCGGCGCGTTCGTGAACATGCTGCGCGTGACCGGCCCGGCGCCGGTGCCGCCTGCGCTCGAGGCGATTCCGATGACGATCCCGACCTCGGCCATCCCGCTGACCGCGCCGGTCGCCGGACCGCTCGCCTACAACGCCGCCGATCCGCTGCAGTGCGCGCCGGCCGCCGCCGGCAGCTACACCGGCAAGATCGTGCTGATCCGCCGCGGCACCTGCACCTTCATCGCCAAGGTGCAGAACGCCGAAGCGGGCGGCGCCGCCGCCGTGGTGATGTTCAACAACGTGGCCGGCGACATCAATCCAGGCGTGGACGGCGCGACCATCCCGGTCGCGGTGGTGACGCTGGCGCAGGCCGAGTCGATCGCCGCGTTCTACGCCAACACCAACAGCGCCGACGTGCGGCTGGACTACCCGTCCGAAGCGACCGCCGCGCAGCCGGACCAGATCGCGAACTTCAGCTCGCGCGGCCCGACCGCGTTCTCGCTGCTCAAGCCGGACATCGCCGCGCCGGGTTCGAACATTCTCGCCGCGTATGCCGGCGAGGCGAACTCGTTCGGCGTGATCAGCGGCACCTCGATGGCCTCGCCGCACATCGCCGGCGCCGCCGCGCTGGTGCGCAAGGCGCACCCGGACTGGACACCGGCCGAGGTCAAGTCGGCGCTGATGCTGACCAGCAAGAACGACGGTCTCGTCACCCTGCCGGCCGCCACGCCGTCGACCGCGTTCGAGACGGGCGCGGGCCGCGTGCGCGCCGACGCCGCGATCGGCTCCGGGCTGGTCATGAACGAGACGAGCTACCGCTACCTGCGCGCCGATCCCGCGCGCGGCGGCGATCCGGCCAGCCTCAACGTGCCGAGCCTGGGCAGCGACAGCTGCGTGGGCAGCTGCACGTTCACGCGGACCTTCCGCAACGCCGGCACCGCGACGCGCAGCTGGAACGTCACCGTCGCCGGCATCGACGGCACGGCCACGCCGGCCACGCTGACCCTCGAACCGGGCGCGAGCGCCGACGTCCGCTTCGAGCTGGACGTCGAGGGTCGCGACCAGGGCGCGTACGCGTTCGGCGAGATCGGCCTCGCCGCCGACGACGGCAGCGCGGCGCTGCACCTGCCGGCGGCGGTGTTCGTCGATCCGTTCAAGCTCGAGCTGACGCCGGCGCGCTTCGACGTCGAGGTCGCCGCCGGCGGCAGCACCACGGCGACGTTCAACGTGCGCAACCTCGGCAACGCCGGGCTGACCTGGAACCTGCTCGCCGGCGTCAACCCGGTGCCGGTGGTGAACCAGGCGCCGGACACGCGCGACGGCCTGGTCAGCTCGCTCTACGCCGACGTCAACAGCGGCGCCTTCGTCGGCGACGACATCGTGCTCGACCAGCCGACCACGTTCCGCAAGCTGTCGGTGCCGGGCTTCCTGTTCGCCAACTTCGGCGACACCGTCGACATGTACGCCAGCAGCATCACCTGGTCGATCTACGCCGACGACGGCGGCAAGCCGCTGGGCCATCCGGGCGACGGCACCGCGCCGCTGTGGACGCTGAACCTTCCGGTCGGTTCGCCCGGCGTAGACCTGTCGGCGAACGCGCTCGACGTGGATCTCGCCCAGGCCGGCACCTCGCTGGACCTCGGCGCCGGCAAGTACTGGCTGGTCGCCTATCCGGTGTTCGATTCGCACACCGTCAACGGCGTCGGCGTGATGTGGTTCCGCTTCCTGATGGGCGTGCAGGCCAACGGCATGGGCCAGGCCTACAACAACGATCCGGAGTTCGGCGGCGATCCGGCCAACGCGGCTTGGGAAGGCATCAGCGCGAGCTGGGACGGCCACTACGACGCGGCCATGATCGGCACCGCCGACCGCCAGTGCACGCCGAGCTGGGCCACGCCGGCGGCGACGTCCGGCGCGGTCGGCGCCGGCGCGACGCAGAACGTGGACCTGGCGATCGACGCGTCCGGCCTGCCCGCCGGCGAACACGTCGGCCAGCTGTGCGTGGCGAGCAACGATCCGGCCAGGCCGATGACGCTGATCCCGATCCGGCTCAACGTCACGCCGTAGCGGACTTTCGACATCGGAGCGGCCTCGCTCTACTCGCCATTCTCCTCCCTCGGGGATGGCGAGTTTTTTCTGCCTCGAAGGCAGCTCCCGTTGGATGTTCGCGGGCGCGCGCCAGGATAGTGCTTTCCCTTCTCCCGTCGCGGGATCGACGGCCGCCTTCCGGCGGCCGGAGGGTGGCCGAAGGGCCGGATGAGGGGAGTCGGAGTGAGGTGCTTCACTTCGAAAGCCCTCACCCGCGCCTGCGGCGCGACCTCTCCCGCGAGCGGGAGAGGTGAAATCCGATCTATCGAAAGCGGGAACCTCTGTGCTTTCCCTTCTCCCGCTTGCGGGAATGGGGATTTCACGCCGGTGGCCTTCCAACGTGTGAACGTCGAATCGGGAGCGCGCCGGATCGCGCATACTCCGCCGAGACTCACCGGTTCGGAGACGCGGCCATGCAGCACGACTACGACTACCTCATCGTCGGCGCCGGCATGACCGCCGACGCGGCGGCGAAGGCGATCCGCGAGGCCGACGCGGGCGCGCGCATCGGCCTGGTCGGCGACGAGCCGCGCGCACCGTACGAGCGCCCGCCGCTGTCGAAGGCGCTGTGGAAGGACGACAGGCCGAGCGATTCGGTCGACCTCGGCACCGAAAAAAGCGGCGCCGCGCTGCATCTGGGACGGCGCATCGTCGAGCTGGATCGCGCCGCGCATCGCGCGATCGACGACGCCGGGGACGTCTACGCCTATCGCCGCCTGCTGCTCGCCACCGGCGCGTCGCCGCGGCGCCTGCCGTTCGGCGGCGAGCACGTGATCCACTTCCGTACGCTCGACGACTATCTCGCGCTGCGTCGCCACGCCGTGCCGGGCGCGAAGATCGCCGTCGTCGGCGCCGGCTTCATCGGCAGCGAGATCGCCGCCTCGCTGGCGACGAAGGGCTGCGAAGTGACGATGCTGTTTCCCGGCGAAGGCATCGGCGCCGGACGCTATCCGCCGGCGCTGTCGGACTTCCTCGACCGCTACTACCGCGAACGCGGCGTGACCCTGCGCGCGGGCGTGCGCGTGAGCGGCGGTCGCGACGACGGCGACGGCGTCGAACTCGTGCTGTCGGACGGCAGCCGCGCACGCTACGACGCGGTGGTCGCCGGCCTCGGCGTGACGCCGAACGTCGAGCTGGCGGAAGCCGCGGGCCTGGCGGTCGACAACGGCATCGTCGTCGACGCGCGGCTGCGCACGAGCGATCCGGACGTGTTCGCCGCCGGCGACGTCGCCAATTTCCCGTGCGCGCCGCTGGGCATGCGCCTGCGCGTCGAGCACGAGAACGCGGCGATCGGCATGGGCCACCACGCCGGCCGCGTGATGGCCGGCGCGGACGAGGACTACGTCACGCTGCCGTTCTTCTATTCGGATCTTTTCGACCTCGGCTACGAAGCGGTCGGCCTGCTCGACGACCGCCTCGACGTGGTCGAGCAATGGACGCAGCCGTACCGCGAAGGCGTGGTCTACTACCTCGACGACGGCCGCGTGCGCGGCGTGCTGCTGTGGAACGTATGGGGCCAGGTCGACGCCGCGCGCGAGCTGATCGCCGACACGCGGCGGATCGACGCCGACAGCGTGCGCGGGCGCCTGCCGCGCCCGGCCTGAGCGCCCGCGCCGCCTTCCGCGCGGCTCAGTGGCAGACCAGTACCGGCACGCTGCAGTTCGTCGTCACTTTCTGCGTCTCGCTGCCGGCCAGCAGGCGCGCCAGTCCGCTGCGGCCGTGCGAGCCCATCACGATCAGGTCGCAATGCCATTGTCTGGCTGCGCTGACGATCGCGACGTAGGGACGCGGATCGGACACGTACTTGCCGTCGCAGGCGACGCCGGCCGCTTCCGCGCGGCGCTGCACTTCGGCCAGCAGCTGCCCGGCGCGCGTGGCGGCGCTGCCGTCCTCCGCTTCGATCGCGAGCGGCGCCGCGTGCATGGTCTGCACCACGCCCTGGAAGGGATGCAGCACATGGATGGCGTGGACCTGCGCGCCGTAGCGCGCGGCCAGTTCGATGCCGATGTCGACGGCGCGCAGGGACAGTTCCGAACCGTCGGTGGGAAGAAGGATGTGCGTGAACATGGCGGGCCTCCGAAGCTGTGTCGGCGGCTGCATGCGCATTCCGATGGCTTTCGCCGCCGTCCGCGAAACGACTCGGCGGCATCGCGTCGATGCGTTCCGGTCGAGCGCCATCGGACGGATGGATTGTAGTGCGGCGGCGGCGCGAAGGCGTGACGCGCCGCATCGAGAACGCGCCTTGGCGACGAGCGTCGCAGGCCGCCGGGCCTTGCGTTGCGCGGGATGTGACGGGCTTGGACAAACCGGCCGCGTAGCCTCGGGTTTGTCCCAGATGGCCGTCGCGGCGAGGTGAACTAGGCTGACTCCGATTCGACAGGAGGACGCGGCCATGACTTCGCTCACGCTCGACACGGGACTTCGCGGCATCGGCAACGCGAGCGCGCCGGCGGCATCCAGCACGCCGATCCCGGCCGACAACGCCACCGTCGCGGGCAACGTCGCCGACCTGTTCCGCGCCGGCCGCTCCGGCGAGGCGGTGGTCGCGCTCGACGCCGCGCGCCAGGGCCAGCCGCAGGCGGTGCAGGACGCGCTCGACCGCATGGTCAGTACGCGCCTGCAGGGTTCGCTCGATCCGTCGCCGTCGCTGGGCCTGCAGTCGATGTACGCCTCGCCGGCCGAGATCGGCAGCACGATCCGCCGCATCAACGAGGCCGGCAGCCATCCGCCGTCGATGCCCGATACCGCCAATCTCAGCGACCAGCAGAAATACGACGTCTATTCGAGCATCGTCGAAACGCGCGGCACGCAGGCCTCGCACGATGCGCTGGAAGCGGGCGACCGCGTCATCCTCGGCCTGCGCAACGAGACCAATACGCTCGCCAACAAGGGACAGGGCGTGTACGACGACCGTCTGGTCGTGCTGGCGCGCGACACCGACGGTACCGTGCACGTGCAGGAATTCAACCGCACCTCGACCGAGCCGACCGCGCAGTACGACGGCAACCAGAGCGCGAACCCGGACGTCACCTTCCGCCGTTCGGAAGGCGACGACATCACCGGCGACGGCGTTCCGGAATTGGGTAGACTCGCGCAGGGCACGACCGAGCTGATCGAGACCACGCATGCCAATCCGCGTTCCGCCGGTACCTCGTTCTCGCTGCGTCCGTCCGCTGCGGCGGTCGCCGACGGCGCCGGCCGCGTCGAGCGCGACGCGAACCACGACGGCCTGTTCAACGCCGACGACGTCAACGGCGTGGTCGACCTCAACAACACCTTCAAGATCCACTCCGGCAGCCGCACGAATACCGATTCGGCCGGTTGCACGACCCTGCATCCGGACGACTTCGGTTCGTTCCGGAGCGCGGTGAAGGCCGATGCCTCGCAGACGCGCTGGCAGTACGTGCTCACCACCACGCAGTAGCCGCGGAGCGGCCGCGCGTGCGGTCGCCCCGTTCGCCGCCGCCGCCCTCGTCGTCGCTGCCGCGACCGCGACGGCCGCGCGCGGCGGCGAGGTCGAGGTTCCCGCCGTGCAGACTTCCTGCTCGCTCGAAGGCTGGGCCGTCGACCGCGATCCGCGCGGACTCAACGTGCGCGCCGCACCGTCGGCGCAGGCGCGCGTGCTCGGCACGCTGCCGCCGCTGAGCGTCGGCGAGGACCGAGCCGACTTCGGCATCCTGTTCCGCATCACCGCCTCGCGCAACGGATGGCTGCGCATCGAAGGCGCGCGCGACGATCCCTCGCGCAGCGGCGAAGCGGCGCGCCCGACCTACGCCGGCAGCGGCTGGATCAGCGGCGGCTTCGTGCGCTTCAAGGTGCAGTCGGCGCACGGCCATCGTGCCGCGGATGCCGCCAGCGAACGCATCGTCGACCTGGGCGACGACGCGCTGACCGACATGGCCGCGCTGACCCGCGTGCTGGCATGTTCCGGTTCTTGGGCGCTGGTCGAGTTCGTGCAGGAGAAACACCGCGATCCCGCCACCCAGGCCCTGCGCGACGAGGCCGACCGCACGCCGCGTCGCGCCTGGTTCCGCGGCCTCTGCGCGAACCAGGAAACCAGCTGCGATTCGGTCGCGGACTGAGCGTCCACCCGCGGTATTTTCGAGCGCTGCTTCACGATACGCGCCGGCGCACGGGTTTCCCCTAGCTGTCCGCGCCGACCCGCAGGCCTATCGTCGCGTGCATCGTTACGAGGAGCACAGCCATGAGCCTGGGGGTCGACAGTCGCAGCAATGCCGGTTCGTTAGCCGATTCGATGCGCGCATCGCTCGACGCGTCGCAGCAGCCCGCGCAGGCCGCCGCGCCGGTCGACGAGGTGAAGCCCGGAATGATCCTGGCGATCCCGGCCGCCACCGAAGGCCTCGGCATCCAGTACCAGGCCGTCGCCGGAGACACGCTGCAGTCGATCGCGGACCGCTGGGGCGTTTCCGTCTCCGACCTGCGCGCCGCCAACCAGGCGACCTTCGGTGCCGGCTTCGTCGAATCCGGCCCCGGCGCGCTCGGCGCGATCGACACCAGCAAGCTGGCCGGCAACCAGCTGACCGTCGCCGAGATCTACAACCATCACGGCAAGGACATCGAGAGCATCGCCGGCAAGGCCGGCCTCAACGTCAAGGACGTGATCGGCATCATCGCGCAGGAGACCGGCGGCAACATCGACCCGGCCGCGCGCATGACCATCCGCTTCGAGGTGCACAAGTTCGCCGACCGCATCGATGCCACGCAGCAGGCCGACTTCGACGCGCACTTCAAGTTCGACGCCAAGACGACCTGGAAGGGACACAAGTTCAACGAAATCGGCGAGGGCAAGGTCGCCGCCGACGGCACCGCCGGCACCTGGAAGTCGATCCATCCCACCGGCGGCCCGCAGGACCAGGACATCAACTGGGACGCGTTCGACTACGCGCACAGCCTCAACCCCGAGGCCGCGGCGGCGTCGATCTCGATGGGGCCGGGACAGGTCATGGGCTTCAACTACGCTTCGGCCGGCTACACCAGCGCCGAAGCGATGTTCACCGCGCTGAAGGACAACCCGATCAAGCAGTTCGAGGCGATGACCGATCACATCGGCAGCGACAGCAAGCTGAAGGACGCGTTGAACGACGGCAAATACGATACATTCGCGACGCGTTACAACGGCGGCGGCATTGCGGACTATGGAACCCATCTCAAGAACTACGCAGACGCGTTCGCAGCCGTCACCACGCCGCCCGCGGCGAAGTAGTCCGGCACCGGCGGCGGCGTTCGCGCTGCTGCTGGCCCTGTGCGCCGGTCCGGCCTGTGCCGCCGGCGCGATCTGGAGCGTGCAGGCCGAGCACGGCGACATCGTCGCCAGTGCCGCGCACGACGGCGCTCCGGCCTTTTCCGCGCAGGCCTACGCGCGCTCGCTGCTGCCGTCCGGCTACCGGCCGGCCACGGCCGCGCCGGGCAACGAGTGCGCGATCGAAATCGACCTCAGGCCGCTGTCCCTGCTCGGCGATGCGCTGAGCCTGGAGGTCACCTATCGCCGCCTGCCCGGCGAGTGCGCCACGCCGCTGCGCGACGGCGGCTACCAGGCGGTCCGCGCGATCCGCCTGGGCTCCGACGCACCCGTGCGCATCGAGGACTACGCCCAGCCGGCCGCGCTGCTGCAGGAGCTGCGCAAGACGCGCGAAGTGGTCGACCTGATCGGCGCCGATGCGGCGTCCGTGCCGACCTTGCCGGCGCTGTTCGAGCGGCTCGCCGAGGCCACTGCCAAGCGCTGCGAGCGGCGCCTGTCGGCGACGTCGACCTCGCAGTTCTACGTCGCCCAGGCGAGCGGGGAATCGATCGAGCTGCGCATCGCCTGGAGCAACGACTGCGGCCAGCTCGGCGACGAGCCGCAGATCGAGAGCTTCCCGCTGACCTTGCGCGAAACCGATCTGAAGGGCGCGCCGCGCGCGCGCGTCCTCGACGTGCCGCCGCTGCACCTGCGCTTCGTCGCGGGCGACTGAGACGCGCTCGAGGGCGATCCTTCAGAGATCGCCGTGGATCGCCTGCAGCGCGGCGAGCGCGGCGAGGCCGGCGGTTTCCGTGCGCAGGATGCGCGGCCCCAGGCGCAGGCCGCGGAAGCCGGCCTGGTCGAGCGTGGCCAGGTCGTGCTCGGACAGCCCGCCCTCCGGGCCGACCGCGAGCGTGGCCTGCGCGCCGACGACCAGATCGCGCGCGCCGACGTCGCCGTGCGGATCGAGCGCCAGGCGCAATCCGGCCGCGTCGCCGAGCGAGGCGGCCCAGTCGGCGAGCTTCATCGGCTCGGCCAGTTCCGGCAGGCGGTTGCGTCCGCATTGCTCGCAGGCCGAGGCGATCACCGCCTCCCAGTGCGCGAGGCGGCGTTCGGCGCGCTCGGCGTCGAGCTTGACCTCGGTGCGGTCGGTGACCAGCGGCACGATGCAGGCGACGCCCAGTTCGGTCGCTTTCTGCAGGATCCAGTCCATCTTCTCGCCGCGCGCGATGCCCTGGCCGAGGGTGATGCGCAGCGGGCTCTCGCGATCGGGCGCGGTGGCGGCGTCGAGCACGCGCGCGGTGACCGAGCGCTTCGCCAGCGAGGCGAGTTCGCCGGCGTACTCGCCGCCGTCGCCGTTGAACAGGCGCAGCGGATGGCCGCGGTCCAGGCGCAGCACGCGCGCGATGTGTTCGCCGGCCTGGATCGGCAGCTCCACTTCGCCGCCGGGGCGCAGCGGTTGCGGCACGTAGATGCGGGGGATGCGCATGGGAATCTCCGTGGCGCCGTGATGGGGGGATTGTGCGCAAGCACACGCAACGATGCCAGCCGCGGCGGGCCTGGAGCGCCGCGCGCGTTATGCTGACCCGATCGCCGCCGCGGAGTTCGCCTCGATGCTGCAAGCCGCCCTGATTTGCGCCGCCGTGCTGTCGGGCACGCCGGCTCTCACGTCCGCCGACTCGCGCCCCGATTCGCGCCAGGTCACTGCGGACGGTCGTGTCGTCGCGCACGTGCACGCATCGCCCTCGCATGCGCCGGCCGGCGACGCGCCGTACGCGGCGACGCCGGACTGGCAGAACGCGTTGCGCCTGCAGGTCGCCGGGCTCGCCTTCGGCGACCTCGACGGCGACGGCCGTGACGATCTCGCCGTCGCCACGTATCGCAGCAACAGCTTTCCGCCGTTCGAGGACTGGCACGACTACGTCTACTTCAACGTCGGCGGCGCCCTCGAAAGCGAGCCCTCGTGGCAGTCGGAGGACCAGAGCCACAGCAGCGAGGTGGCGATCGCCGACGTCGACGGCGACGGCCTGCGCGACCTCGTCGTCGCGCGCGGCGGCTTTTCCTACGATCCGAACGTCGTCTACTTCGGCTCGGCCGAGGGACTGGCGACCGCGGCCGGCTGGCAGTCGCAGCAAGCCGCCTGGGCGGTCGGCATGACGCTGACCGACATCGACGGCGACGGCGATCTCGACCTGGTCACCGCCAACCAGGGCAACGGCAGCAACGATCCGCATCGCCCGCTGTACCTGTTCCGCAACGACGGCGGCGGCTTCGCCGCGACGCCGGACTGGCAGTCCGCCGAGGCCGCCGTGCAGAACTCGGTCGCCGCCGGCGACCTCGACGGCGACGGCGATCCGGACCTGGCGGTGGCGAAGTGGAGCGGCTTCGAAAGCGCCGCCTACGCCAACGACGGCACCGCGCCGGCGGCGACGCCGTTCTGGAGCACCGGCTCGACCGACGGCGACCGCGGCGTGGCGATTGCCGATTTCGACGGCGACGGCGATGCCGACATCCTGCTCGGTCAGGCCCGCCTGACCCTGTACGCGAACGACGGCGCCGGCGGCTTCGCGCCGGTCTGGCAGGCCGACAACACCGAATCCGACCACCAGGGCGTGGCGGTCGCCGACGTCAACGGCGACGGCCTGCCCGACGTCGCCGAGATCGACTTCTCGCGCGGCAAGGTCTGGCTGTACCTCAGCCGCGACGGCGCGCTCGACCCGCTGCCGGCCTGGAGCTACGACGGCGAAGGCGCCGGCACCGCGCTCGCATTCGGCGACGTCGACGGCGATGGCCTGCCGGATCTCGCCGTCGGTTTCTCAGGGCAGCCTTCGGTGGTTGTCTTCCTCAACACCGGCGCGCCGGTGGACGACACGATCTTCGCGGACGGATTCGAGGCGGCGAACGGCAGAACGGGCGCGGCGGATGCGGGCGGGGATTCGTAGCTGCCGCAATGGTCGGATGACGCCGGCGTCGACTTCTGCGCCGTGGCGGTGACGGAGCGAAGCGAGAACGGTGGGTTCATTTCATCGAGACCGGCCGCCGCGAATCAGCCCACCGCGCGCTCGATTCCCTCCACCGCCACTTCGACCATGAAGTCGATCTCCTCCGGCGTGATGCAGTACGGCGGCATGAAGTAGACGACGTTGCCGAGCGGGCGCAGCACGGCGCCGCGTTCCAGGCCGTGGCGGTAGACGCGCAGGCCGCGGCGCTCGGACGAGGGGAACGCCTCGCGCGTGGCCTTGTCGCGCACCAGTTCGACCGCCGCGATCAGGCCGGTCCGGCGCACCTCGGCGACGTGCGGATGGCCGGCCAGCGGCGCCAGGCGCGCGTCGAGGTGCGCGGCCAGTGCGCGGTTGCGTTCGAGCACGGGTTCCTCGCGCAGCACCGACAGGGTCGCCAGCGCGGCGCGGCAGGCGATCGGGTTGCCGGTGTAGCTGTGCGAATGCAGGAAGGCCTTGCCGGAGGCGTACTCGGCGTAGAACGCGGCGTAGACGTCGGCGGTCGTCAACACCGCCGACAGCGGCAGCGTGCCGCCGGTCAGGCCTTTCGACAGGCACAGCAGGTCCGGTGCAATGCCGCCCTGTTCGCACGCGAACAGGGTGCCGGTGCGGCCGAAACCGACCGCGATCTCGTCGGCGATCAGGTGCACGTCGAACTCGTCGCACAGCGCGCGCAGGCCGGTCAGGTACGACGCATCGTGCATGCGCATGCCGCCGGCGCACTGCACCAGCGGCTCGACGATGACCGCGCACAGTTCGTGCGCCTGGCGTTGGAGGATTTCGCGCAGCGCGTGGAGGGCGCGCTGCGCGCAGTCGGCCGCGCTTTCGCCGGGCGCGCGCTCGTAGGCGTCCGGCGACGGCGCGAACACCGGCTCGAGCAGCAGCGGGGCATAGGTCGCGCGGTACAGCGCCACGTCGGTGACCGACAGCGCGCCCAGGGTCTCGCCGTGGTAGCCGCCGGTCAGCGCGACGAAGCGCGTGCGCTCGCCGCGGCCGTGGTTGCGCCAGTAGTGGAAGCTCAGCTTCAGCGCGACCTCGATCGCGGACGAGCCGTTGTCGGCGTAGAAGACGCGCGTGAGCGGCGAGGCATCGTGCGCCTGCGGCCGCGGCGCGATGCGCACCAGTTCCTCGGCCAGCTCGATCGCCGGCTCGTGCGTGAAGCCGGCCAGCATCACGTGGTCGATGCGGTCGAGCTGGTCCTTCAGTGCCTCGACAATGCGCGGGTGGCGGTGGCCGAGCAGGCAGGTCCACCAGGAGCTGACCGCGTCGAGCCAGCGGCGTCCGTCGTGGCCGTACAGCCACGCGCCTTCGGCGCGCGCGATCGGCAGCATCGGCAGGGTTTCGTGGTCGTGCATCTGCGTGCACGGGTGCCACACGACGGCGAGGTCGCGTGCGGTGAGGTCGGCGGAGTAGGAGGGCATGGCCCTGATATGATCCGGGCCGCCTTCGCCTCCGCACAAGTCTTGCCATGCGCCGCCTTTCCCAGTCCGCCGTTCCGCGCCGCGCATCCCGCGGCTTCACCCTGATCGAAATCCTCGTCGTGGTGGTGATCCTCGGCATCCTCGCCGCGATCGTCGTGCCGCGCGTGATGGAGCGCCCCGGCGAGGCGCGCGTGACGCGCGCCAAGCAGGACGTGACCAGCATCCAGACCGCGCTCAATCTCTACAAGCTGGACAACTTCGCCTATCCGAGCAGCGAGCAGGGCCTGGAGGCGCTGGTCGCCAAGCCGTCCGGCCAGCCCGACGCGCCGAACTGGAAGGGCCCGTATCTCGACCGCGTGCCGAAGGATCCGTGGGGCAAGCCCTACCAGTACCAGCGCCCCGGCCAGCACGGCGAGATCGACGTCTACAGCAACGGCGCCGACGGCAAGCCCGGCGGCGAAGGCGAGGCGGCCGACGTCGGGAACTGGGAGTGACGCCGGGAATCGAGAATCGGGAATCGGGAATCGCGGGAAAGCATTCCACGTGTAATCGGTGGAGTGATAGATCTTCCGATTCCCGATTCCCGATTTCCGATTCCCACGGCTTCACCCTCATCGAACTCCTCGTCGTCGTGGTGATCGTCGGCGTGCTCGCCGCCGCGCTGACCCTGGCCGTGGCCGGCAATGCACAGCGCCGCCTCGCCGACGAGGCCGAACGCTTCCGCGCCTTGCTCGCCCATGCCTGCGGCCAGGCTGAACTGTCCGGGCGCGAGATCGGCGCCGTGCTCGACGCGGACGGCTACGCGTTCCGCCGCCTCGACGGCAGCCAATGGAACGAGCCGGGCGAGAGCGAACTGCGTACACGACGCTGGCCCGAAGGGCTGCGGCTGGAACTCGGCCGCGGCGGCCGCCCGCTCGAGCTGGCCAGCGCGCAGCGGCCGGCGCCGCAGCTGGTGTGCTTCTCCTCCGGCGAGTTGACGCCGTTCACGCTGACCCTGACGCTGGGCGACGCGGCCGTGCGCTACCGCGTGACGGGCGAGGAGGACGGCACGCTGAAGGCCGAGCGCGTGGACGCGGCGCCATGAACCGCGCGCGCGGCTTCACGCTCATCGAAGTGCTGGTCGCGCTGGCCGTCGTCGCGCTGGCCCTGCTCGCGCTGACGCGCGCGGCGACCGTGCAGGTGCGCAGCTTCGACGGCCTGCGCGAACGCACCCTGGCCGGCTGGGTCGCCGCCAACACGCTGGCCGAGACGCGCCTGGCCGCGTTCCCGTCGACCGGGCGCAGCGAGGGCCGCACGCGCCTGGGCGATCGCGACTGGCGCTGGACGCGCGAGGTGCAGTCCACGCCCAATCCCGGCATCCGGCGCATCGAAGTGCGCGTGTTCGCCGCGGATGCGAACGAGCCTTCGGCCACCCTCAGCGGCTTCGTCGGCCGGAGCCTTTCGCCGTGAAGCCGTCGCGCGGTTTCAGCCTGCTCGAACTGCTGGTCGCGCTGGCCGTGTTCGCCGCGCTCGCCGCCGCGGCCTACGGCGGACTCGGGCAGCTCGCGCGTACGCGCGCCGCGCTCGCCGAACGGCAGGATCGCCTCGCCGCGGTGACGCGCGCGGTCGCCTCGCTCGAACGCGACCTGCGCCAGGCCGTGTCGCGCCCGGTGCTCGGCAACAGCGGCAGCGACGCGTTGCCCGCGCTGGCCGGCGCGCCGGCCGCGGTCGAGTTCACCCGCCTGGGCTACGCCAATCCGCGCGCCGAACCGCGCAGCCATCTCGAACGCGTCGCCTATTCGCTCGACGCCGGAACCTTGCGCCGCGGCCGCTACGCCGTGCTCGATCGCGCACCGGGTTCGGCGCCGGCGACGACGACCCTGCTCGAGCGCGCCGGCGAACTGCGCCTGCGCTACCTCGGCTGCGAAGGCAGCTGGCGCGACACCTGGCCGCCGTCGGCGCCGACGGCGTGCTCCCCCGTCGCTGTGCGCGAACGGCTGCCGCGCGCGGTCGAGTTCCGCCTCATGCTGCCGGACCTGGGCGAAATTCGCCGCCTGGTCGAGCTGCCTTCCACGCCGCTGCCGGTCGTCGGAGGTGGCCAATGACCGCACCGATGCGCCGGCAGCGCGGCGTGGCCCTGCTCGTCGCCCTGCTGGTGGTGGCGCTGGCGACGATCCTGATCGCCGCCCTGCTCGACCGCGGCGAGCTCGCGCTGGCGCGCACGCGCAACGTGCTGCGCGGCGAGCAGGCGGAAGCCTACGCGCAGGGCCTGGAAGCCTATGCGGCCGAAGTGCTGCTCGAAGCGAAGAGTGACGCAACGGACACGAACGCCAGCCCCTGGGCGATGCCGCTGCCGACGCAGCCGGTTCCCGGCGGCACCATCGGCGCGACGATGAGCGACCAGAACGGGTGCTTCAATCTCAACAATCTCTCGCCGGAAAACACGCCGCTGGCGCGCGAGGAATGGAGCAAGATCTTCCGGCGTCTGCTGGAAGTGCTCGGCCTGAGGGCCGATGTCGGCGCTGCGATCGCAGGCTGGCTCGACCCCGAGCGGCGCGGCGAGGAAGCGAACTTCTATCTCGCCCAGGCGCTGCCGTACCGCCCGCGCGGCGGCCTGTTCGCCCACGTCTCGGAACTGCGCCTGGTGCGCGGCGTGAGCGGCGATGTCTATGCCCGGCTGGCGCCGTACGTCTGCGCGCTGCCGCCGGGCACGAAGCTCAACGTCAACACCGCGAGCGTGCCGGTGCTGATGAGCCTGGGCGACGGATTGACTCGCGCCAGTGCGGAGAAGGTGTGGGCCGGTGGTCAGGCACGATACGGGGACCCCGGCGTCCTCCTCGACGAAGCCGGGATCGTCAGGACGCCGGGCCTCACGGGTGTGCTCGACACCTCCAGCACCTATTTCCTCGCCCGCAGCGACATCGTGCTCGACGCGGTGCCGTACACCTTCTACAGCCTGATCCAGCGCGAGCCCGACCTGCGCGTGCTGCAGCGCAGCCGCGGCGCCGACACGGCGCTGGTGACGGCGGCGCCGATCGCGGCCGACGAAACGCCGTAGCGGGCTGTCTATTGGCTAGCGAAATCCCGGCGGGCGCTGCCTTACAATCCGGACGAATTTCCCGGCGGTTCCCATGCCCGATCGTCTCTATCTGCGCCTCGCTGCCGACGGCGGCCTGAGCTGGCTGCGCCAGGCGGCCGGCGTCCGCGAGCCGGCTTCCAGTCCCGGCGCGCCGCCGGCGTCGGCGCTGGCGGCGGCCGCCGAAGTGGTCGTCGCGGTGCCGTCCGAGGACGTGCTGCTGACCGAGGTCGGCCTGAGCGCGCGCAACCGCACCCAGCTGCTGCAGGCGCTGCCGTACGCGGTGGAAGACCAGCTGCTGGCGCCGGTGGAGGATCTGCACTTCGCCGCCGCGGATGTGCAGGGCGGCCGCGTCGGCGTCGCGGTGGTGGCGAAGGAACGCCTGCGCGGATGGCTGCAGCATCTCGAGCAGGCCGGCATCCGGCCGGACCGCATGCTGCCCGATTCGCTGGCGCTGCCGCTGGCGGACGATCGCGCCACGGCGCTGATCGAGGGCGGCCGCGCGACGGTGCGCCTGAAGCCGTGGTCCGCCTTCGCCTGCGCGCTCGACGAGCTGCCCGGCTGGCTGGCCCAGCTGCGCGCCGAACTCGCGCCGCTGGAGGTGCACGACTTCCGTGCGCAGCCGGCGCTGGCACTGGCGGCACCGGTCGCCGCGTATCACGAACGCCGGCGCGATCCGCTCGCCTTTCTGGCCGCCGCGAACGCCGCACCGATCAACCTGCTCGACGGCGAGTTCGCGCCGCGCCACCGGCGCGCCGGCGGCGCGCGCGTCTGGCGCATCGCGGCCGTCGCCGCAGCCGCCGCGCTGGTGCTCGCCGTCGCCAATCTCGGCCTGGAAGTGCTGCAGCTCTCGCGCAGCGATGCGCAGCTGCAGACGCAGGCCGCCGACGCGCTGCGCAAGGCGTTTCCCGACGTGGACGCCGCGCAGCTTGCGCGCATGAGCCCCGAGCAGCTGATGCGCGGCCGCGTCGAACGCCTGCGCGGCGGCGCCGAATCCGGCGGCCTGCTGACCCTGCTCGGCCGTCTCGCGCCGGTGCTCGGCAGCAGCACGCGCATCCAGACGAGCGGCATGGAATACCGCAACGGCGGCTTCGAGCTGGCCCTGCGCGCGCCCGACGTCGCCGCGGTCGACGGCGTGCGCGAACGCCTCGCTGCCGCCGGGCTGCAGGCCGAGGTCACCGCGGCCAATCCCGGTCCCGAGGGGATCGACGGCCGCATCCGCATCGGAGCCGCACGATGATCGCCGAACGCTGGCGCGCCATGGCGCCGCAGGAACGCCGCACGCTGCTCGCCGGCGGCGCGCTCGCCGTGCTGCTGCTCGGCTGGGCGCTGGTCTGGCATCCGCTGTCGCAGCGCCGCGCCGAGCTGCGCCAGCAGGTCGAGCGCAGCCGCGCCGAACTCGACTACGTGCGCCGCGGCGCCGCCGAGATCGAACGCCTGCGCGCCGCCGGCACGCGTTCGCTGGCCGACCGCCAGGGCCGCTCGCTGCTCGCGCTGGCCGACGCCACCGCGCGCAGCGGCGGGCTGGAGAGCGCGCTCAAGCGCGTGGAGCCGGCCGGCGCCGGCAGCGTGCGCGTCAGCTTCGAGTACGCCAACTTCGACGCGCTGGTCGAGTGGATCGACGCGCTGGCGCGCAGCTACGGCGTCCAGACCACCGATTTCTCGGCCGATCGCGCCGACGGCGTCGGCCTCGTCAACGCGCGCGTAACACTGCAGGATGCACCATGACGGGCCGGGCGCCGTCGTCCTGTCGCCACGAATTCCCAAGAGAACCATGCGCATCACCAAGATTCTGCTGTTGCTCGTCGTGGTCGGGCTGGTCGCCGCCGGCCTTTTCTTCTGGAAGCTGCCCGCCAGTTTCGCGATCCGCTACGGCACCAAGTACCTCGGTCCGGTCACCCTGACGGGCGTGCGCGGCACGCTGTGGGACGGCCACGCCGACGGCATCAGCGTGCTCGGGCGCGACCTGGGCGAGCTCGACTGGCGCGCGCAGAAGGCGCCGCTGCTGGAGGGCCGCTTCGTCGCCGACGTGCGCGTCAAGGGCGCCGACGTCGATGCCGCCGGCGCGATGACGCGCAACGGCGACGGCTCGATGCAGGTGCACGACATGCGCTTCAGCGTGCCGGCGGAACTGCTCGCCTCGAGTCTGGACCTGGGCGAGGCCAAGCTGCTCGGCACGATCAGCGGCGTCGTCAGCCAGGCCAAGTTCGCCACCACTGCGCTCAGTGACGCCAGCGGCAACGCGCGCTGGACCGGCGCCGGCGTCGCCGCGCAGGGCGAGACGCGCCTGCCCGACATGCTGGCCGAGTTTTCCTCGCAGCCGGACGGCAGCATCGGCGGGCAGGTGCGCGACGACGGCAGCGGCAACCTCGCCGTCGACGGCACGTTCAAGGTCGGCTTCAACGCGCTCGACGCGCAGGCCACGCTGTCGGCGCGCAACGACGATCCGCAGCTCGCCGAGATGCTGCGCCGCATCGGCGAGCCGCAGTCCGACGGTTCGACCCGCTTCGTCGTGCACGGCCAGATGTTCAAGTTCCCGTGAGCGCGGCGTCGCCGGCGTTCCTCGAGCAGGCCCTGGCGGTGGCGCAGCGCGCCGCCGACGCCGCCGAGGCGATCACGCGGCCGCGCTATCGTGCGCAGGATTTCTCGGTCGTCACCAAGGACGACGCCACGCCGGTGACCGAGGCCGACCGCGAGGCCGAGGCGGCGATCAAGCGCGTGCTGCGCGAGGCGTTTCCGCAGCACGCCTTCCACGGCGAGGAGGAAGGTCGCGAAGGCGAGGGCGACTGGCTGTGGCTGATCGATCCGATCGACGGCACCAAGGCCTTCGTGCGCGGCTATCCGATGTTCTCCACGCAGATCGCGCTGATGCACGCGGGCGAGCTGCTGCTGGGCGTGTCGGCCGCCGGCGAGTACGGCGAGCGCGCCTGGGCGGTGCGCGGCGGCGGCGCGTTCCTGCGCGGCCGCGGCGGCGAAACGCGCACGCTGCGCGTCTCGGAGGCGGCCGCGTTCGACGCGCGCAGCGCGATCTCGAGCGGCAACCTCAAATCGCTGGCCGCCGATCCGGCGCGCTGGAGCGCCTACGCCGATCTGGTGCGGCGCGTCGGCCGCATCCGCGGCTACGGTGATTTCCTGCACTACCACCTGCTCGCGCGCGGCGCGATCGACCTGGTGGTCGAGTCCGACCTCAACATCCTCGACATCGCGCCGCTGGTGGTGATCGTGCGCGAGGCCGGCGGCGTGTTCACCGACCTGGAAGGCCGCGCCATCGGCCTCGACACGCGCAGCGCGCTGGCCGGCACGCCGGCGCTGCACGCGCAGGCGCTGGCGGCGTTCGCGCACGGCTAGCGGCGCGCGTCAGGGGAACGGCTGCGCGCAACGCGCGTAGTCCGGCACGCCGAGCCCGAGCACCACGTCGCGCTGTGCGCGCCAGCCGTCGCCGTCGCGCTGCGGCCGCACGATGCCGCTGCCGCCGTGCGCGGCGCGCTCGCGTTGGCGCAGCACTGGCGTCAGGCGCGGGTCGTCGTCGAACAGCACGTCGCCGAGGTAATACGTGCAGCGCCCCGGTTCGATCACGTGCAGGTGCACGTGCTGCGGCACGGACTCGCCGGGATAGCCGCCGGGGCGGATGCTGCGCAATTCGTAGCGTCCGTCGGCATCGGTGCGCACCCAGCCGCGCAGGCGGCCGTGGCGCGCGGCTTCGCCGTGCAGGTTCGCATCCTCCGGATAGCGGCCGCCGCGATCGGTGTGGTAGGCGTAGACGACGATGCCGGGCCGCGCGCGTCCGTCGGCGTCGCGCACGATTCCCGACAGCCGCAGGGGTTCGCCCGGCTCGGCCGGCGGGGCCAGGCGCGTGGACGAGGCGAGCCGCGCCGGCAGGCCGTCGAACACGGCCTCGCAGCCTTCGCAGGGCAGGCCGACGATGCGCTCGCGGCCGCTCACGCCGGTCGGCGCGGCGTCGTCGAGCGTCACCTCGAGTGCGTGCGCGGACGACCGTTCGCGCGTGTCGACGTCGACCACGGCCGCCGCCTGCAACGCACTGAACAGCTCGACGTGCAGGCGCGGCGAGTCCGGCATCCCCTGCAGCCAGACGCAGCCGTCGCCGTCGCTGCGCGCCCAGCGCACGCGCTGCGGCGAGGCGGAGTCCGGCAGGCTCAGCGCGAGCAGGGCATCGGCGCGCGGAGCCTTCGCGGCGTCGGCGAAGCAGAGCCGGCTCGCCTCCGCCGCGGCCGGTGACAGCACCACGTTCGACGACAGGCGCTCCGGCGCGGTCCACAGGCGGCCCCGTGGCGTGTCCGGATCGTCGCCGCCGGCCGCCTGCGCGTAGGTCGCGCCCAGGAACTCCATTGCGTAGCGCGCCTGCGCGTCGAGCGCCGACGGCCACTGCGCGGACAGCGGATCGAAGCGCCACAGCACGCGGCGCTGGGCGAACACGTAGCCCTGGCCGAAGCCATCCAGCGGCGCGGCGAAGTCGCGCGAGGCGTCCGGCAGTCGCGCCGTCGGCAGATGTGCCACGTACCAGCCCGCTTGCGGGCCGGCGACGGCGTCGAGCAGCGCGCGTGCTGGCGGCTCGCCGGTGAGGATCAGGAAGGCACGGAACCGTTCGCTGCCGATCGCCGCGGTCGACCGCCGCAACGCCTGCGCGATGCGCGCCGCGTCGGCGGGCGCCGTGGCCGAGGGCAGCAGCACGAGCAGGCCGGCGTCGTAGCCGTGCCGGCACATCGGGCAGACGCTGCGGCCGGCGTAGGCGCCCTGCAGGTGCTGCACGTCGACGGCCGGCAGCGCATCCCAGCGCGGCAGGCCGCCCTGTGCTTGGACGAACGAGGCCAGCCAGAGCAGGATAAGGCAGAGCCAGCGGGGCATGACGGATTCTCCGGACGGGGGACTTCCGCAAGAGCGCCGCGGAGCGCGTCGCGTTAACGGGCGCGCCGCGGTTAACGCTTCGCGCGGTGACACCCTCTGCAAGGCCACGAGACGAGGAATTGTGTTGCGCGAACCGGCCGGCGCCCCGATCAACGCCTTCGACGTGGCGCGCGCCGTGCGCGAGGCGCGGCGCGGTTCGCAGTCCGCGTTCGCGCAGCTGCATCGCCGCTTCGCGCCGCTCGTGCACGGCATCCTGATCGGCCGCTTCCGTCCGGCGCTGGCGGACGAGCTGACGCAGGAGTGCTTCGCGCTCGCCTTCGCGCGCCTGGCGCAGCTGAAGGAGGAGCACAAGTTCGGGCCGTGGATCGCGACGATCGCGCGCCGCATGCCGCCGGCGACGGCCGCCGAGGTGACGGCGGCGGAAGTGCCCGAGCGCGCCTCGACCGCCGCCTCGCCGGAGGACCGCGCCGAGGCCGCGCGCGTCCTGCATGCGCTGGCCGCGCTGCCGGAGGCGTACCGGGAGACGCTCGCGCTGCGCCTGGTCGAGGGGCTCGGCGGCGCGGAGATCGCCGCGCTGACCGGGCTCACGCCGGAATCGGTGCGGGTCAACCTGCATCGCGGCATGGCCAAGCTGCGCGCGGCGCTGGGTCTGGATCGCGCGCGAGCGCTGGAGTTCGGGCATGAATGACCTCGACGATCCGTTGTGGAATCCGGCCGCGGCCGGCGATGCGGACCTGCGCCGCCTGCGCACGCTGCTGGCGCCGTACGCCGGCGCGGCGCGCGGCGTCGGCGAGCGGAAGCCGCGGGCGGCCGCGCGTGCGCGCTGGCGG